>ONYS01000237.1 GCA_900322095.1 uncultured Prevotella sp.
CTTCTTTTTCTTCTCCTTGAAGTTGCCGATGCGGTAGATTGCGGTGAGCGAGGCACTGGCGTAGTTCATCCAGACACGCATGGCGTAGTCCTGGTTGGCAACGGTGGAACGGGTGTTGGCGTAGCAGTTGAAGATGTTGTTGGCTTTGGCTACGACGCTCCACTTGCCGTTGTCGGAGGTCCATCGAAGTGAGGCGTTCAGATAGAACAGCGGACTGATGTCGTAGACGCCTTGGATGGCCTTCGACTGGAAGAAGGGATTGAGGATGAACTGGATGTTATGCCGCTGGGACAGTTTGGCGACAGCCGTGCCGCCGAGGATGGCCGAGAGGCGGGTGCGGTCGAAGGGCAGGTCGAAGAAGTTGCTGCTTTTGTCGTGGCGGTAGAGCCCCGTGGCATTGACGGTACCGTTGTAGTCGAAGTTAGTCTCCTTCATGATGACGGCCATTCGGTCGGAGGTCTGATAGGGGAGCTGCACGAAGTAGTCAGGCTCAAACTCGGCAAAGGCAGTGAACGTGTACTTGTGGTTCAATTGCCACATGAGGTTCACCTCATATTTCGACATGGGCTTCAGGTCGGGATTGCCCCATATCTCGCTGTAGGCCGAGGCGTAGTAGATGCTGCTCATCGTGCTCCAATAACTGGGATAGACGGCCTCGCTGCTGAACGAGAGATTGAGCATATTTTTCGGGTTGATGTTCCACATCGCGTTGAACTGCGGATAGACGCGCCACTCGTTCCATTTCGTGGCATGGTATTGCTCCATCGTCAGCGAGGCGTCGAGGCTCAGCGTCTTGCCAATCTGCTTGCTCAGTCCGGCGTAGGCATTCAGGATGCGCTCGTCGTAATCTACGCTGCTGGTGGCGTCGGGCATGGGCTGCTGGTTCTGGTCGAGGGTGGTCTGATAGCTGTTGTTGTTCGTGAACTGCGCCTTTGCCCCGTAGTTCAGTTCCCAGTCATTGGGCAGCGCGTGGGTCTGGTCGGCGGTGAAAAGCCACTTGCTGACTTTCTGGCGACTATCGACTAACAGGTTTCGGTTGATGTCGTACAGTTCGCCCTCAAGGCTTTGCGTACGAGGCTCCTGATAGTTGGTGTACGAAACGCCAAGTTGCAGACCGAACGGAGCCGCATAGTTGGTGCTCACGGGAATGTTGCGTGGACTGAGCCGTGCCTGTCGTGGTGTTGGTGGAGCGGGTGGAGTTCCACTGCCCCGTATAGGCCAGGCCGAGGCGATGGTTCTCGCTGATGGCATAGTCCATGCCAATGCGGTACTCATGGTCGATGCCGTCGCTGCAGTTGCGGGTCTTGTCTTCGTAGGCAATGCGCTTGTCACCCAGCGGATGGTTGGCTTCGTGCTCCACTTGTCCGTAACTGCTGCCGTTGGTGTAAGTGTAAGACAAGTCCATGCTTAGCTTGTCGTGATTGTAGATAAAACTGCCACCCGCATAGCCTGTGCCGTATTTGTTCTGCTGCCAGCCGCCCATCAGTTGTCCTGAGAGTTGGTTAGATCCAGTGAAGTCCTTTGTCACAATATTGATGGCCATGCCCCGAACATGACATTTCGCAGGAGCCGACGGCATTACCTCGGCCTTGGCCAGCATGGCGGCGGGCATAGATTTCAATCGCTCCACCACTTTGTCGGCACTGAGCGTCGTCGCCTTGCCGTTGATGATGAGCGTCACCGACTGTCCGCAGAACGTAAGGCTTTCGCCCGTGTCAATCACGCCAGGAATACGTGTAAGTGCCTCGTAGGCGTTATCGGCAGGATAGACTTCAAGGAGCATCGGTATGTTATAGGTCAGATGTCCGTTTTCTGCCTTTGAGAAAATGCGGTCGCCCGTCACCTTCACACCATTCAGCATAATAGTCTCAGGCTTGAGGCGAATATTTCTGGCATTTCGTGAATCAAACATGACGAATTTTGTTTTATATCCTACGAATGATATGCGGGCAAGGACGGGCTGCTGCTCACAGGGAATGACGAAGAGACCGCTCTCGTTCGACACGCCACCGGTAATCAGCGTGGAGTCCTGGGGCGAGAGCAGGGCGATGTTGGCGTAGGCTACGGGCTGGCCTTGCTCGTCGATCGATGATGGTGCCCTTGTAGCGGAGGGCCGTCTTCTGCGGACACTCCACAATGATTTCCTTGTCATCAACGGTCATGCGGATAGGATAAAAACCTATCATCTGACGGATAGCATCGGGCACGGTCTTGCGATGTACCGAAGTGGTGATGCGGAAGTCCTCCAGTTCGTTGTAGAGGAAACTAATGGTGTATTCCTCGGTCTGCTCGTTCAGTTGGCGCAGGGCCTCGCTAAGCGACACGTTGTTATAATCGCGTGTAATCTTTTGGGCCTGCACTCCGGCAAAGACAAAGCAGCAGACAAGCATTGATATGATTCTCTTCATGGCTTATTCTACTACGATCTTGTCCGACT
>ONYS01000209.1 GCA_900322095.1 uncultured Prevotella sp.
GATGAGCAGCTCACCGTCGTTGTAGTCATTCTCCAAGTCCGGTGTCAGTCTGATGTCGTTGACCTGCACCTTGCTGTCGCGTGCGAAGAGATAGCACTGGCGGGCTACGCCGCTCAGTCGCCAGAAGTCCTGGTCCTCGTCGAGCGAGCCGTCGCACCAGCGAAACGTCTGAAAGGCGATGAGATTCTTGCCGGGATGAACATATTTCGTGATGTCGAACTCAGCAGCGACCTTTGCGTCCTCGCTGTATCCGACATAGTGTCCGTTGACATAAAGGTAGATATTTGAGGTCACGGAACCGAAATGGGCGATGACCTGCTTGCCGTTCCAATCGGCCGGCAAATCGATTTCACGACGGTAGGACCCGACGTGGTTGTCCTTTGTAGGCACGTTGAGCGGATGTTTCCAATCGAACTGATAGCGCCAGGCAAAACCGATATTGACATATTCGGGGTCGCCGAAACCGTTGAGTTCCCACATTCCCGGCACCTGCATAGTCTTCCAATTGGTGTCGTTCAAGTCGGTTTTGTAGAAGTCAGTCGGGCGTTGGTCAGCATTGGCCACCCAAAGAAATTTCCAAGGTCCTTCAAGTGACAGATAGTTGGCAGAGCGGGTGATGTCGCCCGCAAGCGCTTTCTGCCCATTCTCGTAGGCGAAGAAACTGGTGTGCATCGGGAAGCGGTTGACCTCGTTGACCTGTTGGTCGTGCCACTCCGTCCATGTGGGCTCCACAGCAGCTTTGGCCGCCGTGGGCTTCTGCGCGGCGCGCGCTCCCATAGCCATCAGCATCATTGCGGATAGGATGATTGTTTTGTTCATAACGCTTAGGTGTTTATTAGTATAGATGTCTTGTCTTGTTACAAGTGCAAAAATACAATTATTTTTTCAGAAATAAAAATAATACATCTTTTCTTTTGGTTTTCTTATTATTTTATGTAGATTTGCATATTATGAGACAAATAGTTTATGGATTTAGTGACTCTCCTTTCGGCCACATCATCGTGGCACGCACCTGGGAGGGTATCTGCGATTTGCAGTTCTTGGATTACAACCGGCTGGAGACCATCCACCAACTGGCCAAGCGCTGGGGCGTCTATACACCGACGACACAAAACGACACCATGGCGCAAACTGTGGAGCGCGTCATCTTTGAGGGCTATGATCATCCGCTGAAACTCGACATCAAAGGCACTGACTTCCAGCTGCGCGTATGGGACGAGGTGCAGAAGGTGCCGTTCGGTCACACCGCTACTTATTTCGACATAGCGAAGGGCATTGGTGAGCCCAAAGCCGTGAGAGCCGTCGCAACAGCCATCGCCCAGAACCCCATCGCCATGCTCATTCCCTGCCATCGCATCATCCACAGCGACGGAACCACCGGTGAGTATCACTGGGGAAAGGAACTCAAGCAGCAACTGATCGACTGGGAGAAAAACTCACTGTTGAACGCTCAGAAATAGAAACCACGAAGGGACAGCCACGCTCCTGACGCCAAGGCTGCCCCAGCTTCCGATTTGCTTATGCTCTCTACCGAACACACGATCCACTCCACCACTTCCGCCGCACAGCTCGCCGACGAGTTTTTTCAGCGCATCGAGGCGTTGCTGGCCCAACAGGGCAGTGCCACGGCCAACAAGCTCATGCACGAGACACTCGTGCTCGTCTGTGCTGAAGGGCTGAAAGACACGCGCTATGGCTTCGGCGACCTCAACGCACAAGTCGAAACGCTGCTACGACAGCACCACATACCCGCCGGCGAGGCCAATGCCGTCAGGCAGATGCGCCGCCACTCCAACCAAAGTCAGCCGCTGCTGCCCGAGGACCTGCTCCACGACGCCCGTGCGCTGGCCGTCTTCGTCAGCCGTGTGCTCCGTGCCGACATACCGCAGTCGCTCTCCGGCCGACTGCCCCGCGACCTGCAACCCAAGCAGGAACATCTGCATGTCAACGCGCCCAACAAGCGCTGCCTCGTGCGCTCGTGGGACCACAGTACCATTTCCGTTGTCGTCGACGAGGATGGAGCCGAGTCGCCGATGACGGTCCATTACTGCGAGGACAACCAATACGCCGACATGGGCTATTTAGCTTCCATCCTCAAAGAAGGCATGCATCTCAATCTGCTGGACTGCCAGGTGGAGGCTGACAACATCTATCCGCGCATCATTATCGTGGAACCGGACTTCCTGCTCGACATCAGTACGATTGCATCCTGCTTCATGGAGTATGGTCATTCGCCCCTGCTCTATCTCGTCAGCCGCATGAAGCCGAAAGCCAACACCCAGCCGATCCTGCTCGGAAACTTTGCCGGCAGTGCGCTCGACGACATCATCAACAACCCAAACTTCAACGCTTCACAGACACTGCGCGACAAT
>ONYS01000045.1 GCA_900322095.1 uncultured Prevotella sp.
TGTTGCAGACAAGATTGTAATGGACGGCCTTACTTTTGACGACGTCCTTCTTATTCCCGCTTATTCTTCAGTACTGCCCAAAGAGGTGGAGTTGAAAACACGCTTTTCACGCCACATCACGCTCAACGTGCCTTTCGTTACGGCCGCTATGGACACGGTGACTGAGTCCTCGATGGCCATTGCCATTGCACGCGAAGGAGGTATCGGTGTGATACACAAGAATATGTCGATCGACGAGCAGGCTCGCCAAGTGGCTATCGTGAAACGTGCCGAGAACGGTATGATCTACGATCCGGTGACCATTAAGAAAGGACGCACGGTGAAGGACGCACTGGCTATCATGCACGACTATCACATTGGTGGCATTCCAGTGGTCGACGACGAGAACCATCTCGTGGGCATCGTCACCAACCGCGACCTGCGCTTCGAGCAGCACATGGACAAACTCATTGACGACGTGATGACCAAGGAGCACCTCGTCACCACAACCCAGCAGACCGACCTGCACGCAGCAGCAAAGATTCTACAGGAAAACAAGATTGAAAAACTTCCCGTGGTGGACCGCGACAATCATCTCGTGGGCCTCATCACCTACAAGGATATCACGAAGGCCAAGGATAAGCCCATGGCCTGCAAGGATGACAAAGGTCGTCTGCGCGTAGCAGCCGGCGTTGGCGTCACCGTCGACACGATGGACCGTGCACAGGCTTTGGTCGAGGCCGGAGTCGATGCCATCGTCATCGATACCGCCCACGGCCATTCTGCCGGTGTGGTGGGCAAGCTGCACGAGGTGAAGAACGCCTTCCCCAACCTCGACGTCGTCGTGGGCAACATCGCTACGGGCGAGGCCGCACGCTATCTCGTCGAGAATGGTGCCGACGCCGTGAAAGTGGGTATCGGTCCGGGTTCCATCTGCACCACACGTGTCGTTGCCGGTGTAGGCGTACCTCAGCTTTCGGCTGTCTACGACGTCTACTCCGCACTGAAGGGCACCGACGTGCCTCTCATCGCCGATGGTGGTCTGCGCTATTCGGGCGACATCGTGAAGGCTCTTGCCGCTGGCGGCAATTGCGTGATGATCGGCTCGCTCGTTGCCGGTACCGAGGAGAGCCCCGGCGACACCATCATCTTCAATGGCCGTAAGTTCAAGGCTTATCGCGGCATGGGCTCTCTGGAGGCCATGGAGCAGAAGAACGGTTCGCGCGACCGCTACTTCCAGAACGACATCAAAGACGCCAAGAAGCTCGTGCCCGAGGGCATCGCAGGCCGCGTCCCCTACAAGGGCACCGTGCAGGAAGTGATCTATCAGCTCGTGGGCGGACTGCGCTCGGGTATGGGATATTGCGGAGCCCCCAACATCGAGAAGCTCCACGATGCCAAGTTTGTACGCATCACGAATGCTGGTGTATTGGAGAGCCATCCCCACGACATCACCATCACCAGTGAGGCGCCCAACTACTCCCGTCCGGAATAATGAAATTCGATATTAAAATATAGACCATTAAAACGATGCGCGTGGCCCGCAGAGGGTCGCACGCATCATTTTTTAATTTAATTAAAACCATCAATGAAATCAAGAATTCTATTTGCTGCCTTGCTGTTGTCGGCTGTCTCAGCAACGGCTCAGACCGACGACCCTATCATCATGACCATCAATGGTGAGAACGTGTCCAGATCGGAGTTTGAATATTCCTACAATAAGAACAACACCGAAGGCGTCATCGACAAGAAGAGCGTGAAGGACTATATTCCTCTCTTCATCGATTATAAGCTGAAGGTGGACGCTGCCAAGGCTGCCAAGCTCGACACGCTCTCCTCTTTCAAGAAGGAATTTCTGGGCTATCGCGACCAGCAGGTGCGCCCAACGTTCATCAACGATGCCGACGTGGAGGCTGAGGCCCGTAAGATTTATCGCGAGACGCAGCAGCGTATCGACTCTACGGGCGGACTGGTGAAGCCGGCCCACATCCTCTTTATGGCCCGCCAGCGCGACCCACAGGAGAAATGGGACGAGGCTCAGCGCCGTGCCGACTCTGTGTATGCCGTACTGCAGAAGGGCGGCGACTTTGCCAAGCTGGCTCAGGAATACTCTCAGGATCCCGGTTCGGCCAAACGAGGCGGCGAACTGGGATGGCTGCAGAAAGGCGCACTGGTGAAGGAGTTTGAGGACGTGGCCTTCTCACTGAAGAAGGGAGAGATCAGCAAACCCGTGAAGACGCCCTTCGGCTACCATATCATCAAAGTTCTCGACAAGAGCATGTTCTTCCCCTACGACTCGGTGAAGGCCGACATCCATCGCTTCATCGAACAGCGCGGACTGCGCGAGATGATCATCAACCAGAAGCTCGACTCACTGGCCAAGGCCAATCCCGGCACAAAGGGTGAGGACTTAGTCGACAAACGACTGGCTGAGATGGAACAGAAAGACCCGAACTTGAAATACCTCGTGCAGGAATACCACGACGGATTGCTGCTCTACGAGATCAGCAACCGCACCGTTTGGGACAAAGCCGCCAAGGACGAGGCAGGTCTGGAGGCCTTCTTCAAGAAAAACAAGAAAAACTATAAGTGGGACGCTCCCCGCTTCAAGGGTATCGCCTATCACGTGAAGAAGCAGGCTGACGTGGACAACGTCAAGAATGCCGTCAAGAACCAGCCCTTCAACAAGTGGGCCGACATCCTGCGCAAGGACTTCAACAGCGACTCGGTGCAGATTCGCGTTGAGAAGGGAATCTTCAAGTTGGGTGACAACGCCCTCGTCGACCGCGAAATCTTCAAGAAGGACACAACGGTGAAGACCAATGCCAAGTATCCCATCGACGCTGTCTATGGCAAGGTGATCAAGGCTCCGCAGGAGATGGACGACGTGCGCGGACTCGTTGTGGCCGACTATCAGGAAGCCCTCGAGAAGAAATGGATCGAGGACCTGCGCCGCAAAGCCACTATCAAGGTCTATGACGATGTTGTGGAAACGGTGAACAAGCATTGACAGTCCGTCCACGACACAGGCGCAACATAAGTTTTTTTGCAGTAGCACAACTCTATTTTGCAATATAGCAGGGTGCATCCCAACCGTTGATGGGATGCGCCCTGTTTTTGTTTGCAGAAGGATGCATGCAGAGACTAATTTATTTTCGTTTATCGACAATCTCATAACCTTCAAATGTCGAGTCTTTTTCCTTATCCCAAGAATTGCTGGCGAACGCCGGCCAACTTGCTGGCGAACGCCGGCCAACTTGCTGACGAACGCCGACAAACTTGCTGACGAACGTCAGCCAACTTGCTGACGACCGTCAGCAACCGAAAATAAACCACAGCTGAACAATGGATTAACAGAGAAAAATGCTGGATTTACATGATTTATTTGTATTTTTGCAGTGATGAGACAGAAGGCAAGACACATCATACAAACCATGATCCTGCTCGCAGCAACACTGTTGTGGGCAATTGAGGGCCGTGCCGGAAGTCAACCACAAGCTTACAACGTTTGGAAGACTTTCGACTCGGAGAAACTGCTGCAAACCTCAAGGCACTACGCCAACACCCCAGGAAAGAGCGACAGTGCACTTCTCTGCTCCTCGGTACTCACTGAAAGATACAGCGGCCGACTGTCGGACGAAGAAAAGAAAATCATCGCAAAAGGCTATACCGTGAAGGCATACGTCTACCTCTTTAAATATTATGACCTTTCAAGAGCCTACGAGAGTTTGCTGCGCGCCAGCGCCATCTGCCGCGAGATACACTATGAGCTTTCGGTTCTCTACATGGACTACGGTCACCTCTACAGCAATATAGGAGAGCAGGGAGCAAGCAAGGATGCGTATAAAAAGTCGCTTTACTACTTGAAAAAAGCATTCCGCACCGCACTCGCCGAAAACAACCACAACACGCTGAACACCACCTTCGGCAATGCCATATCCATAGCATGGGAGCTGAACTTGCCACATGCCCTTGACAAGGAATGGAAGATATACCGCAAGTTGAAGAATAACGACAAACCAGAGTTTACCGAATTCAACATGCTGTATTATAAGGCTTATCAACGGGTGCTCAAAGGCGACCTAAACGGAGCCATTGAGCTCTTCGGCCGACAAGCACAGATGATGCCGGACGACGACCCGCACGTACGCTATACGGCCGAGGGGATATTCAATATGGCACGCTTGCAAAAACAGCTGGGCCGGTATGACGCAGCCACCGAAAACCTTGAAAAGGTGGATGATCTGGCCATCCGCTATGGCATGAAGGACGTTAGCACTGCTACATACGAGGAGATATGGAAGCTGATGCGCCTCAAGGGCGACCGCCAAGCCGCTGAGAGATACTACAGCAAATACCTCATGGCCAAGGAAGAATTGCTTAACTACCAGCAGGTGTCGAGCCTGAAAGAACTGTCGTTTATGGAGAGCATGCGCAAGCAGAACGAGAAGATAGCGTCGGAACGCACGCAAAAGACGATAGTGCAGACAGCGGCAGGGGTTCTTCTGCTCATCGTGACCATCATATCGGGATGTACCGTGATCTTGTCGCGTAAAAACAAACGTCTGCGTGAGTCAAACGAGGCTCTCTATAACAAAGTGCAGGAGATGATTTCAACTACCGACACTTTGCCCGGAGACGACAAAGCCTTGAAATATAAGGACTCACGGCTCGATGAGGATAAGAAGCAAGCTATCTATCAAAAAGCTTGTGAGGTGATGGACAACAGTACCGAAATATTGCAGATGGACTTTTCCATAAGACGACTTGCTGAGCTGGTGGGTACGAACTACCGCAACATGTCGCAGGTCATCAATGAGAAGGCTCACTGCAACTTCAACAATTTCCTTAACCAATACCGTATACGCCACGCTTGCAAGATGATGAACGACACGCGCAAATATGGGAACTACACCATTGAGGGATACTCAACAAGCGTGGGGTTCAAGAGCCGGAATTCCTTCGTAACGTCTTTTAAGCGCATCACGGGCCTGACTCCCTCCGAGTACCTGCGCATCAACCGCAGTAAGCAAGGAGACAAAAGCGTGGCCTTGGCCTAAGTAAGCGCCCAATTTTTGCAGACATAGGATGAGAAAACGTAACAACAATACACGTTTTCATATCGATTTGTGCCCAAAATCATGATTTTGGGCACTCAAATAATATTTGTATTAGCCTCAACAAATTGATTTTGTTATATTTGCAACCATAATGTTCACAATTTATTATTGTCTATGAGAAGAAATTTATTCCTAACAATCGCATTTGCCTTGCTCGCCGCCACATCGTGGGGTCAGGAGCACACGCCAGCCAACGAGGCTGAAGCAAGGCAAATGGTATCTGATGTGGAGCCTCTTAATCTGAGGAGATGCGCTCCAAAGGAAGCCTTGAAAATGTTAGTGCCACAAACCCGCAAGGCTCAGAAGAACAGTATCCAACCCCTGGTGAGAAAAGGTTTACAAAGGGCAGATGAGACCGTAGACACGGTGGAATATTTTGCTGTGGCACGGTCATTCCATCACAGCTACACATTCGACCCGAACAATGGCGACGTGAAGACCTATAAGATAGGCGTAGCCATTGACGGAACAAAGGTGACCTTCAAGAACCTGTTCAACCTCTACGACTCTACAGCCTACTCGCCTACGACAGAATATCCTGTGTCGGGCACCTATGACGCCACGGCGCACACTATCACCATACCCACTTCAACCGTGTTCAGCGAAGCGACGGTGGTGGCCGGATTCTATGAAGGCTACTATCCCGGCGTGTTGACTTCGGGTACTGTGGATTTAGCAACAGGCAAGATGTCGCCAACAGACAACCTGGTGTTCCACGTAGAAGGCGACTTCAAGCGCATCTATACCGACCAGGACTTCGGCGTGGCCATGTATTCCCCCGACGGCTCATCGTCTTACGGCCTAAGCTCAGGGTCAGACTATAACAGCTTCTCTGCTTATGCAGCATCATCTTCGGCTTTGCTGATGACCCCGCAGAGCGACGTGGAGTTTGGCAACACCTATCCCGGTCAGCCCATGGAGCGCACACTGACACTGGTGAACGCCGGTGGTAGCAGCACAGACTATGTGGTTAGCGTAGACGCTGACCCTGAGGGAGCCTTCACGGCAACACCCATATCGGGTACGATTGCCGCACAAAGCACAGCGCAGGTGAACCTGTCGTTCAACCACTCTACCATCGGACCGGCCGAAGGACTGGTGACCGTGGAGTCGGAAGACGGCGACCCGCTCACCGTGACACTGGCAGGAACGATCATATCACAGCCTGACTTCAGTGCCATCGTAAAGAAAGGCGACATCAAGATGGAGACCAACATAGACTATCCCTTCGCCTTAGACACCCTGGCATCAGGGCAAGTGGTGGCCGCGTCGGGCTGCAACGGAAGAGGAAACGCTTCGAGCAAGCTCACAGCCACCGTGACAGTGCCAGATGGCATGAGTGGCTTGCTGACATGGAAAGGCACGAGCCACAACAGCGGCGCCGCCACCGGACGCAACTATTATGCCGCATCCGGCATGTTCTTCGATGACATGAACACCGCAGCACGCGTATACAATAACTTGGACGATGACGTGTCGGGCAGCGTGGAGCTCACACCGGGCACGCACCAGATACGCTTCCAGTATGACCAGTACTACTATACAGGCAACGAGGCCGACCGCATGTGCTTATACGACCTAGAGCTGACCAACACCCAACTGCCCGCCGACTCAGCCTCAGTGACCACCAAGAGCCTTGACATGGGCAACTTTGTGCTGGAAAAAGGCGGCACAGTGACCCATGAGGCCGACATCATCATACAGAACAGGGGCAAGAACAACCTCACCGTGAACAGCGTAAGCTCTGACAACAGTGAGTTCAGGCCCGACAACAACGCTTCACCTGCCACGTCGCTCATGAACGTGAGCATACCGGTGACGCTCTCTGCCACCACGGCAGGCACCAAGACGGCCAACATCACCGTGAACACATCGGCCGGCACATTTGTCGTGCCGGTGAAGGCTCAGGTGATAGACATGCCTGACTTCAGCTCGATTGTGGACGAGGGCGCCGAATATATGACCTTCACCACAGACAACAACTACCCATTTGTGGTGGACAACGGTATAGCCTACAACTATAACTGCGACAAGGACACCATAGACAGCGTGCAGATCAAGTCATCGTTCACCGTGAGCTTCACCATACCGGAGGGCAAGCTGGGATATATGTCATGGGAAGGACGCGCTGACGCCGTGAGCCAAGCCGACTACCCCAACGACTACTGGATGCACGACTACGCCGTGGTCGACGTGTCGCACCCGATGACATCAGGAGCCAAGCCTGGCTGGGGACAGCAGGACGTAGGCTCAGAGGCCTTGTTCGGAAGTGACGATGCCTGGAAGGACTATCTGGCTTGCGTGCCCGGAAAGCACAGCTTTGAGTTTGCTTATCAGCAGATGGGCGACAAGATGTATACCGGCAAGAACCGCGCGGAGTACTCGCACCTACGCCTGCACGTGATAGACTTCAAGGAACACAACGTTGAACTGGAGGGCAGCAAGGAAGTGAGCTTCGACTCTACCTACGTAGGTCCGCAGCGTTACACCACCGCGACAGTCACTTTGCACAATACAGGCTCAGCCGACCTCACGGTAGACTCCATATCAGCCAGCAACAATGGAAACGGGCCTTTCTATGGTGTCGTACCAAGTGACAGGGCTGCCTTCAACAAATCGCTCGACGTAACACTGTGGTTCTATCCTGGACAAGAGGGTAACTATAACGACTCTGTAACCATATATACCAATGGAGGCAATGTGACAGTGAACTGCCACGGCAAGACCAAGTCGGCCAAAGGACTGCTGCTCATTGGAGACTTTGAGGATGCAGCCTACGGCTGGACCACTTACGACGGCAACAACGACGGCGAGACATGGAACCTGGGCTCTAACCTCTGGGGAGAGAACCCCAACTACGTGCACTCAGGAAAAGACTGTCTGGCCTCCATCTCCTACAGCAACAACCTGGGAAGCATCACGCCTGACAACTGGACCTTCTCGCCTGTAGTGGCCGTTCCGGAGGAAGGTGCTACGCTCACCTACTACGTATCAGCGTTCAGCCCCACCAGATATGCTGAGCACTACGCTCTTTACATCAACGAGAATGTTAGCGATGTCACGGCTCTTGCTGCCACAACACCAGCCTACGAGGAAACTATTGACGTGGCACCTACTGAGGACGAGACGGGCTACGTGAACGGCTGGCAGAAACGCACCATAGATCTGACGCCATACGCAGGCAAGGATGTTTATCTTGCCTTCCGCCACTACGACTGCACCGGACAGTACATACTGCGCCTCGATGACGTATTTGCCTTTGAGAAAGGAACAGCCGACCCAACAGGCATTAGCTACCTGAAGACTGACGAAAACAACAAAGTAGCCAGAAACGAATACTACAATCTGAGCGGCGAACGACTCAACGCACCGATCCAGGGTGTGAACATTGTACGCTCAACCTATCCTGACGGTACGGTTAGAACGCACAAGGTGCTGTTAAAGTAAGTGACTTAAAGGACATCAAAATTTTTGAAGATGAAAAGAACATCAAAATTGCTGATGGCCGTCCTTGTGCTGTTGCTGCACTTCAGTGCGGCAATAGCACAAGTTTCCGGGCTGAATGTCGGTTACGTGGACGGTCGATATAAAGGAACGGGTACCACAGGCTTCTCGTCTACTGAGAAGAATACATGGATTTCGGGTGCGATATACCTTCCCGCAGCCAAGCTGAATGTTTATGCGGGTAATCACATAGACAGCATCAACGCAGCCCTGGCCTCACGACTCAACATCGACTCGCTCAGAGTATGGGTGCGCACGTCGCTGGATGGCAACGACCTGGCATCAGGTGCCATATCCGGCAAGACGGGAAGCACGCCGCGAGCTGCCAAAGGATGGAACCGCATAGGGCTCAACCAACCTTATACCATTAAGCAGGATGAGGGACTGTATATTGGCTACAGTTTCTTGCAGAAGAACACATCGGTGGGGCTCTCTATCGTAGACGATCCACAACCCAATGCCCTCTTCGTGAAGATGGGCACCGACTCTGCATGGACCGACCGTAGCGACAGAGGTGCATTGGCCGTAGAAGCTCTAGTATATGGCGATCATCTGCCTAAATATAACTTGGTACTGCAAAGCATCAGTGCCCCCAACATGTATGTGGTGGACCGTGGAACCATGGAGGTTACGGCCTTGGTGAAGAACATCGCCACAGCCACCATCACGGGCTTTGACATGCAGTGCGGCTTCGACGGCTCTGACAAGGTAGCCACGGCTCACGTGAGCGAACAGCTGGCCTATAACGAGAGTAAGTACGTGACATTCAGCGTAAGCCTGTCTGATATTATCACAAGCGACAACCCGTCACGCCGGAAGCTCACAGTAACACTCTGCAATCTGGCCGAAGGCAACGACGAGGATATGAGCGACAACGTGCAAACCGATTCGTTCAGCGTAGCCATGCACGACTATGACCGCCATGTACTTATTGAGGAGTTCACCACAGAGCAATGTCCCAACTGCCCACGCGTGGCCAGACAACTGGCAGCAGCATTGGAGAGTGGCGAGCTGGAAGGAAAGGCACACGCCCTGTGCCATCACGCTGGCTATTACACCGACTGGCTCACACAGCCGGCAGACAATGATTATCTATGGCTGTACAACATGGGAGGATCAACCTTTGCACCGGCTTTGCTCGTAGACCGCGCCACCCGTGACTACATCTCCAATCAGACCGAAACGTCACCCATCTTCATGCCGGCGTCAGGTTCAACGGAGGCTGGCGCAGAAAACATCATCAACGTAGCCATACAACGCATGAAGGAGCCTGCTTTTGTGTATCTCAACATAGAAGCACATTTGGACTCTATCAACGACAACTATGTACACGTAAAGGTGAGCGGAGAGCGGGCTCGTGAGAATTTCACCGTCAACCCGGCACGCATCAACGTCTTCCTCTACGAAGACAGCATAGACGACAGAAGCCAAGCAAGCGCAGATGCCGACTTTATGCACATGCATGTAGAGCGCGCATACAACAGCGTGTGGGGAGATGTTCTGGAATGGAACGGCAACAGCTATGAGTACACTTGCGACCTGCCCCTGCGCTCAGATTATGTGCGCAACCATCTGGGCATACTGGCCTTTATTTGGGACTATGACACTTCAACAGTACCCAACTGCGAAGTGTCCAACAGCAATGCTATCAGTTGGAACGACGTTACGGTCAATACACCTGACGCCATCACCGCCTTGCACAACGACACAGCACCAGAACCAGCAGAGTATTACACGCTCAGCGGCATACGCCTGCAAAATGCGCCGAGTAAAGGCATCTACATCATGCGCCAAGGCTCAGTGACCGTGAAACGCGTAGCCAAATAAAAAAAAGGATACTTTCACTGACAAGTCGCATTGACAGTGTCTGTCACAACACAAAGCTGGCAAAGACTCCTTAGTCTTTTGCCAGCTTTGTTTATAATAATTACTCTTCTTTAGGAAGGCAATTACTTTCAAAAAAATAGGGTGATAGAGGGAGAGAGAAGTTAAAGGCATTTGTCATACGAATAT
Organism: uncultured Prevotella sp.; assembly: GCA_900322095.1. Lineage (GTDB taxonomy): Bacteria > Bacteroidota > Bacteroidia > Bacteroidales > Bacteroidaceae > Prevotella. The sequence goes on from ONYS01000045.1 coordinate 10,617, forward strand.
CTAAGTTGAATACACCTACTAAGATCTCTAACTCCTAAGACTCATCAAACTCCTATCAACTTCCGGAACATGAGCAAAAGAGCAATCTAAATACAGCGAAAACAAAAAAATAACGGTTTTTGTTTGCATGCCGTTATTCTATTTATTAACTTTGCACACAAATGACAATTTTCTTACCGTCTTGTCAGTCATCATAATGATGATGGTGGAAAATAGAAAACTATAAGAAAATGAAACTACAGACAATAGGCAAAGCTTTCGCGGCAGCAATCTTTGTTGTTGGTGCGGCCACAATCTCTACCGCCACCAACGGAAGCATAAGTCCGGCCTGGACTGTTGAAAACGACACCACGCCCACACAACCGGCGAAGTCAACCGACGACAGCATTCCCGAATCGAGCGTCGTCGACGAGGTGATTTGGGTGGTCGGCGACGAGCCCATCTTGAAGTCCGACGTCGAAGTTGCACGCATGCAGATGGAGATGGAAGGAGAAAAGATTGACGGCGACCCCGAATTCCGCGTACCTGAACAGCTCGCCATCCAGAAACTCTTCCTCCATCAGGCCGAACTCGACTCTGTTGAGGTGACCGAGGCTGAGGTGACGAGCGGTGTGGAGCGCCAGCTCAACTCCTGGATACAGGCCGTCGGTTCGCGCGAGAAACTAGAGGAGTACCGCGGACAGAGCATCACAGCCATCCGCGAGGGACTCCGTACCGACTATCGCAATCAGCTGCTCATTCAGGAGGAGCGCAAGAAGATTGTGGGCGACATCGCAGTGACGCCCGCCGACGTGCGCCGCTACTTCGCCAAGTTGCCTGCCGACAGCCTGCCCTACGTGCCCACCGAGGTGGAAGTGCAGATTCTGATGCAGCACCCCAAGATCTCGCAGGAGGAGATCAACCGCGTGAAGGACCAGCTGCGCGAGTTCACCGACCGTATCAACAAGGGCGAGACCACATTCGCCACGCTCGCACGTCTTTATTCCGAGGACGGTTCTGCCCGACAGGGTGGTGAGCTGGGTTACATGGGACGAGGCATTCTCGACCCCGCCTTCGCTCAGGTGGCTTTCAACCTGACCGACCCGAAGAAGGTTTCGAAAATCGTTGAGTCGGAGTTCGGCTTCCATATCATACAGCTCATCGACAAGCGCGGCGATAAGGTGAACGTTCGCCACATCCTGCTCAAGCCGAAGGTATCGCAGGAAGCCATCGACACAACGCTCCACACGCTCGACTCCATACGCGGCGACATCGAGCGCGGCAAGTTCTCCTTCGACGAAGCCTGCTCCTACCTTTCCGACGATAAGGACACGCGCAATAATCACGGTCTGATGGCCTTCGATGATATGGAGAACCAGCAGCGCACAAGCCGCTTCCAGATGAAGGATCTGCCTACAGAGGTGGCCCGCGAGGTGGAGGGACTTGAGGTGGACAGCATCTCCGAACCCTTCCAGATGATCGACAAGAACGGTAAGACCGCCTGCGCCATCATCAAACTGAAGAGCCGCCGTGAAGGCCACCGCGCCGACATCAAGGAAGACTATCAGGTGATGAAGAACGTCGTGCTCAACAAGATGCGCGAAGACAAGATTAAAGAGTGGATTCAAAACAAAATCAACCATACCTATATTTGGATGGCCGACCGCTACCGCAGCGGCGACTATGAATACAAAGGATGGGTGAAGAAATGACAAGAAAGACATATCCAATCAATACAAAAGGGCATAGAATCGGCTTGTTGACGGTTCTATGCCTCTTTGCACTTGCCATCACCGCCGGCGTGCAGCATTCTCAGCGGCATCACAAGCCGACCAGGAAGGCCACCGACGAGCGCATCGTGCTGGAACATGCCGACGAACTGAGATACAACCAGTTCGGACCAGCTCCCGGCGCGCAGATCGTCAAGGGCAGGGTGCACTTCACCCACGCCGGACAACAGCTGTGGTGCGACAGCGCCTACTTCTATCAGGCTTCCAACTCGGTGAAGGCTTTCGGCCACGTGAGATACAACGACGGCGACACGCTCTCGCTCTCCTGCGCAAGGGCCGCCTACGACGGCATGGCGCAGATGCTCACGGCACGCGAGAACGTGGTGCTGAAGCACCGTCGGCAGACGCTCTTCTGCGACAGCCTCAACTTCAACCGACTCGAGAACTACGCCTACTTCTTTGAAGGCGGAAAACTCGTCGACGGAGAAGACAAGCTCGTGGCCGACTGGGGCGGATACCGTCCCGACAGACGCGAAGCTGAATTCTACTACAAAGTACACATGTACAACGGCAAACGCGACATCCGCACCGACACGCTCTACTACGACATCGCCAAGTCGATGGCCCACGTGCTCGGGCCGTCGACCATCAAGAGCAAGACCAGCACCGTGAAGACATCGGATGCCTGGTTCAACTCCAGGACCGACTACTCGCGCATGTACCACCGCTCGACCATCATCGACCAGGACCGCGAAATCACGGGCGACAGTCTCTTCCACAACGACAAGACGGGACTCAGCCGCGCCTTCGGCAACGTGATCTACAAGGACACCAAACGCAAGAACCAGCTCAACTGCGGCCACCTGGAATACAACGACAAGACCGGCTACGGATTTGCCACCGAGCGGCCATTGGCTATGGACTATTCGCAGAAAGACACGCTCTGGGTGCACAGCGACACGATGAAGGTGTTCACCTATCACATCAACACCGACTCCGTATTCCGCATCCTTCGGGCCTATGCCAACGTCAGGGCCTTCCGCAACGACATCCAGTCGGTCTGCGGACTGCTGGTGGGCGACTCCCGCGACAGCTGTATGACCCTGCTGCAAGACCCTGTGGTATGGAGCGACAACCGCCAGATATTCGGCGGCAGTATTAAGGTGTTCATGAACGACTCCACGGTGCGCCAGGTGCAAGTGCTGGGACAAGCGTTCTCCATTGAGAAGTACGACGACAAGGACCACTTCAACCAAGTGAGTTCGAAATATATGGTGTCTGACTTCGTCGACGGCAACATTCGCCGCAATACCAATATCGGCAATGTGCTCTCGATTTATTTCCCCGTCGACGACAAAGACACGACCCTCATCGGCCTGAACTATTTGGAGACCGACACCATGCGCATGTTTATCTCCGATGCCCGCAAGCTGGAGAAGATTGTCTGCAGCAAGACGCAGGCCACTACCTACCCCATGACACAGATTCCTCCCGGCAAGTCGAAACTTCCCGGATTCCAGTGGTTCGACAATCTGCGGCCCAAAGACAAGAACGACCTCTTCCGCCGCGCCGAGAAAAGTGAGGAACAGAAGCTGAAGCCCGCCGACCGACAGTCGGCACCGCTACAACGATTTTAAACAGAACAAGCAATAATGAGCGATATAATACAATTGCTGCCCGATTCGGTAGCCAACCAAATTGCCGCCGGCGAGGTGATACAGCGCCCCGCTTCGGTGGTGAAGGAACTGGTGGAGAATGCCATCGACGCCGGGGCCAAGCGCATCGACGTGATCATTCAGGACGCCGGACGCACGTCGATACAAGTCATCGACGACGGCAAGGGAATGTCGGAGACCGATGCCCGACTGGCCTTCGAGCGCCACGCCACATCGAAGATCCGTCAGGCCGACGACCTCTTCTCGCTGCAGACCATGGGATTCCGCGGTGAGGCTTTGGCTTCCATCGCTGCTGTGGCGCAGGTAGAACTCAAGACCCGTCAGCAACAGGACGAGGTAGGCACGCATCTCAGCGTGTCGGGTTCCAAATTCGGACAGTCGGAGCCCTGTGCCTGCCCAGTGGGGAGCAACTTCATGGTGAATAACCTGTTTTTTAATGTTCCGGCACGCCGCAAGTTTCTCAAGTCCAACGCCACGGAGATGAACAACATCATCGCAGCCTTCGAGCGCATCGTGCTGGTCTATCCCCAACTGATGTTCACGCTGACGTCCAACGGCGTTGAGACCTACTGTCTGCGGCCGGGCAACACCCGCCAGCGCATCGTCGACGTCTTCGGCAAGCGCATCAACCAGGATCTGCTTCCCGTGAAGGTGGACACCACGATATGCAACATCAATGGATTCGTAGGCAAGCCGGAATCGGCCAAGCGTAAGGGACTCAAGCAGTTCTTCTTCACCAACGGCCGCTTCATGCGCCATCCCTACTTCCACAAAGCCATCATGCAGGCCTACGACAGACTGATTCCGGAAGGCGAACAGACGTCCTACTTTGTCTATTTCGACATGGACCCGCACGACATTGACGTAAACATCCATCCCACAAAGACCGAAATCAAATTCGACAACGAGCAGGCCGTTTGGCAGATTCTCAACGCCGCAGTGAAGGAAAGCGTGGGCATGTACAGCAATGCGACAACCATCGATTTCGACACCGAGGGCAAGCCCGACATTCCCGTCTTCGACCCGACAGCGGATGCCGACATGCCGAAGGTGAACTTCAATCCGCAATACAATCCTTTCACCGAGACCACGCCGAAGCCGACGAGCAATTCGGGTGGCTGGCAGCCTTCGGGAATGGACCAGAAGCGCGTGCCCGACAAGTGGGAGAAACTCTACGAAGGTCTCAAGCCCACACAGCCGCAGGAGATGAACATGTTCGACGACGACGAGGAGACCGAGAGCGAGGACATCACCGCCGAGAAGTCGCCTGCCCACTACCAGTATAAAGGACGCTACATCATGACTGCCGTGAAATCGGGACTCATGGTGATCGACCAGCACCGGGCCCACGTGCGCATTCTCTACGAGCGCTACCTGAAGCGGCTCAGTGCCCACAAGTTCGAGTCGCAGCGTCTGCTCTTCCCCGAAATCGTACAGCTCACGCCGCAGGAGGTGAATACGCTTGGCGAGGTGAAGGACGATCTCCACGAATTGGGATTCGAACTCACCGACATGGCCGGCGGAAGCTACTCCATACAGTCAGTACCGGTCGGCGTGGAGGGCGTAAACTATGCCAACCTCGTGACCGACATGCTGGCGCAAGCCCAGGAGAAAGCCGGAGCGCTGAAGGACGACGTGCGCAAGGGCATGGCACTCACGCTGGCCCGCAGCGCGGCCATTCCCGTAGGACAAGTGCTGAGCAACAACGAGATGGAGAACATCGTCAACAGCCTTTTCGCCTGCGAGAACGTCAACCACACGCCCGACGGCAAGAAGATTCTCGCCATTCTCCGCCAGCAGGAAATAGACCATCTTTTCGAATAAGAAGAGAAAAAATGGCCCAACAATAGGGAAAATAGGTCAATAACAAAGGATTTTTCGAGAGAAAAAGTTCATAGAATATTGATTTAAAGCATTTTTTTGCGGCTTTCAAAGGTTTTTTCAATAAAAAGATTAAAAGTTCAGAAATTAATTATTAACTTTGCAGCGGAATAGCCTATGGGCGAAACCGTTAGTGAACATTATTGATTATTAAATAAAAAGGTTATGAAAAAATTATTTATCGTATTGGCTTTGGCTGGCATGTCACTGACTTCGATGGCTCAGGAAGATCCTACATTGAAGTATAGCGTTGCCACCAATTCTTTCTGGAGCAACTGGTTCATCCAGGCTGGTGCAGATTGGCAAGCATGGTATTCTAACGAGGAGCATGGACTCGGATTGGCAAGAAGCCCGTTCAAGAAGTTCCGTTCAAACCCCGGTGCATCTATCGCTATCGGTAAGTGGTTTACTCCCGGTCTCGGTCTCCGCACAAAGCTGCAGGGCATCTGGGGCAAGACTGTAACCGACGAAGATAACTATGGCAACCACAACAGCTACTGGACATTGAACGAGCACGTGATGTTCAACCTGAGCAACCTCATTTACGGTTACAATCCCAACCGTGTTTGGAACCTGATTCCTTTCGCTGGTGCTGGTATCAGCCGTACAATGACCCACAACCTCTATGCTATGCAACTGAGCGTTGGTCTCCAGAGCTCTTGGCGCTTGAACAAGCACCTCAACATCTATCTCGAAGGTGGCTGGAACCGTCTCGAGGGTGATGTCGACGGAGTTGACAAGTCTAACGGTCAGCGTGGTTGGGACTCTCACGACAACATGTTCTATGCTGAGCTCGGTTTGAACTTCAACCTTGGCAAGGCTACATGGAACAAGGTTCCCGATGTTGACGCTATCAAGGCCCTCTCTCAGAGCCAGATCGACGCACTGCAGAAGCAGCTCGACGATGCTAACGCAGAGAACGCTCGCCTGAAGAACATGCTGGCTAACCAGCCCGAGGCAAAGAGCATCAAGGAATATGTTACCACTCCGGTATCCGTATTCTTCAACATCAACAAGACCAACATCGCTTCTCAGAAGGATCTCGTAAACGTTCGCGCCCTGGCCAACTATGCTAAGGACAACAACTCTAAGCTGCTTGTTACTGGTTATGCCGACAGCGCAACCGGTACTCCCGCTATCAACCAGAGACTGTCTGAGGGCCGTGCCAACACAGTGGCTGAGGAACTCGTTAAGATGGGTGTAAGCCGCGACAACATCTCTACCTCCGCCAAGGGTGGTGTAGACGATCTGTCACCGGTTTCCTTCAACCGTCGTGCTACTGTTCAGGTTGCAGAATAATCCCTGTTAGGACAACAATTATAAGCGTGCCGCTCATTGAGTGGCACGCTTTTTTTGTGTCTATTCATCAGCAGTTTAAAGAAGCAATCCAGAAAAAACGACGGAAACACTCACACTCTCATGGGAAGCGGTTTGCTATATCAACATTTCTTATGAAGTAAAATGAAGAGAAGCCGTCTGGAAGACGGTACCTTGGCCGGGTACATACACGAGCGAAGCGAAGTGGATGTGCCCGGAATAAAACTGGTGTTTGACTCTGCCTGGAAGGCAGTACCTCCTATTATATATTTAGAGGTAGTGCCTTCCAGCCACCGGCTTCATCTGGTTATTTTCCGGGCACATGTCCGCTTCGCTCCCATGTACCTGGTTTATGAGGTGTTGCCTTCCAGGCAATTTAGGTGTATTCCATGCGGAAAAAGGCGCCGACTTCAACCTTTTCCAAAAAAATATTCTAAAAAATTTGGTCATACCAAAGAAAAGCAGTACCTTTGCACTCGCTTACAAGAAGCAAGGGCGTTTAGCTCAGTTGGTTTAGAGCATCTGCCTTACAAGCAGAGGGTCGGCGGTTCGTCCCTGTGGTCCTTCGGGGCCGCAGGGATATTTTTTTTGTTCTTCAACAAGCAAAATTGTTACCACAAGAACATCTTTCTCCCGATTTTAGTTTTTTTTGCGGAGTAAAAGATGGTAGGTCCCATAATTTTATTAAATTTGCAAACATAAAGAATACGTATTTTTCATTTTTATATGACACTTGATACATTGACCGCCATTTCGCCTATCGACGGCCGTTACAGAAGCAAAACCGAGCCACTGGCTAATTATTTCTCAGAGTATGCGCTCATCCGCTACCGCGTAAGAGTGGAAATTGAATATTTCATTACCCTTTGCGAGTTGCCTCTTCCTCAGTTGGCAGGGGTCGATCATCGACTGTTCGAGAACCTGCGAGACATCTACCGTAACTTCAACGAGGAGAATGCTCGCCGCGTGAAGGACATTGAGAAAATCACCAACCACGACGTGAAAGCCGTGGAATACTTCATCAAGGAGCAATTTGACAAGATTGGTGGACTCGACGACTACAAGGAGTTCGTTCATTTCGGACTGACCTCGCAGGACATCAACAACACCAGCGTCCCCCTCTCGCTCAAGGATGCGCTCAACGAAGTCTATTACCCGCAATTACAGGAACTCATCGATCAGCTCCGCGCTTATGCCGAGGAGTGGAAAGACGTGCCCATGCTGGCCAAGACGCATGGACAGCCTGCCTCCCCTACCCGCTTGGGCAAGGAGATCATGGTGTTCGTCTATCGCTTGGAGGAGCAGCGCGAGTCGCTCAAGCAGTGCAAGCTGACAGCCAAGTTCGGTGGCGCTACGGGTAACTTCAACGCCCATCACGTGGCCTATCCCGACTACGACTGGCGCGCCATCGGCAACAGCTTCGTGAAAGATAAACTGGGTCTCGAGCGCGAGCAGTGGACCACTCAGATCAGCAACTACGACCACCTGGGCAGCATCTTCGATGCCCTGCGCCGCATCAACACCATCATCATCGACATGGACCGCGACTTCTGGATGTATATCTCCATGGAGTACTTCAAGCAGAAGATCAAGGCCGGCGAAGTGGGCTCAAGCGCCATGCCTCACAAGGTCAACCCCATCGACTTCGAGAACAGCGAGGGCAACCTGGGCATCTCGAATGCCTTCTTGCAGTTCCTTGCTGCCAAGTTGCCCGTCAGCCGTCTGCAGCGCGACCTCACCGACTCCACCGTGCTCCGCAACGTCGGTGTGCCCTTGGGCCACACGCTCATTGCCATCCAGAGCACGCTGAAGGGACTTCGCAAACTCATTCTCAACGAGAATAAGATCTCGGCCGACCTCGACAACACATGGGCTGTAGTGGCCGAGGCTATCCAGACCATCCTGCGCCGTGAAGGCTATCCTCATCCCTACGAGGCCCTGAAGGCGCTGACCCGCACCAACAAGAAGATGACCGAGGAGACGATTCATGAATTCATACAAGGACTCAACGTGAGCGACAAGGTGAAGAAGGAGCTCATGAGCATCACTCCTCACAACTACTATGGCATTTAATAATCAATAAATTTTATTCATAATTAAATCAAGACGCCAGGGAAGCGTCAACACAGAGAATTAATATCAGTATTTATCAACCCAGCCGTGAGGCTAAACAAACAATTACTACAATGGATTCAGAAGAATTGCAGAACAAAAACCAAGAATCTACTGCCGATCAGAGCAGCAGCCGCGAGGGCTACAAATCAGCAGGAAGTTATCAGTCGGATGGTGGCACTACCGCACCACATCCTCAGCGTCCACGTATACACGTACAGCGTGCCTACAGTTCAGACAACCGCACATCGAGCAGCAGCAGTGAGGGCGGATTCCGTCCCGATGGCTTCGGCACTGCATTAGGCGCAGGATCCAGCAACGGCCAGCAGCGTCCTCGCACCACGGGCTATCGTCCGCGCTACGGCAGCAGCGACTCCAATGCGGGCCACAGCTACGGCCAGCGTCCACAGCAGGGCGGCTACGGCCAGCGTCCGCAGCAGGGCGGTTACGGTCAGCGCCCCCAGCAGGGCTATCGTCCACGCTACAACAACAATAACAGCACCACACCGGGCGAGCATCGTCCCGCCTACGGTCAGCGCCCGCAGCAGGGCGGTTACGGTCAGCGCCCACAGCAGGGCGGTTACGGCCAGCGCCCACAGCAGGGCGGTTACGGCCAGCGTCCGCAGCAGGGCGGCTATGGCCAGCAGCGCCAAGGCGGCTACGGTCAGCGTCCGCAGCAGGGCGGTTACGGTCAGCAGCGCCGTCAGGGCGGCTATGGCCAGCAGCGCCAGGGCGGTTACGGCCAGCGTCCTCAGCAGGGCGGCTACCGTCAGGGCGGCTACAATCAGCGTCCCCAGTATCGTCAGCATTCAGCCGACTACGATCCGAATGCTAAATACAGCATGAAGAAGCGTATCGAATATAAGGAGGAGAATGTAGATCCCAACGAGCCCATCCGCCTCAATAAGTATCTCGCCAACGCAGGAGTCTGCTCACGCCGCGAGGCTGATGAGTTCATCCAGGCTGGTGTAGTATCGGTCAACGGTCAGGTCGTTACCGAACTCGGCAGCAAGGTGACCCGCAACGATGAGGTGAAGTTCCACGATACGCCTATCACACTCGAGAAGAAGGTCTACGTACTGCTCAACAAACCCAAGGACTACGTCACCACAAGCGACGATCCCCAGCAGCGCAAGACGGTGATGGACCTCGTGAAGAACGCTTGCCCTGAGCGCATCTATCCCGTTGGCCGTCTCGACCGCAACACTACGGGTGTGCTCTTGCTCACCAACGATGGTGACTTGGCCAGCAAGCTCACGCATCCCAAGTTCCTCAAGAAGAAGGTTTATCACGTGTTCCTCGACAAGCCCGTCACCGAACACGACATCCAGCAGATTGCCGAGGGCATCGAACTGGAAGACGGCGAGGTACATGCCGACTCCATCGAGTATGCCGACGAGCAGGACAAGAACCAGGTGGGCATCGAAATCCACTCAGGCAAGAACCGCATCGTGCGCCGTATCTTCGAGCATCTGGGCTATCGCGTGATCAAGCTCGACCGCGTACAGTTCGCCGGACTCACCAAGAAGAACCTCCGTCGTGGCGACTGGCGCTTCCTCACCCAGAAAGAAGTAGAGATGCTTCGTTCGGGCATGTTCGAGTAATTCTATATTATAAAAGTATACAAGCGGCGTGACCGCGGGGAATGCGCCATTCTGCTAATGACGCATTCCTCTTCTTTTCTGTACCCGCACTACAGAAAGCCATGGTCTGTGAGCTGCTTTTTCCAAACACATCATTTCATAATGGAAAGAACAAAAGTAATCGATGCCCTCCACAGCACCGATTTCGGGAAAGACATTACCGTTAAAGGATGGGTACGCTCCCATCGCAGTAGCAAATCTGTTGACTTCATCGCCCTCAACGATGGTTCTACCATCAATAATATTCAGGTTGTCGTAGACCCGTCGAAGTTTGACGCCGAGATGCTGAAGAGCATCACCACCGGCGCCTGCATCCGCGCCACCGGCAAACTGGTAGAGAGCCAGGGCAAGGGACAGAGCTGCGAGGTACAGTGCAACGAACTGGAGATCTACGGACTTTGCCCCAGCGACTATCCCATGCAGAAGAAGGGACAGAGCTTCGAATACATGCGCCAGTACGCCCATCTGCGTCTGCGCACCAACACCTTCGGCGCCGTGATGCGCATTCGCCACAACATGGCAATGGCCATCCATACCTATTTCCACGAGCATGGATTCTACTATTTCAACACCCCGCTCATCACTTCCAGCGACGCTGAGGGCGCAGGCGAGATGTTCCAGGTGACAACGCTCGACCTCGACCGCGTGGCAAAGAGCGGCAAGGTGGAATACGACCACGACTTCTTCGGCAAGAAAGCCAACCTCACCGTGAGCGGACAGCTTGAGGGTGAGCTCGGCGCAACTGCCCTCGGTGCCATCTACACCTTTGGTCCTACCTTCCGCGCCGAAAACTCCAACACTCCCCGCCACCTGGCCGAGTTCTGGATGGTTGAGCCCGAAGTGGCCTTCATGGACAAGGAAGAACTGATGGCCCTGGAGGAAGACTTCATCAAGTACTGCGTCAACTGGGCACTCAACAACTGCAAGGACGACCTGGCTTTCCTCAACAAGATGATCGACAAGAACTTGATTGCGACTTTGGAATCGGTGGTGAAGGAATCCTTCGTCCACCTGCCCTACACCGAAGGCATCAAGATTCTGCAGGAAGCTGCCGACAAGGGTCATAAGTTTGAATTCCCCATCACAGGTTGGGGCATGGACCTCGCCAGCGAGCACGAGCGCTACCTCGTGGAGGAGCACTTCAAGCGCCCCGTCATCATGACCGACTATCCCAGCGAGATCAAGGCCTTCTACATGAAGAAGAACCCCGACGGCAAGACCATGCAGGGCACCGACGTTCTCTTCCCCCGTATCGGCGAGATTATCGGCGGCTCTGTGCGTGAGGAGAACTATCAGAAGCTCGTCGACGAGATTGAGGCCCGCGGAATGCAGGAGAGCACCTACAGCTGGTATCTCGACACCCGCAAGTACGGCACCTGCCCCCATGCCGGTTTCGGTCTGGGCTTCGAGCGCCTGATACTCTTCGTCACCGGTATGCAGAACATCCGCGACGTCATCCCGTTCCCGAGAACGCCAAAGAACTGCGAATTCTAAAGACTAGAAGATCTAGAGATTCTAGAAAATCTAGAGCCTCTAGAATCTCTAGAAAAACCCATAAAATCAAGAAATCACAATGGCAAGAATCATCCTCACCGGCGACCGCCCCACAGGCAAGTTGCATCTTGGCCACTACGTGGGAAGCTTGCGCCGCCGCGTTGAACTTCAGAATGCCGGCGACTACGACCGCATGTTTGTCTTCATGGCCGACGTGCAGGCCCTCACCGACAATGCCGACAACCCCGAGAAGATACGACAGAACATCATCGAAGTGGCGCTCGACTATCTCTCTTGCGGACTCACGCCGGAGAAGTGCACGCTCTATATCCAAAGTCAGATTCCCGAACTGGCAGAGCTGACAGTGTATCTGATGAACCTCATCTCCGTGAGCCGCGTACAGCGCAACCCCACGGTGAAGACAGAGATCAAGATGCGCAACTTCGAGGCCAACATTCCTCTCGGCTTCTTCTGCTACCCCGTTTCGCAGGCAGCCGACATCACCGCCTTCAAGGCCACAACGATTCCGGCAGGCGAAGACCAGGAGCCGATGATCGAGGTGACGCGCGAGCTCGTGCGCCGCTTCAACCAGATCTACGCTCCCGTGCTGGTAGAGCCCAACATCATGCTCCCCGAGAACGCAACAGCGCGCCGCTTGCCCGGCACCGACGGCAAGGAGAAGATGAGCAAGAGCCTCGGCAACTGCATCTATCTCTCCGACGACAAGGACACGCTGTGGCAGAAGGTGCGCTCGATGTACACCGACCCCACCCACGTCAACGTCTCCGACCCCGGACATGTGGAGGGCAATGCAGTCTTCACCTATCTGGAGGCATTCTCCACAGATCAGGACTTTGCCGACTTCTGGCCGGAATACAAGAATCTGGATGAGCTGAAAGCCGCCTACACACATGGAGGTGTGGGCGACATGAAATGCAAAAAGCTGCTCAACAACATTCTCAACCGCATTTTGGAACCCATCCGCCAGCGCAGGCATGAACTGGAACAGGATATTCCTGCCATCTACGACATCCTCCGCAAAGGGTCTGAGCAGGCGCGGGAATACGCCGCACAGACCATGGATGAGGTGAGGAAAGCCATGCAGATCGACTATTTCAACGACACGGAGCTGATACGCCAGCAA
>ONYS01000177.1 GCA_900322095.1 uncultured Prevotella sp.
GTAACGCCAAGAGCTTTGGCAGCCTCGCCTATAGAAAGCAGTTTCTTCATGGCTGCAAATATAAGGAGGAATATTCATATTTACAAGAAACTGCTTTATGTTTTATAATATTTTTATATGTTTAAGCGTACTGTTAATTTACCCTTCTGTCAGCCTTCAACTAGAACAGAATGTGACAAGAATTGACCTGCGTCAAGTCTACGACTGACAAGATTTGATTCAAGTCAAAAGTAGCACGAAAAATCGAAAAAACTTCTGTCAAAGTCTTGAAAAATTGATCAAATGGCCTTAACTTTGCAACCAGAAAGATGAAACAAGGATAATGAAATGAGGCTTTAAGCCCAAAGCTATACTAAGGTAATTAGATTCAGGATAACATTAGCAAGCCTGTGAAGGTAAGCAGAAAGAGTTAGTTAAAAAACATGTAACACTAAAAAAGAAAGGGAAAGAATTATGAGAAAGATTTTAAAGAATTTGAAGAAAGAAGCAAAGAAAATTTGGGAGAATTACTGGGAAGGCATAGTTGGACCATATAGTGAGGCCATGATGCATGGTGGATCTTGTGGTTTCGTATAAATCCTTCAGGTAAATACTAGCGAAGGCCGACGAGAGGGGTTGCACCCTGTTGTCGGCCTTTATTGTATTCACACCGGCTGAGAAGACATGGTGTTTATTCGTCTGGAAGACGATACCTCAGAAACTTGTATGAATAAATTTTTACTCTCTTTCCTTTGGAGGAAGTCGGGGGGAGTTATTTAGTATAGCAATGTAGAAGTGACGTCATTTCTGACAGCCATCATACATTGGAAGCAGTAAAGACTACAGACACAGAGTCAACGGCAGCTAAAATCTGCGCTTGAACAAAAATAACTCCCTTTATCGGGCGCAATGCAAAAAAACTTTGTAACTTTGCAATCAGAATGAAAATAGGTAATATCGACTTTGGCGACAAGCCCCTCTTCCTTGCGCCCATGGAGGACGTGACCGACATCGGTTTCCGCATGCTTTGCAAACGCTTTGGTGCTGCTATGGTCTACACGGAGTTCGTGTCGGCCGATGCCATCGTGCGCAGCATCAAATCCACCCTCAACAAGATGACCATCAACGAGGAGGAACGTCCCGTGGGCATCCAGATCTACGGCAAAGACGTAGACTCCATGGTGGAGGCGGCAAAGATTGTTGAGCAATGGCACCCCGACGTCATCGACCTCAACTTCGGCTGTCCCGTGAAGAAGGTGGCCGGAAAAGGCGCCGGCGCTGGACTGCTGAGGAACATTCCGCTGATGCTCGACATCGCACGCAACGTTGTCAAGGCGGTCAACGTTCCCGTCACGGCCAAGACGCGATTGGGATGGGACAAGGAGCACTACGTTATTACCGATTTGGCCGAGCAGTTGCAGGATTGCGGCATTCAGGCGCTGACCATTCACGGCCGCACCCGGTCGCAGATGTACACCGGCGATGCCGACTGGACGCTCATCGGCGAGGTGAAGCGAAACCCGCGCATACACATTCCAATCATTGGCAACGGCGACATCACTTCGCCCGAACGTGCCGTGGAGGCCTTCGAGAAGTACGGCGTCGACGCCGTGATGATTGGTCGCGCCACCTTCGGACGCCCTTGGCTGTTCAAGGAAATCCTGGATTACATGTATCCCGAGAAGGCTGGCGCTCCCCTCACACTGGACGATAAAATCGACATTCTCCTGGAGCAGCTCCACATCAACGTGGAGCGTATCGACGAATACCGCGGCATTCTGCACACCCGCCGGCATCTCGCAGCCAGTCCGATATTCAAAGGGATTCCCGACTTCAGGCAGACACGCATCGCCATGCTGCGGGCCAACACGGTGGACGAACTGACAGCGATACTGGAAAACTGCAGAAGAATATTAAAAGAAACATCAGCATAAGCAATGGCAGAAGATTTCGATATAAGAAGCGAGCAACAAGGCTCTGCGGAAAAGGAGTTTGAAAACGCCCTCCGACCGCTCAAATTTTCCGATTTCAACGGACAAAAGAAGGTGGTTGACAACCTGGAGGTATTTGTCGAGGCTGCCAAATACCGCCATGAGCCGCTCGACCATACCCTACTCTACGGACCGCCGGGACTGGGCAAGACGACGCTGAGCAACATCATCGCCAACGAACTGGGCGTGAACATCAAGATTACCAGTGGCCCGGTGCTCGACAAACCGGGCGACCTGGCTGGCATTCTGACCTCACTGGAGCCCAACGACGTGCTTTTCATCGACGAAATCCATAGACTTTCGCCCGTCGTGGAAGAGTATCTCTACTCTGCCATGGAGGACTACCGCATCGACATCATGATCGACAAAGGCCCCTCGGCGCGCAGCATACAGATTGACCTGAACCCCTTCACCCTCATCGGCGCCACAACGCGCTCGGGAATGCTGACGGCTCCGCTCAGGGCCCGGTTCGGAATCAACATGCACCTTGAATACTACGACCCGGAGACGCTGCAAAAGATTATCCGCCGCTCGGCCAGTCTGCTCAAGGTGCCCATCAGCGACGACGCGGCAGCCGAGATTGCACGCCGCAGTCGCGGTACGCCCCGTATCGCCAACGGACTGCTGCGCCGCGTGCGCGACTTTGCCCAGGTGAAGGGCGACGGCAGCATCAACCACGCTTTGGCAAAGATGGCCCTCAAAGCGCTCAACATCGATGAGTACGGTCTGGACGAAATCGACAACAAGATACTCCTCACCATCATCGACAAGTTCCGCGGCGGTCCTGTCGGCTTGAGCACCATTGCCACGGCCATCGGTGAGGACGCCGGAACCGTGGAGGATGTCTACGAGCCGTTCCTGATCATGGAAGGCTTCATCAAGCGCACGCCCCGCGGCCGCATGGTCACGAAGCTTGCCTACGACCACCTAGGCCGCAATCCCTACAGCGGCAACATCATGGAACCAACATTCTTTTAAATAAAGAAGAAAATGACAAAAACAGGCCTTTTCACCGGTACTTTTGATCCATTCACCATCGGTCATCAGAATATTGTAGACCGCGCTCTGCCGCTGTTCGACCGACTGATTATCGCTGTGGCGGAGAGCGAGCTGAAGCATACGAGCCGCACCATCGAGCAACGCGTAGAGGCTATTCAACAGCTGTATGCCCATGACGAGCGCGTGAAAGTTATTGCCTACAGCGACCTGACGATAGACCTCGCAAAGAGAGAAAACATCGGTTTCATCGTCAGGGGCGTGAGGTCGGTCAAAGACTACGAATACGAGATAGCGCAGGCCGACTTCAACCGCCAGTTCGGCAATGTGGAGACGATATTTCTGCCCGCCGACCCCAACCTGGCTATGATCAGCAGCTCGCTCGTAAGGGAATTGGAGCACTTCGGCAAGGACGTCACAAGGTTTCTGCCCCATGAGAAAAAGGTCGATGAAACGGGCAATTTCAGAAAATAACAATTAATTCAAACGATAATATATGATTAGTTATCAGTCAGACGGCGTTCCAATGCCCAATATCAAGCACCGCGAGACAACGGCTTGGATTCGTAAGGTAGCGGCCAGCCACGGCCGTCGTGTGGGTTCTATTGGATACATGTTTGTCAGCGATGAGAAGATACTGGAGGTAAACCGTCAGTATCTCGGTCACGACTACTACACCGACATCATCACCTTCGACTACGACGAGGGCGATGTCATCAATGGCGACATCGTCATCTCGCTCGACACGGTGCGCAGCAATGCGGAGCAGTTTGACAAGACCTACGACGACGAGCTTCATCGCGTCATCATCCATGGCATCCTCCACCTTTGCGGCATCAACGACAAAGGTCCCGGCGAGCGCGAGATTATGGAGAAAAACGAGGACGAGGCCCTGGCCATGCGATAATTCAGCCATTCCAGGTTCTCTTCTTACCCGTAAATATAACAGTGCCGCACCCCTGAAGGGCGCGGCACTGTTCGTTTCAATATTATAGATGCTCAATCTCGTCAACCTGAAGATTGGTGAGTTTTGCAATATCTTCACTAGAAAATCCCGAATGCTTCATTTTGAGGGTAAATTAACAGTACGCTTAAACATATAAAATATTATAAAATATAAAGCAGTTTCTTGTAAATATGAATATTCCTCCTTATATTTGCAGCCATGAAG
>ONYS01000052.1 GCA_900322095.1 uncultured Prevotella sp.
TTTACGCTCCAAAAGCCTTCTTGTTAGGCTGATAGGTTTCAAATCATAACATTTTTGAGGTAGGGGCCTCAAAAAACGGACTTTTTAAAGGGGACTCAATAAAATAAGATTCATCTCCAATTCACCAGTGAACCTCTCAGACAACACCAATTTCTAAAACGACAAAGATATGACTACTCTATTGAAAAAAAACAGCATATTGTGCTTGTGCATACTTTTCGCTACCCAGCTCTGGGCCAAAGACTACAACATTGCAGATTTCGGCGCTAGAGCAGGCGGCAAAGTCATCAATACTGAAATCATTCAGCGTCTCATCGACCGCGCTAGTGCCGACGGAGGTGGTCGCGTGGTGGTGCCTGAGGGTACTTTCCTCACCGGTGGATTGGAGATGAAATCAAATGTAGAGCTTCATCTGGTTAAGGGTGCTACGCTTCTGGGTAGTACCAACGCAGATGATTACAAAAAACTGCAGACACCGGGACGGCCCTATACTGAGAAGCAGGACGACAACGCTCAGATGGGAATGATCATGGCCTACAAGGCCGACAAAGCCGCCGTAACCGGTGGGGGTACCATCGATGAGCAGGGACGCGAGATGGTGCAGCGAATCGTCCAGAAGATATTATATAAGAACGACTTGGCCGGAATCAGGGTTCGCGAGACCGTCCGTCCTAAGCTCTTCTACATTTCCTCATGCCGCAACTTCCGTCTGGAGGGAGTCTACACCAAGAACAGTCCGGGCTGGGGCCTCTCGTTTGAGCTCTGCCACGGTCTCACGATCGACGGAATAAAGGTGTACAATCGCGCTTACTGGAACAACGACGGCATTGATATAGACGATTGCGCCGACGTGAGAATCACCAATTGCGACATTACTTCGGGCGACGACGCCATCTGTCTGAAATCCTACTACACTCAGTTCTCCGTCGACAATGTTTACATAGCCAATTGCAAGATTCACGGTACCGGCAACGCCATTAAGTTTGGCTCGGCAACGTTTGGAGGATTTAAGAACATAACAATAAAAAACATAGAAATCTTTGAGGCTTATCACTCAGCCATAGCTTTGCAAACGGTTGATGGATGCTCCTACAAGAACATTCTGATTGAGAACATCCGCGCCAACAATGTAGGCAATGCGCTCTTCGTAAGAATCGGCAATCGTGCAGGCGACAAGCCCGGACGCATTGATGATAATATTGTGATTAGAAACGTAAAGGCTTCAATTTCATACCACAGACCAGGAATTGACTATAGCCGGTCGTTGAAAGCAGACACGACCTACCAAGATGTCTTCCCCATATCAATTACTGGACTGCCTGGTTACAACGTAGGTCCACTGCGCATAGAGAATTTCGAGGTGAGTTTCCCAGGACGACTGGAACGTCACAAGATTTTCGATCCGCTGGAGCGCCTGAAGCACATAGCCGAGCTGCCGAAGCAATATCCCGAGGACAACATGTTTGGCGAACTTCCCGCTTGGGGAATGTACATGCGCCATGCCAACGGCATAAAGATGAAGAACATCAGCTTCGAGCTGCGCGGAACGGAATTCCGTCCGGCCTTCGTCTTCGATGATGCCAAAGATATAAAGATTGATGGCCTAACCCTTCCCACTACGGCCAATGCGGTAGTAGTGAGAAGCAACGCTACGGTGAGCGTCGGCAAGGGCGCCAATATCATAAATATGGAATAAGAAACTTTATACATTATAACCAAATGACTTTGAACAGAATATTTCAAGCTGCCTCCTTCGCCTTGATCGTCTTGGCGGGGACAGCATCAGCATCGTGCAAAAGTTCCAACGAGCTTGGCGACTTTGTTACACCTCCTGCAAAGGACACAACTCAAACCGAGCAAACGGGTTACTACACCAATCCTGTGATTGACTGGGATACTCCCGACCCAACAGTGATCAAGGTGGACAACACTTTCTACCTGCTGGCCACGGAGCGTAACCATGAGACTCCGGTGTGGACCTCACAGGACTTGGTGAACTGGACGTTGCAGCCGAAAGGCGCCTTCCAAACCCGTCCCTCATTTGTGCAAGACGGTGGCGTATGGGCTCCCGACGTGAACAAGATTGGAGATAAATACGTGCTCTACTATGCCATGTCGGTTTGGGGTGGCGAATGGACCTGCGGTATCGGTGTGGCTGTGGCCGACCGTCCCGAAGGACCCTACGTTGATCAGGGCGGACTCTTCGTGAGCAACGAGATTGGAGTGCAGAACTGCATCGACCCGTTCTTCATCCGCGACAACGGCAAGAACTACCTCTTCTGGGGCAGCTTCCATGGCATTTACGGCACTGAGCTCACCGATGACGGTCTGCAGCTGAAGGATAAGAAGAATCTCATTCAGATTGCCGACAACGCTATCGAGGGTACCTACATTCACTATCGCGACGGATACTATTACCTCTTCGGTTCCAAGGGAACCTGCTGCGAGGGTGACAACAGTACCTATCACGTAGCCGTTGGTCGCAGCCAGTCTCTCTTTGGTCCGTATGTCGACAAGCAGGGTCGTAGTGTTCTCGATGGATTCTATGAAGATATACTTGTTGGCAATGACCGCTTCGTCGGCCCCGGCCACAATGCCGAGATTGTTACCGACAATGCAGGACAGGACTGGATGCTCTACCATTCCTATCAGCGTGGACGCTCAGCCGAGGGTCGCAAGGTGATGCTCGATCCCGTGGTTTGGACTGACGGATGGCCCTCTTTCGCTGGCGGCTCTCCTTCGCACTGGACAAAGGTGCCAGATTTCAAGTAATAGAAATTAGGTAATTCAAAGGCTCACCGAATATCTCCTGTGGAAAGCAATCCTTAGATAATTTCATCCGAGTCAACTTGCGCCTCATCAAGGCACGTTTGACCTCTCCGAGGTCAGTCGTTGAGTATCCCACTTTATCGCAAGTGAACTTAGCCACGGAGAATGAGCCAATTTAAATAAAAAAAATTGTAACTTTACGACATAAAAAAACAAACAACTAAAACAAAAACTATATGAAACGAATTAATGCCATCATGATTGGAGCAGGACTGTTTACAGCTGTTCTGGCTTCGTGTGCAGGTGGAAATAATGCCACCAGAGAAACTCAGTCGGGCCTGAATCCCGCAGATTTCGACACCATCATTAACAATAAGAAGGTGGAGCTCATTGCCTTGCACAACAAGGCAGGCATGGAAGTTTGCCTGACCAACTACGGCGGCCGCATTGTGAGCGTCAACGTGCCCGACAAGGACGGCAAATCTACCGATGTAGTGCTGGGCTATGACAACATCCGTCAGTATGCCGACACCGTGAACAGTCCTTCCGACTACGGCTCTACCGTTGGCCGCTATGCCAACCGCATTAAGGATGCAAAGCTGACCGTTGCAGGCAAGGAATATCAACTGACTCCCAACGACAATGGTAACTGCCTGCACGGCGGTGCCAATTCCGGATGGCAGCACAAGGTTTACGACATCCAGGCCCGCACCGACAGCAGCGTGACCTTCGCCCTTACATCAAATGATGGCGACAACGGCTTCCCCGGCACAGTGAAAGCCACCGCAACCTATACCGTAAAGAGCGACAACACGCTCGACATCGTCTTCGGTGCAACGACCGACAAGGAGACTGTCGTGAACATGACCAACCACTCATATTTCAATCTGAATGGCGATCCTTCAAAGGACGGCTACAATCAGGTGATGAGTATCAATGCCGACAGCTTCACCGTGGCCGATGCTAAATACATTCCCACCGGCGAGATTAAGAGCGTTGAGGGAACTCCTATGGACTTCCGTCAGCCCGCCGAAATTGGAAAGAAATATGATCCTGACTTCGACCAGTGCAAGAACACTACAGGCTTCGACCACAACTGGGTGCTGAACACCTACAAGGATGGTAAGGGCGACGACACGCAGGCTTGCGCTACGCTCTACTCCCCCATCACCGGCATTCAGCTCGAGGTCTTCACCAACGAGCCCGGAATCCAGGTCTACACGGGTAACTTCCAGGGCACCGGCATCCCCGGCAAGCACGGCGTTCTCTATCCTAAGCACGTGAGCGTCTGCTTCGAGAGCCAGAAATTCCCCGACAGCCCCACAAAGTTCACCGCTGGAACCAAGGGTTGGGAGAAATCAAATCCCTATCTGAAACCCGGTGAGAAATATTACAGCCATCTGGCCTACCGTTTCTCTGTAAAGAAGTAAAACTGCTATCTAATCCTCGTCTTTCATCTCCACAAGGGTAGAGATGAAAGACAAGGAAAATGCAAGACTAACAACTAAAACAACAAAGAAAATGAAAAAAAATATAGCTGAGCAGGGAGCCACTACACAACTTCTTTCCTGCATAGCAATGCTCCTACTCTGGCTGCCTGCAGTCGCCTTTGCACAGCCTCGTTGCGAGTATCCGCGCCCGCAGTTTGAGCGCACCGATTGGCTGAATCTCAACGGTTCTTGGAATTATCAGCTCGACAACGAGAATATTGGTGTGGAGAAGAATTATCCACAGGCCACTTCCTTCGCCCAGCAAATCACCATTCCCTTCTGCCCGGAGAGCAAACTCTCGGGCGTTGGCCATACCGACTTCATTGAGGGAATATGGTATCAGCGCACCGTAATCGTTCCGCAGGCTTGGCAGGGCAAGCGAATCATCCTGCATTTCGGCGGTTGCGACTATCGCACCCAGCTCTATGTAAACGGCAAGTACGTGGGTGAGCACTTCGGTGGAAACTCTTCCTTCAGCTTCGACATTACCCAGTTTGTACCTACCGATGGTAAGTGTAACATTGTGCTGGGCGTACGCGATGAGCAGCGCAGCCGTCTTCAGCCTGCCGGAAAACAGAGCAACCTGCTGAATTCCTACGGCTGCATGTACACTCGCACCACGGGCATCTGGCAGACAGTATGGATGGAGCCGGTAGCCGACGGTGGTCTGGCCAGTTGCCGCATCACTCCTTCGCTCGATGAGGGTACCTTCACCTTCGAGCCCTCCTTCATAGGCTATCAGCGTGGAGGTAAACTGCGCATCAGCGTGAAGGACGGAAACAAGACCGTAAGCCGCGCCACTGCTACTGCGTCCGATGGCTCCATAGTTACCGTCAAGCTGCCCAAGGTACATGCTTGGTCGCCTGAAGATCCCCATCTCTACACCATTGCTTTCAGCGTGGAAGATCCGAGCGGAAAGGTCATCGACGAGGTTTCGTCCTACGCCGGAATGCGCAAGGTGGAACTCCGCGGTAAGAAGTTCTATCTAAACAATAAACCCTACATCATGCGTCTCGTGCTCGACCAGGGCTTCTATCCCGACGGCATCTGGACCGCACCCTCCGACGAGGCTCTGCGCCATGACATCGAGCTGAGCAAGAATGCCGGTTTCAATGGAGCCCGCTTGCACCAGAAGGTCTTCGAGCAGCGCTATCTCTACTGGGCCGACCACATGGGCTACATCGTTTGGGGCGAGTCGCCCAGCTGGGGCATGGACTGGACCAATCCAGTAGCGGGCCGCAACTTCCTCTCCGAATGGAGCGAATATATTGAGCGCGACTACAATGTACCTTGCATCGTGGCTTGGTCGCCGCTCAACGAGGTCTGGATGCCCGATAAGGACAATCAGCGCGTTCGCCTTACCAATGATCTCTACACGCTCACGAAGTCGCTCGACCGCACACGTCCCGTGGTTGCTACCAGTGGAGGTTATCACGCCGGAAAGACCGACATCTACGCCGAGCACTGCTACACTCAGGATCCCAAAGAGTTCTACAATCAGCTCAAAGGCATCACGGAAGGCAAGCCTTACATCCAGCATCCTAAGTTCTCTGCTCCCTACAAGGGCGAGGCCTACATCATAGATGAATATGGAGGCATTGGATGGATTGTGAATAAGGACAGCAAGTCATGGGGATATGGCAACAATCCCAAAACCAAAGAAGAATACTATAAACGTCTGGAGGGTCTGACAGCCGATATTCTCAGTCTCGACGACATCTGCGGCTTCTGCTACACTCAGCTCACCGACGTGGAACAGGAGAAGAATGGCATCTACACCTATGAGCGCGGCGAAAAGTTCGACATGAAGCGCATTCATGACATCTTCCAGATGAGCAGAGAGAAAGCTAAGCAGATAGTAAAGAATTATTAAGCAAAGCAATGTTCAAACAAGAACATCAAGGCTCAAACAAGAATAGCAATACACAAACATAAATAGCAACCGCTTCATTATTGGATTGAAAATACTCCTTGGCCCGTCAGCAATCTGCTGCTCCGACCAAGGAGTTGTTTTTTTAGTTAGGAAGTTGTAGATAGGAGAGCTAAAGCATGGGCATGACTATTTTCCTTAAAATATCATATCCACGGAAATTTTCAACTGTCCCCCTTGCGGTCTGCCCCTCCGTTCTCTTGTGCAGCCTTATAGCCCAAAAGATAATAGCTAAGGGCCTTTTCATAGTCTTTGAAGGCACTGTAGATGTTTCCTATATTGTTATAGAGCGGCGGCTTCTCCGAGCTTTTCTTCTCGGTCTCGCACACTTCCAAGCCTTTAACGTAGTAGTTGAGGGCCTCGCTGTAGCTGCTGTGGAGATAATGGATGTTGCCCACACGCAGAAAGGCCGCCACGCAGGCATGCTTGTTCTCCTCGGTCATCTCCATATCATCATATTTGCCACACACAAAGAGACTGAGGGCCAAAGCCTCCTCTTCGCGCCCCTGCTCCGCTGCGTGCCGTGCAGCCTCAACAATCTCGGTAAGCGGCCGACCGCTCATCTGCCGCAGCAGGGCGGAATGATCGGCCCGCGCACCTGCTGACGGAAATGTCCACAGCAGTGCCAAGCCGCAAGCCAACAGCCTCAGGCTGGCACAAAGGCGTGCAGAACATGCCAAAATATACCGATATGTAATAGTCTCTCGCATTCGTTTCTGTTTTTATCCGCTGCACAGAGGAAGCTGTCATGGGAGTACCACGCAAGAACCGCAGCACACACCCACCAGGGCAAAAATACGAAAAATAATTGATATCAGCAATCTAATAAGGTTATTGGACACAAAATAACACGAATTTCCACCAACTGTTCACGAATTAAAGATCTATGAGTAATTCGTGGACTGTTCGTGGAAATTCGTGTTAATAAACAGAGAAATGCGACAGCAAAGCCCTGCAGAGGGGCTGCTACTTCACAACTACATGCAGCGTTCTCGCTGTATTGCTGCCCTGAACACGGATGATGACAGGACCGCTGACGTTGAGACGGACAAACACATTGTCGGTAGTCTCTAAGTCATAAGCAGCGACAAGCACACCACTCTCGTTGTAGATGCTCACCTTGCGGATAAGTCCGCCCTCAGGATTGAGGATGTTGGGCATGCGGTTCTTCACGAAGGCGGTTACACCGCTTATGCCTATGCGGTCGATGCCGGTAGACACGGTAGTGAAACGCTTCTGCGAAGCCCTCTTGCTCTCGTTGTATTCGCAGGTTGCCATCACGCGCCATACGTAAGTGGTTTGCTCCTTCAAGCCTTCCACCTGATAGAGCGGTGTCGGCAGTCTTTTGTCGGATAAACCGAAAGGCCTTTCCTTCATTTTCAAAATAGAAGCTGTCGTATTTCAATGTTGCCAAATCCATCAGGTTGCATCCACAACAAAGATATTGGGCTAAAAACAATCTCAAAGATTGATACACCCTCTCCAAGTCTGATTGAGACTTCACTGCATATGGCGCATTGTCAGTCTTGCCCTCTTTATATATAGGTATAGGAAGAGAACGCTTTTCCCAACTGTCATAGAGCAGATGCATTTGCTCAACCGCAAGGAATCTGTCTTTTCGAGAAGCACCAACGGGTATACTTATCTTCTCGTTACGGCTTACGTCCCTTCCGAACAATTTGTCTTTAGGTTGCATAAAGCCCATGCATTGACGACAGCCCTCAAGGCTCTCAGGTTAATACCTATTGTCGCCGGGCGATTGCCTTTCTTTTCCATGCCTTTCTGCCATTTGCGTACGACATTAGCGTCAATGGCAAAGCCATCCTTTGAAGTAAAGTGTGTGAACTTTATAAACGAATGCAACGCCGTGGCATACGAGTTGGCCGTCCCCACTTTCCCAGCGTCCAATCTCTCTTGAATCATTGCCTCCCATATCCCAATGAGAGATCTGTCCTTACTCTTTCCTGTCAGCGCCGTTTCTATTCGGTCAATCGTCAGCAAGCCAGTATTCGACAAATCTTGCACCAGAGTCACATACTCTGTGAAGATGGAATTAAGGCGCATCTTTGTCTGAAAGCGTGTCTCCTTTCCCTCTTCTCGTTGCATACCGTAGCCAGTTGAAAGTTTGATGGCATTCAACTCCTTTTCGGTGTATTGCTCACCTAAACGATGGTACAGTCTCTTTCCATCTTGAACGAATCTTATGCAGAGAGGCAATACAGGATCATCTCCTATCATTGTCTTTCTGTTGCGAATATCAAGCATCATCCGGATGGAGATCTTCCCTACTCTTTCCGAAAATAGAGCACTCGGCTGTTTGTTCTCTTTTGTCATCATAACCGTCTGGGTATCTTAATGCCATGAGCTTATTGCACAGTCGGCCCCCTGCCTTTGATTTTTCGTGCACGGTTTTTGCACGGGCAGCCATTGCGTCTCTAAGATGCACGGCAAGTCATAAAACGCCACAAATTTAGCAATTTGTTGAACGCAAGTCAACAAATAAAAGCGTCGTTAAAAATCTTAAATTGTCAAGATTTCAGTCTTTTAATCAGGGGGTCGTTGGTTCAAGCCCATCCTGGAGCGCTTAGAGGTTAAGGTTCTTACGAACTTTAACCTCTTTCTTTTTGTCTCCATGTGAACACTTGGCGAACACTGGCCTTTCTTTTCCCTATGACTACAACTAATCATAATTTGAAGGCAGACTTTCTCATGAGTAGATCAAAGAGTATACAAATCCCCCAACCTACTCTACTCGAAATTCACGATGATACTCATTTTAGACGGTATTGTTTTGCCGTTTCTTTTTGCCGGCTTCCATTTCGGCATAGATTTGACAATGCCTAATGCATCATCGTTTAATGAAGGGTTTGTGGATTTTAGGATCTTGAAGTTTGACAAACTGCCATCTTTACCAACCTCAAAACCTACAGCGACTTTCCCGGATGCATTGCCGGCTCTTCTTGATAAAACCTTATGAGCCTCTTTTTCCAAATATTGTTTTAGCTGTACGTTTCCCCCAGGGAATTCAGGCATCCCGCTGATTTCTTCATTATTAATCTCTGGCGGCGTTGGCACTTGCGGTTCTACTAAAATTGGATGACTGAATTTCCAGCTCTTTTGCGCATTCTCATTCTGAGCACTTGCGGTCAGGTTAAAGCACACGAAGAGCACTAAGACAAATGCTTTAATGTGGACTTGGTTTAATATCTTCTTCATTTTTAATTCAATTAGGTTTGTACTAAATCAAAATTAAGCATAATGCCCTTGAAAAACAAATAATACGACATCATATTCTTTCTCTACCGTAGAAATACGCGCCCTCTACAGGCGGGCCTATTCTGTTGGTAATTGACATCGTCCTTCGTTTTTTGCAAAGATAGCGGTTTATTTTTGTAAATCCAAACTTTTATAAAAAGTTTTTTATTCTTCTATTATTCAGGCTTCTAGCATTATATGATCATCTTCGATTTATCCCAAGCAACAGTCCAACTGTTCCCGGCGTGTCTCTTGTACTTGAGCATCATCACAAGTTCCATCTTCGCTTTAATATTTTCCGCCCAACGTCAAAGCCACCGCGCATGGTCCAAATGATAATGATTCGATGCAAGTTGCTCTTTTTTGAGAGCCTTAGCTGTTCAGCCGATGGCTTATTGCTTTTATTGTAGGAGGGCCGTCATTCCTACAACGCCCCTACGCTGCAATCATTCGGTGGCATTCCTGCCGCCGCTCCTATGTTAAACAAAAAGTTATTTTTGTTTTGATATTCCACTTGTTTGCTGTATCTTTGTACCAACACAATAAGCGGATACCATCTAATAGCGATTCACAGGAATAATGGAAATCAGACAACTGCGATATTTCGTCAATGCTGCCAAGACATTGAGTTTCACTGAGGCGGCACGACGGTCGAACGTGGCACAGAGTACGCTCTCTCAGCAAATCAAGCAATTGGAGACCGAACTCGATGTGACGCTTTTTCATCGCGTGGGTAAGCACATACAACTTACGGCAGAGGGACGAGCATTGCTCATTGATGCGGAGAAAATCATTGACGACGCCCGTCAAGGACTGCAACGGCTCGCTGACATGAAAGAGCTGAAGGGCGGAAACGTCTCTATCGGTCTGGCCTCGGGACTCGGTATCTCGGGTGTTCTCACCGACGTCTTGACCGAATATAATAAGGTATACCCCATGGTGACGCTGACCATTCATCAGGTTGCGGCACCGCTGCTGCCTAATCTGTTGCGCAGGCATTCGATTGACTTGGCAATAACCTTCCTGCAAGACGATCCGGATGATGACCTCCAGTCGACACAGCTCTTCGGCACGCGCATCTGCGCCGCCGTCTGCGAGCATCATCCCTTGGACAACAGACCGTCGGTCAGCATGGAGCAGTTGACCCATCATCCCCTGGTGCTGCCCAGCCGCAACCTCTACATCCGTACGGTTATCGACAAGGCTGCCCAGCGACAGGGACTGGAGCTCCATCCGGCTGTGGAGATTGACGACCTCTCCCACATTATTTATATGGTGCGCGGCGGCCGCTGGGTGTCGCTGCTGCCTGATGTAGCGACGCTGTCCGTCAGAGGAATCTCGCGCGTTCCCCTCGATACGCCCATCCCCATTCCCACCTCAGTCGTCACGCTTGCCGGCTGCTATCAGCGCAAGGCCGTCACCGAGTTCCTGCGGCTGCTGAGCAGGACCGTCAGGTTGTTCACGCAATTGGGCAATGAAACCTGCGATATCTGCGGCGAGACTTTTATTTCGGAGTAGGTGGAGAACAACCGGAAGTGACGCGTAAGCGAGGATTCTTGTTTGCTTTCTTATGTGCCTCTTCTGGCGCGCAATGCAGTTCAATCGTAAAGCCTATTTCTAAAAAATATAAAATATTGGCAATAGTATTTGCTAATATGCAAGTAATTAGGTATCTTTGCATGATGCTATATTTTTGATGTAGACAAAACAATAAGATTTTTTTATTTTTAGATGAACGTAATTACAAAGACCGTTCAATTGCCTGATGGGAGAACCATCTCGATTGAAACAGGAAAAGTGGCCAAACAAGCCGATGGCGCTGCTGTGCTCCGTATGGGAAACACAGTGCTTCTGGCAACAGTCTGTGCGGCCAAGGAGGCAGTACCCGGAACAGATTTCATGCCTCTGCAAGTAGATTATCGCGAGCAGTACGCTGCCGCAGGTCATTTCCCCGGTGGATTCACCAAACGCGAAGGAAAAGCCAACGACGATGAAATCTTAACCTCACGTCTCGTTGACCGTGTGCTTCGCCCCCTCTTCCCCTCCGACTTCCACACGGAAGTTTTTGTTAATGTGATTCTTTTCTCGGCCGATGGCGTGGATCAGCCCGATGCCCTCGCAGGCTTCGCTGCTTCTGCTGCCATGGCTTGTTCTGATATCCCCATCGAATGTCCCATCTCTGAGGTGCGCGTAGCGCGCATCAAGGGCGAGTATGTCGTTGATCCTACCTTCGAGCAGATGAAGGACGCCGACATGGACATCATGGTTGGCGCCACAAAGGACAACATCATGATGGTGGAAGGCGAGATGGACGAGGTGAGCGAGCAAGATCTCATCCAGGCCCTCAAGGTGGCTCACGAGGCCATCAAACCCATGTGTATCCTGCAGGAGGAACTCTCCAAGGAACTCGGCACCGACAAGAAGCGCGAGTATTGCGACGAGACCAACGACGAGGAGCTGCGCGAGCAGGTGCGTAAGGAGACTTACGACAAGTGCTACGCCGAGGCTCAGGCCGCTGATGCCGACAAGAAGCACCGCGAGGAAGTCTACGACAACATCAAGGCTGAGTTTGTTGAGGCCTACGATGCTGCCCACACCGACCTCAGCGAGGATGAGCTCGAGGAGAAGCATGCCGAGATCGACCGCTACTATGCCGACGTGCAGCGCGACTCTATGCGCCGCAGCGTGCTCGACACCGGTCAGCGTATGGACGGCCGCAAGTGCGACGAGATCCGCCCCATCTGGTGCGAGGTTTCTCCGCTGCCCATGCCCCACGGATCTGCAATCTTCCAGCGTGGTGAGACAATGTCACTCTCTACCTGTACGCTCGGCACGAAGCTCGACGAGAAGATGGTCGACGACGTACTCGTCAAGGGCTATCAGCGCTTCCTGCTCCACTATAACTTCCCGCCCTTCTGCACCGGCGAGGCCAAGGCACAGCGCGGCGTAGGCCGTCGCGAGATTGGTCACGGCCACTTGGCATGGCGCGCCCTGAAAGGGCAGATTCCTGAGGACTTCCCCTACACCGTACGTCTGGTCTCGGAGATTCTCGAGTCCAACGGCTCTTCATCCATGGCCACAGTCTGCGCAGGCACCTTGGCCCTGATGGATGCCGGTGTGCCCATGAAGAAGCCCGTGAGCGGTATCGCTATGGGTCTGATCAAGAATCCGGGCGAGGACAAATATGCTATCCTCTCTGATATCCTTGGCGACGAGGACCACCTCGGCGACATGGACTTCAAGACCACAGGTACAAAGGACGGACTCACCGCCACACAGATGGATATCAAGTGCGACGGCCTGAGTTTCGAGATTCTCGAAGAGGCTCTGATGCAGGCTAAGCGCGGCCGTGAGTATATCCTCGGCAAGCTGACCGACACCATCGCTGAGCCCCGTAAGGAACTCAAGCCCCAGGTGCCCCGCATCGAGGCTTTCGATATTCCCAAGGAGTTTATCGGTGCCGTTATTGGCCCGGGCGGAAAGATCATCCAGCAGATGCAGGAAGACACTGGCGCCACCATCACCATCGACGAGACCGACGGCGTGGGCAAGGTGCAGGTTTCTGCTCCCAACAAGGAGAGCATCGACGCTGCCATCGCTAAGATCAAGGCCATCGTGGCCGTGCCTGAGGTGGGCGAAGTCTACGAGGGCACCGTGCGCAGCATCATGCCTTACGGCTGCTTCGTAGAGATTCTGCCGGGCAAGGACGGACTGCTCCACATCTCCGAGATCGACTGGAAGCGCCTGGAGACCGTAGAGGAAGCCGGCATCCACGAGGGTGACAAGATCAAAGTGAAGCTCATGGAGATCGACCCCAAGACGGGCAAGTATAAGCTCTCTCACCGTGTGCTCATCCCGAAGCCCGAGGGCTATCAGGAGCGCGAGCGTCGTCCGCGCCGCGAGGGTGGCAACAACAACGAGCGTCGTCCGCGTCGCGATGGCAACAACGAGCGTCGCAACAACGGAGGCAACGACCGCCGTCAGCCGCGCCGCGCTGAGCATGGTCACGATGAGTATCACGATCCATTGGCAAATCACGAGCCGAAGGGATTCACTGATGCCCTCGACCACGATGATTTCTAATCGTCGCATACACAGCCTCGCCGTCACCCGTGGCGGCAGGTTAAGAGAATAATACGAAAGCCCATTTCTGCAGTGACTCTGTTCATTGTTGAGTGGGCTTTCGTACTTATGGTTTGCTTTCCCGCCTTGGGCTGCACGACCTCAGCAAATGGGAAGAGATATACAAAACATAAACAAAAATTATTTTAATGGAATCTATTATTATTTATTAAGTTTTATGAATAAGATCAAGAAAAGCCTATTTCTATGCGCCGTGGCACTGTCGATGGCGCAGGTAAGCTACGCGGTTCCCGCTTATCCGAAGCCCTTCAAAGTGAAGCAGGCTGACGGAACCTACATCACAATCCAATTACGAGGAGATGAATTCTCTCATTTGACCTACACGACAGATGGCTATCCTCTGGTGTTCAACGACGCTACGGGCAACTACGATTATGCCCAGGTCAGCAACGGACTCATGATGCCCAGTGGCATCGTGGCGCGCGAGGCTGCCATGCGCTCGGCTTCCGACAATGCCTATCTGCAGACCATCAATCTGTCGGACATCGGCACAGTCATCGAGAACGGCGCCTACAAG
This sequence comes from uncultured Prevotella sp., assembly GCA_900322095.1. Classification (GTDB taxonomy): domain Bacteria; phylum Bacteroidota; class Bacteroidia; order Bacteroidales; family Bacteroidaceae; genus Prevotella. The sequence continues at coordinate 14,105 of ONYS01000052.1, forward strand.
ATGCGCCAGGCAATGAGCGAGCACAAGAACACGCTGAAAGGCAACGGTCCCCGCAAGATCACCTCTGCCGATATATTAGACTGCAAGATCTCTGACTATCCCACCAAGGGTAATGTCAAGGCGCTCGTTATCCTCGTCAATTTCTCCGACCGCAAGTTCCAGGATTCTGACGCCCACACGGTATGGAACAACAAGCTCAACGGCCATAACTATACAGAAGGCAACGCTACGGGTAGCGTCTGGGACTTCTATCATCAGGGTTCCAACGGCCAGTACGATCCCGACTTCGTGCTGGTAGGCCCCGTGAATGTGCCCCACACCGTTTCCTACTATGGCGGCAACAGCTACAGCGGCGACAACTATGAGCGCGTTGGTGAGCTCGTGCGCGATGCTACAACGCTCGCAGCCGACTCTCTCGGTTTGGATTACTCCCAGTTTGATACCGACAGCGACGGCAGAGTTGACAACGTCTACTTCATCTATGCTGGCTATGGCGAGGCCGACAGCTACTACAGCAACACCATCTGGCCCCACAGCTACTACTATACAGCCTTGACGGACCAGTATCCTTCACAGCTGGAAGACCTTACGTTCAACGACAAGAAGATCGATCGTTACACGATGTCTCAGGAGCTCAACGGCCAGACCAACTCTGTAGTGGGTATTGGTACGTTTACCCACGAGTTCGGCCACGTGCTGGGCTTTGCCGACCATTACAATACGGTGAATGCCTATGCTTCCGGACAGCTCGGCGAATGGGACTTGATGGCATCCGGTTCTTACAACAACAACCAGAACACGCCTCCTACGCTGTCAGCCTTCGAGCGTGCTCAGCTGGGATGGCTTGAGCCCACACAGCTCAAGGCCAGCACCGACACGCTGGTGAATCTTCCCTGCCTCTCCGACAGCAACTTCGCTTATGCCGTTTCTATCCCCGACAAACCCAATGAGGGCTTCCTCATCGAGAACCGTCAGCTCAAGGGCTGGGACGCTTATCTTCCCGGATCAGGTATCCTCGTTTGGCACATCGACTTGGACAAGGATATTTGGCAGAGCAACACGGTGAACAACGTCACCACCCATCAGCGCGTGGACATCGTTGAGGCCGACGGCACCGCCAATGCCGACGCTGGCGATCCCTTCCCCGGTACGAAGAATGTCACGCAGTTCGACTTCCTCTCTTGGTCGAAGGACTCTGTGTTCTCCTTTGCTGACGTCCAGAATGCCGACGCAAACGGCAACATGCACTTCCTGCTCAAGTACGACGGCTTCGCCGTGGCTACTCCCGACACCATGTTCGTGACCGACCTGCTCGGAAAGTCGATGACCGTGAACTGGAGCGCCGTTAGCGGTGCACGTTCTTATGCACTCACCGTGTCTTCCGACGCCGGTACTACAACTTATGACGACCTTGCAGACACCACGCTGACGCTGGTTGATCTCCAGCCCGAGACCGACTATACGCTGAAGCTCGTTGCAAAACTGGGCATCTACTCTTCTGATACGCTCACTCGCGTTGTCAAGACGCTGCCCCTGCAGTTCCAGGAGCGCACCATCACGGCTGACGAGGCTACTGATGTGCAGGCCACTTCGTTCAGAGCCCAGTGGGAGGCAGTACCCGAGACAGAGCATTACTTCCTCACCGTCAACGAGCGTAGCCTTACCGGCACCGGTAGCCTGACCTACGATTTCACCGACCGTGCAGCCGGTATGCCGCAGGGATGGAGTTCTTCTTCCTCTACTTATAGAACCTCTCTCTATGGCGAGAAGTCTCCCTCGCTTGCTCTGACTCGCGGCGAAGACTCTCTGCTCATCGTTGCCCAGGGCGACTCGCTCATCAAGGGTCTGAAGTTCTGGTGGAGCGGTACTCGCGCCAACAACAAATTCGTTGTCCGCTATCTGAATGAGAACAATGTTTGGACAACTGCCGACACGCTGACCATCGAGGTGGCCCGTCACGACAGCATCTCCAGCTTCGACTTCAACAGCGTGAAGGCCGTGAGCATCGTCTTCGACCGTGCTGCCAACAGCGGTTACGGCTGCATCGACGACGTTGAGTTGAAGTTCGTTGCTCCCGCCGACAGCCCGATGATGGTTGATGTCGATGCCGGCACCGAAACTTCTTACGTTGTGGAGAACCTGGAGGCCAACCATCGCTATTCTTACACGGTATGGGCTCAGAAGGGTGACTACCGCACACCGGCTTCCAACCTGGTCGTCGTCCAGACCTTGAATGATCCGACGGGCATCGAATCCATCGACAAGGAGAACAGTGCTGTGGCCGTCTACTTCGACCTCAATGGCCGTCGCGTCAACATCGCTACAGCTCCCGCCGGCGTTTACATCGTCCGTCAGGGTGGCAAGAGCTACAAGATCCTCAAGAAATAAACAGCTGAGTTGGGAGGTGATTGCTTCCCTCTCCAGACGATAATAAAACTCAACCTCCGCAAAGGGTGAACATCATTCATCCCTGCGGAGGTTGAGTTTTTTTATTGCCCAGTAAGTTTTCTGGCTTTCACTATTCGTCACTTTTCTTTTATTTGTCATTATTCTCCTATACGAGAGAATGTCGTGCGTTAAAGAAACAAGGAGTCCACTTTAAAAAGTCGGCACCCCTTTCAATCTAAAAGTTTAGTGCCAGTTTCCAAGGATTATACCTCAATAAATAAGAGATTTTACGCTCCAAAATTGTTAGGCTGATAGGTTTCAAATCATAACATTTTTGAGGTAGGGGCCTCAAAAAACGGACTTTTTAAAGGGGACTCAACAAGTGATTGCTGTTTCGTTATAAGTCTCTTTATTAGCGCATATTGCAGGGCTTAGTCATGTAACTAATTGATTTTCAGGCTCGATTTTTTTTGAAGTCGGTTTTTGGGCCCCCACAGTTTTTACGCTGGTCAATACGCCCCAGGTGGTTTGGCGATGAAGACAATGGGCCTTGTAAATCACGCTCGTTTGACGAACGTCACGTTGTCTCGTGACGACCATCACGTTGATTGACGAACGTCACGTTGCGTGACAACTGTCACGTTTCTTCGTGACAATTGACACGTTCACGCGTGACATCTGTCACGTTCGTTCGCGACAACTGTCACGTTGATTCGTGACATCTGTCACGTATCTTTGACAACAGTCACCTTGATCAACCATAAGAACGGGACATCGTCTGGTAGGCAGTAGTGCCTTCCAGAACGTTAATTACTTCTGAAAGTTGAAAAATGAGTCCACTTTAAAAAGTGGCATTTTGGGTTCCAGAAGTAATTTTGCCGAATATTTCTTCATTCAGAATTATTCTTACCCCGTCTTACCGCAAAT
>ONYS01000023.1 GCA_900322095.1 uncultured Prevotella sp.
TTTCCTTCATGGACTTCGCATGGCTGTCAACAAGGAGCATCGTGTCTGTCTCGCCTTCTATTTCAGCGAACTGGATCTGTATGGGGTGATGGCGGACATTACTAACATGAAAGGCTCTATTTGGACTTCTTCTCGTGGAGGTGCGTAGGAGAACATTCCAACAAAAATGTTAAAAAACGTATTAATGATAAAATATTTATTTTATTTATGTAACTTTGAATTTGGAATTGCCAGACATCAACCTTAGTCCAATCCTTCTAGGCATCATGATTTTGGTTCCTATTGGCAACATTTCCACTACCTTACAAGAATCTAAGCAATGACGTACTATGCGCATATAAGAAAAGAAGAAGACCAATGGCTCACGCAAAGTGTAGATGAACATTGTCAAGGTGTCGCCAACCTTGCTACACTTATGGCCAAGCCATTTCATGCTGAGTCGTGGGCTTATCTTTGTGGCCTTTGGCATGACATAGGCAAATATTCTGCAGCATTTCAAGACCATATCTTGTCGGCTTCTGGGATGAGGCCCGACGTGAAAGATCCGGGGCGTGTCGACCATTCTTCCGCAGGTGGACAATACGCTAAGATGCGACTTGGCTACAAGGCTCTACCCATCGCATATTGTATATGTGGTCATCATGCAGGGTTGATGGACTTTAACAATGAAGGCATTGCTAATCTTATGGGGCGTTTGTCGTCAGATGAACAGTTGAGGAAAGTGAAGAATAATGTAGCTGATGCTACCCTTCCACCCTTGTCACGGCCTCTATTCGATAATGACAATAGGAATCCCAAGGCTTGGCATTTATGGATAAAGATGCTCTATTCCTGTTTAGTGGATGCTGACTATCTGGATACGGAGAGATTCATGGATCCAAGCTCTTATGCCAGCAGAGCTCATTATGACACATTGCCTGCACTGAAGCGCAAGTTGGATATCTATTTGCAGAACTTGGAGAAGATGGCTCCAAAGACAGCTGTCAACACGACTCGTGCTATGGTCCAGAATATTTGCCGGGAAACAGGAGCTACAACTGGCAAAGGCATCTACACCTTAACAGTACCCACAGGTGGGGGCAAGACGCTCTCTTCTATGGTTTGGGCAATGGAGCATGCCATGAAGAATCATTGCGAACGGATCATCATAGCCATTCCTTATACCAGCATTGTTGTGCAAACCGCTGATAAGCTACGGCAGATCTTCGGACGGGACAATGTGGTGGAACATCATTCTAATATCGACTTTGACAAGATGCCTGATGCCCTTCGCCACCGGATGAAGCTGGCCACAGAGAATTGGGATGCCCCTATTGTGGTCACAACGAATGTACAATTCTTCGAGTCGCTCTTCTCAAATAAGCCATCGCGATGCCGCAAGTTACACAACATCGTCCATTCTGTCGTAATCCTCGACGAAGTGCAGATGTTGCCAACAACAGAGTTGCATCCAATTATAGATGCCATTGGTAGTCTTAACAACTATTTCGATGTGAGTTGTCTGTTTACTACGGCAACCCAACCAGTGTTTTCTAATGAAATCGGTTCTGGGCAAAGCGCCTTCAATGGCATCTCATCCCACGAGCTCATCCCTGACACCGATAAACTTTCCAAGCAAATGAGCCGGGTGGAAGTCAATGTTAGACGGGAACCCATGAGCGTGGACGCATTGACTGAAGAGTTGTCACAATACAGGCAAGTGCTGTGCGTGGTCAACAAGCGCGCAGATGCTCGTACGATATATGACGCTATGCCCGAAAAATCCCATGTAGTCCACCTCTCCAGAATGATGTGCCAGTCACATATTATGGATAAAATTCAGGAAGTGAGACAGTTGCTGGATGAGGATGCTCCCATCATTGTCATTAGCACACAGCTTATTGAGGCAGGCGTTGACATTGATTTCCCGGTCGTCTATCGCGCCATGGCAGGTCTCGACTCCATTGCCCAAGCTGCAGGGCGGTGTAATCGTGAGGGCAAACTTGAGAAAGGACATGTAACGGTATTCAGTTTGGAGGGCTCTTCATTACGGGGAGTATTAAGGAAAGGTGCAGACACAATGGATGACCTGATACGGATGGGGATGACAGATTACCTAAGTCCTGCCACGCTTGCTGAATACTTCAAGCGATTCTACAGGAAAGTAAATACAACTGACAAAGGAGGGGTGATAGAGGATCTGTATCGGGAAACGCCCCAATTTGAATCTGCCGCCCGCGACTTCAAGATGATAGACGATAACAGTCTGACGGTCTATGTCCCCTACAGAGACAATGCCGACTTGTTGAACAGACTTCTCAAAGGCGATGTCAACAGTGATGATTTCAAAAGGCTGCAAAGGTTCAGTGTCGGCTTGCCGGTCCAGCGCATAGATGACTTAATGCCATTAGGAGCGGAACAAGTAGGCGAACGTACTTTCATCTTGACAAACCAAGCCAGTTATAATGATGATATAGGTTTGGATTTGGAGAACCATTGGTTGGAAGAAGACTTAATACTTGGTTAAGAAACAAAACATATATATGGAACATTACGACAAAGAATATTGTTTGGAGGTTTGGGGCGACTATGCTTGCTTCACTCGCCCCGAGCTAAAAGTGGAGCGGGTGAGCTATGATGTCATTACTCCCTCGGCAGCACGGGCCATTTTTGATGCTATCTTTTGGAAACCGGCTATCAGATGGAACGTGACGCGGATAGAAGTGTTGCGTCCTATCCGGTGGATGAGTATCAAGCGCAACGAGGTAGGGACAACAATGAGCCCAAAGTCGGGCGGCATTTTCATTGAAGAGCAGAGGCAGCAACGCTCCAGCCTGGTGCTTCGCGATGTGCGCTATCGCATCTTCGCCGTGCAAGAATTCATTCCGGTCGGCAAGCGGTCAAGGGATCAAAAACTTTTCGACCATCATGATGAGAACCCAGGAAAGTATAACGCCATGTTTGAGCGGCGTGCCAACAAAGGACAATGTTTCAATCAGCCTTACTTGGGTTGTCGGGAATTCACCTGCAATTTCAAGTTGGTGGAGCCTGCCGTGAAAGGAGAGGGAATCGATGAGAGCCGTGATCTGGGAATCATGCTCTATGATATGGACTTCAAGGACCCGTTTGGTGAGAAGCCCGCAGATGCTATGTTCTTCCGCGCAAAGATGGAGCATGGCGTTGTGGTTGTACCTGATAGAAATAGTGAGGAGATATTACGATGATACTGCAAGCACTTTGTGAATACTACGACCGCATGGCGGCCCTGGGCAAGATGCCCAGCTTTGGCAGGGAGTGGAAGGGCATACCCTATCTGATAGTTATCGACGACAAAGGCAACTTCGTGAAACTGGAGTCGACAGAAGAGGACGTTGATGGGAAGAAACGCGCCAAGCAGTTCTGTCTTCCTCATGGAAAGGGCAGGTCGGGCAAGAACAGCTGGGCTGTAGCCCAATCGTTGTGGGATCATACTGGCTATGTTCTTGCCTTGCCTAAGAAGATGAACTATGAAGACAAAAAAGCGATAGTGACTGGACAAAAGCAAAATGCCTCATTCATCGCTGAAGTGAGACGAATAGCTTCACTGAATGAGCATGATAAAGGCATCCTGGCTATTCTCTCTTTCTATGGCAAGTTCGAAGAGAACATGAAACGCATTAAAACAGACAGTCTCTTTGAACAACTGACAAAGAATGACGGTACAAATGTGGCTTTCCGGCTCATTGAGGAAGAGACACCTATCGGTGCAGACACAAGTATAGCGCTTGGCGACGAGGAAACTGAAGATACCGGCCTATGTCTGGTAACGGGAAAGAGGCTTCCTATTGCCGTGATCAATAGTAAAGTAAATATAAAGAACGGAGGTACTACACCTAAGTTGGTTAGCTTTCAGAAGGGAAGTGGCTTTGATTCTTATCATAAACAGCAAGGATTGAACGCGCCTATTTCCGTACAGGCCGATTATGCCTATACTACGGCTTTGAACACTCTGCTTGCGCCAAAATCCAGGAACCATTTCTTTTTCAACAATGACACGATTGTCTTTTGGGCGGACAAAGACAATCAGCTGGAGGATGATTTCTCATTTTTCTTTTCCATGCCCCCAAAGGACGATCCCAACAGAAATGTGGAAGCCATCTCCAACCTCATGAAGGCGCCTTGGACAGGGACTGTCAACGACCAAACAAAAGGGAATTTCTATCTTTTGGTACTTAGTCCGAATAATGCACGTATCGCCGTTAAACTATGGGAGGAAACGACTATTCAGCAAATGGCCGGTAATCTACGTGATTACTTCTCGGATCTGGACATCGTGCATTCTTCTAAATGCCGTGCTTATGTACCTTTGATACCTTTACTTAAGAGCGTGGCATTACAAGAAGACTTAAAAAACCTTCCACCGGCATTGTTCCAAGAGATGGTACGTTCGGCCATAGAAGGACTACCCCTGCCTCGGCTTGCACAACAGCATTGCTTGCAGCGGATCAAGGCGGAGCCACATCCGAAATCGGCAGAAACAGAACGTTGCCGTGCCGCGTTGCTGAAAGCGTATCTGAACAGACTACATGATAATCAAAATAAACAATTAACTATGGCATTAGACGTAGAAAACAAAAACCAGGCGTATCTTTGTGGCCGCTTGTTTGCTATTCTTGAGCGAATACAAGAATTGGCCCAAGGAGACTTGAACGCCACCATCAAAGACCGTTATTACGGCTCATTCTCCCGTACACCGAATTTAGTAATGGCCCGATTGGTGGACCTTTCCAACCATCATCTCGCAAAATTGTCTAAGGGACAGCAGGTGTATTTTGAAAGAATGAAAGGACAGGTCATGGAGGGCATCAATGCAGCAGGTCTTCCGGCACACTTTTCCCTTGACGATCAGTCGCGTTTTGCGATTGGGTATTATCATCAACGCCAGGAATTCTTCAAGAAAAAAGAAGAACAATTAGAAACAAAATAACTCAATTATTATGACAGAACTAAAGAATCGCTACGATTTCATCTATCTTTTCGATGTAAAAGATGGCAACCCTAATGGTGACCCCGACGCTGGCAATATGCCGAGAATCGATGCTGAGACGGGAGAAGGCTTGGTGACCGACGTCTGTCTCAAGCGCAAGGTGCGCAACTACGTGCAGACCGTCAAGAATTGCGTGCCGCCCTACGACATCTTCATCAAAGAGGGCAGCGTGCTCAACGACACGATCAACCAGCAAGTGCCAGATGGCTCTTCAAAAGAGGACGCACGAAAGAAGATGTGCGACCGCTTCTTTGATGTGCGTACGTTCGGTGCCGTGATGACGACAGGAAAGAAGAATGCCGGTCAGGTGAGAGGCCCCATCCAGCTTACTTTTGGCAGATCCGTCTCCCCAGTCGTTACAGCAGAGCACACCATTACCCGAATGGCCGTGACCGATGCTAAGGATACGAAGGCTGATGACATGGGAACCCGTCAGACCATGGGCCGCAAGTTCACTATCCCTTATGCACTCTATCAGACCTCAGGTTTCGTATCCGCCAATCTTGCCAACCAAACAGGTTTTGGCGAGGAGGACCTCCAGCTCTTTTGGGAAGCCCTGAAGAACATGTTCGATGTTGACCACAGTGCTGCCCGCGGATTGATGTGCCCGCGGAAGCTCATCATCTTCAAGCACTCGACTGTTCTGGGCAATGCACCGGCATACCGTCTCTTCGACCTTGTCAGTGTGAAGCCGAAGGATGCTAACGTTCCACCACGGTCATTCGACGATTATGAGATCACCATCGACAGATCGCAATTGCCCGATGGTGTTGAGATCATAGACAATTTTATTTAGCCATGTACAGTGACGACGACCTACTCATGCTTTCCGGCATTCAGCACTATGCTTTCTGTCCGCGGCAGTGGGCATTGATACACATAGAGCAGCAGTGGGATGACAATCATCTCACTCTTGAAGGCCAGTGGCTCCATAGAAAGGTCGACAATCCTCTCGATATGACTTTCAGCGCCGGTACCGTCTGTCTAAGGGCGGTACCGGTAAAGTCGTTGAGACTTGGCTTTTTCGGAATTGCCGATTTGTTGGAATTGCATCCTTTGGATGATGAGGCAGAAAAACCGTTCTTGATCGACAAGTATCCAGGGAAATGGAAAGTTGTACCAGTAGAGTACAAGCATGGCAAGCATAAGGAAGATGGCATCGACGATGTCCAGCTTTGTGCACAGGCGATGTGCCTGGAGGAAATGTACGGTATAGACATCCCTTCAGGTTCCTTTTTCTATGGGGCTACACGCAGTCGTGAGACATTGACCTTTGATGTTGCATTACGTGATAAGGTCACTGCCCTGTCAAGTCAAATGCATCATATCTTCGAAGAAGGCAAAACTCCCAAAGCTGTGCTCTCTGCTAAATGTAAGTCTTGCTCCTTGCGTGAATTATGCTTTGAGTCCGACTTGAGATATGCATCTTCTGTAAAACACTATTTAGCGCAACTGAAGGAAGAATGAGAAAGTTACTCAATACATTATATGTTACCAATCCCGACATATACTTGACGAAAGATGGAGAAAACATCGTCGCCAAGTTTGAACAGAAGGAGGTTATGAGGATCCCGGCAATCAATCTGGAGGGTATCGTATGCTTTAACCGCATGGGGGCCTCGCCCTATCTTATGGAGATGTGTGCCAAGCATCACATTGGTATGTGCTTCCTTACTCCAGAAGGGTATTTCCTGGCAAGGGTGGTAGGTGAGGTAAATGGAAATGTGCTGCTTCGTCGTACGCAGTACCGCGTCGCCGACGACAAAGAGAAATCTTTGGCATTGAGTAGAATCTTCATAGCTGGTAAAATACTCAACTCGCGAAAGATATTGGACAGGTTCAGGCGGGATCACTCCAATCTGATCAAGGACGAAGGAAATTTTGCCAAAGTGGTCAGCCTGATAGATACAGATAGGAAAAACGCCTTGCAGGCAGTATCTTTCGACGAACTCAGAGGATTGGAAGGAGACGCAGCCAATGCTTATTTCTCCTTGTTTGGCAAGATGATTACCACGGGCGATGAGGCATTTTCTTTCCATGGTAGAAACCGTCGTCCCCCAAAAGATAGGGTAAATTGCATGCTTTCCTTTACATACACACTCCTTGCACATGAGGTGCAGTCTGCCTTAGATACTGTCGGACTTGATCCTTATGTCGGCTTCATGCATACGGACCGACCGGGACGGGCGAGTCTCGCTCTGGACATGATGGAAGAACTGCGTGGTTTCCTTGCTGACCGGTTGGTGCTGTCACTCATTAATCGCAGGCAAGTATCTGCCAACGATTTTGTCTCTAACAGTGAAGACAGCATTTTGATGAATGACAGTTGCAAGAAGACAATCATCTCAGCATGGCAGAAACGGAAGAAAGAAACGCTTAAGCATCCATACCTTAATGAAACGGTACCCGTAGGCTTACTTCCCTATATTCAAGCCATGTTAATGGCAAGATGTTTAAGAGGCGATTTAGACAATTATCCGGTTTTCATTATACAATAAAAAATGCTTATTCTTGTTACTTATGATGTTGAGACGGTCACTCCTAAGGGGCGGCACCGTTTGCAAATGGTAGCCAAGGCATGTAAGAACTTTGGGCAGAGAGTGCAAAATTCGGTTTTCGAATGTGTAGTCGACTACACGCAGTACACACAATTGAAAATAGAGCTTCAGTCTATCATAGATGCCAAGAATGATTCCATCAGAATATATCATCTTGGAAATCAGTACCAACACAAAGTTGAAACATTGGGTAAAACAAAAGGGATCGATATAGAAGGTGAACTTATTCTTTGACCGCTGCGAACATAAGGCATGTTTAGTTTTTCCAAGAGGTTCGCAGAAGGCTAATAATCACCGGTTAAGGTGGAATAACCATTAAAAAACTTGCTTTGATTATTTATTATTTTTGGCCGTTCGCAAAATGAGCTTGTATTAGGTCTATATTTATAGGATTATAGTTACAAGAGTCGCGCCCCTCGTGGGCGCGTGGGTTGAAACTATCGCACGTGCCATCGGTGCCGTCTGTGCTATGTCGCGCCCCTCGTGGGCGCGTGGGTTGAAACAATTTGGCACCTGACGATGATTATATTAAGTGGGTCGCGCCCCTCGTGGGCGCGTGGGTTGAAACTGCATGTGCTCCAACAACCTCGTCAAACTCTCAGTCGCGCCCCTCGTGGGCGCGTGGGTTGAAACTTGTCTATACGGGCAAGATACTTTCCTTCGATGTCGCGCCCCTCGTGGGCGCGTGGGTTGAAACCACAAGACACTCTACGAACACGACTACACCGAGGTCGCGCCCCTCGTGGGCGCGTGGGTTGAAACACTATAAAGTTTGAGCAGTAACCGTATATTTAAGTCGCGCCCCTCGTGGGCGCGTGGGTTGAAACAATGTAAAAAAATGTCAAAATCATACAACAAAAAGTCGCGCCCCTCGTGGGCGCGTGGGTTGAAACCTGCTGCTAAGGATGAGCATATCCATGGTAAGGGTCGCGCCCCTCGTGGGCGCGTGGGTTGAAACGTGAAGTCTGACCTCCTCACACCACTCAAATTGAGTCGCGCCCCTCGTGGGCGCGTGGGTTGAAACTTCTTTGGCACACCGGCACTGTCGGTGGCGCTGGTCGCGCCCCTCGTGGGCGCGTGGGTTGAAACGAGGTAGCCAACGGCACCGCACAGCCTATCGAACGTCGCGCCCCTCGTGGGCGCGTGGGTTGAAACCTAACAACCTCCAGTATGGAGTTGACTCTGAGAAGTCGCGCCCCTCGTGGGCGCGTGGGTTGAAACGACAAAGTAGAACGCTGGCTGCTGGGTGGCATCGTCGCGCCCCTCGTGGGCGCGTGGGTTGAAACTCCTCAGATCATGTCCGACACGCTCTCACTGTGTCGCGCCCCTCGTGGGCGCGTGGGTTGAAACATACTGTAAAAAATATCGCTTATGATAACGATGTCGCGCCCCTCGTGGGCGCGTGGGTTGAAACACAAGAAATCATTTGAAGTAAAAGACAGATAACGTCGCGCCCCTCGTGGGCGCGTGGGTTGAAACACTGAGGACTTCGAGAAAGAGGGCACCATCATCGTCGCGCCCCTCGTGGGCGCGTGGGTTGAAACCCGATGACCTCTTGCAGGCTATCTACTTACTTGGTCGCGCCCCTCGTGGGCGCGTGGGTTGAAACGAGCACGGGCTCCGCATCGGTGAGGGTATCGGGGTCGCGCCCCTCGTGGGCGCGTGGGTTGAAACCCGGATAAGCGGTGGAACAACGAGGTGCTCTCCAGTCGCGCCCCTCGTGGGCGCGTGGGTTGAAACGATGTGTTCAGCTACTATGCACCCGGAGGAAATAAGTCGCGCCCCTCGTGGGCGCGTGGGTTGAAACGCTTTTTGCCACCGCATACTCGCTACTCATTACCCGTCGCGCCCCTCGTGGGCGCGTGGGTTGAAACATAAATAGATAAAGAGCAGAAGATGAAGATAGAAGTCGCGCCCCTCGTGGGCGCGTGGGTTGAAACCACACAGAACTTGTACCGTCAAGCTCCTTGGCAGTCGCGCCCCTCGTGGGCGCGTGGGTTGAAACTCAACGTAGATTTCGCCATCACCGTTCTTCGTCAGGGTCGCGCCCCTCGTGGGCGCGTGGGTTGAAACTGGTCGTGGCGGCACTGTCAATACGGGGACGGAGGTCGCGCCCCTCGTGGGCGCGTGGGTTGAAACTCCACTGTTCCACTTTCCGCTGTCGTGGTGCCCGTCGCGCCCCTCGTGGGCGCGTGGGTTGAAACAACGTCACGGCCAACTATGCGGCGGCAGCAGGCGTCGCGCCCCTCGTGGGCGCGTGGGTTGAAACGCTCTCTGCTATGCAGTATAGCAACTACAAAAAGTCGCGCCCCTCGTGGGCGCGTGGGTTGAAACCTCGGTGAGAGTGCTGACGATACCGTCACCTAGTCGCGCCCCTCGTGGGCGCGTGGGTTGAAACCCTCGCTTGGCCGTGTACATCATCCTCCCGTGGTCGCGCCCCTCGTGGGCGCGTGGGTTGAAACTCCAAGACCACATCCGTTGCCTCCCTTGCCATCTGTCGCGCCCCTCGTGGGCGCGTGGGTTGAAACCTGTTCATGCACGTCGCTTGCGGATGTCGTCTTCGTCGCGCCCCTCGTGGGCGCGTGGGTTGAAACGACACCGAGGGTGCGGCCTCATGGATCACCGGCAAGTCGCGCCCCTCGTGGGCGCGTGGGTTGAAACTGTGAGGAATGTCTCAAGCGAGGTCTATACGTAGTCGCGCCCCTCGTGGGCGCGTGGGTTGAAACGACGAGCGTGCGAGGATACGTCAGAGCATAGACGCGTCGCGCCCCTCGTGGGCGCGTGGGTTGAAACGACACCGAGGGTGCGGCCTCATGGATCACCGGGTCGCGCCCCTCGTGGGCGCGTGGGTTGAAACATGACCTCGACCCTTATCCCCATGCTCCGCCAAAGTCGCGCCCCTCGTGGGCGCGTGGGTTGAAACTTGTTTGGTCGTTAATGTGTCGTAGGCGGCTGGTCGCGCCCCTCGTGGGCGCGTGGGTTGAAACCAAAACAACCTCAGAACCGTCGTAGGCTCACAAGTCGCGCCCCTCGTGGGCGCGTGGGTTGAAACCCTGTCTGACTCCTGCTCCTGCGGTGTCGGTCGTCGTCGCGCCCATCGTGGGCGCGTGGGTTGAAACTTGTGGTTATGCTCTCAATGAGTCAGAGGGGCGTGTCGCGCCCCTCGTGGGCGCATAAGTTGAAACGAGAAGGCATTGTTTGCATCCGTGTAGGATTGCTGGCGTAGGAAATCGAAATGAAACCTTTGATTAGTAAAAATAATACCCAAAGATAATGTTGCATATCGATTTTCCACGCCAGCATTTGTATAGTCATCTCTTTCAATTGTCTTCTTAGCCCACCTGACTTAGTTATCTGAAAAGGGGGGGCGTATTATATTAATACAGAATGCCATCTAATACTATTAGAAAATGTGTATCAGTGGATTGGTCTTATTCGATTATTATTCGATATTCCGCGAAGCGGGCGTTATTCTAATTCATAATTCATAATTCATAATTAGACTGCGCGACCTTGATAACTACCATGGGGATGGCTATTATTCGGTTATTATTTTTTCCGCGAAGCGGGCGTTAAATAACAAATGATGTTATAGGAGGGCCGTCATTCCTGACGGCCAAGAAAGAAAATCGATTGCAGATAGTCCGTCGTTCCTGACAGCAAAGCAAAATGCAATATTGTACTTTTTCGCGGTTCGTTCGGAAATCTTGGTCGTCAGGAATGACGACCCTCCTACCATGCGGCATTCCTTCGTTACCCCATTCGATGTTCGCTCCCATCCCTTTGCAGGGAGGGACTGTGAGTGAGGCTTTTATTCGTTTACTTTCGTCGGCAGGAATGACGACCCTCCTACTCCATCCTTTTGCCGCCGCAATCTTCACGGCGATACCTGATTTAACGTTTTTTTCGCGATGGATGAAAATCGTTCGTCGTTTGATCCCTAATTTCTACCGTATGGTAACGGCGCTATTGTTGCGAGTAAATCTTTTATTTATTTTTGCAATGTGGCTAATCTCAAACAATGAGACCAAAATTAGCCCAAAGACATAACAACTCACAACTAAAAAGCTCAACAACATGAAAAGGTATCTCTATCTACTGATCATGGCATTTATTGCCATTCAGTTCCAATCTTGTTCAGATGACGATGGGTCCGGCGAATCAATAAGTGAGCTGGAGAAAAACTATCTGTCCATTGAGAATGCTGTCTTCAACAAGGGAGAAATCCCTGCGGCAACAATCAGTGAGCCACTTGACGGTATCGACATGAGTACGCAAGTGATGAATGGCGCTATGAACTACATCTCTGTAGTGACTGAGAAAGCGGTCAACAAATTCTTCGTTGGCATAAAGAATATTGATGGTTATTTCGCCTATGTGCCCACCAATATGGGATCCGTAACAGACTACAACATGTATGTCATCCCGGTGATGATGAGCGATGCCTACAGAGGCAATGCCACAGTCGTGCTGAGCGGCGAACTCGCAACCGGCGGTATTACGATTCCCGTAGAGAAGGCGATATCTTATATCGAGACGAAGACCGGAGCCATCGAAATCAAACTGGCTTTCAGCAACAGCAAGGATATAGACATCCACCTCTACACGCCGAGCGGAGAGCACATCTATTATGGCAATAGAGGCGGTACCTACACCAAGGAAGACGGAACCCAAATCACCTACGGTCTCGACATCGACTCGAATGCCGGATGCAATCTGGACAACATCAATAAGGAAAACATCTACATTCCCGAAGAATTGGTAGAAAACGGAACCTACAAGGTTGTCGTGGATATGTACAACAACTGCAAACCCTCCATCGCCACGAGTTGGTCGATTGTGGCAAGATATCAGGGAGACATCATCACTCCTGCCACCGGCGTGAATCCCGCTTCGGGCATCTATCAGGCTGGTGCAGGCAATGGTGACATGACCCAGGTCATGACCTTCACTATAAATAATGCGACAAAGGCCTCTGCCCGTTCGGCCATCATGCCGAACAGTTTCAAGGCTGTGCCGCTGAGCGATATAGACGAGATGAAAGTGGAAGAGGCGAAATACCGCTCTCAGCAGTAGCTTGACCTCGTAGCTGATTTATAGGCTCATGATAGAGAAATATCATGCGCCTATATTTCATAACATCGCTTGCCGATGATGCGTGACAAATGTCACGTTTCTTCGTGACAAATGTCACGCTCGTTCGTGACAAATGTCACGTTGGTTCGTGACAATCGTCACGTTGGTTCGTGACAACCGTCACGTTGGTTCGTGACAACCGTCACGTTCATTCGTGACGGCCGTCTTCCGAAGATTGACGGAAATGGCGATGCCGGAGCATTGGTAAAGGTGGTTTATCCGGAGCCAGGACTGGTGTTTGAAGGCAACCTGATTGGCACACCCGAATTTCAGCATAATGAATATTGGGTGTTCCTGACAGCCGGAGCCAGATTCTTCATCATCAAGGTTCCCAATAGCAAGCCCATCAACATTTCGTTTGCCGACTACAATCTGCGTCGTGCACAGGCCAAGACAACCTATGTGCTGCGACTGCAAGAAGGCAGACAGGCTTCGGCCAAGCAGCCGTCAAACATGAGCGGCAGCCAATATGCGCTGGAGAAACTGAAGGAAGGCAATCTATGGTATTTTCAGAAGGAGTACAAGAAAGCCATCGATTGTTAGAAGATTGCTGCCCAAGAAGATAATGCTGACGCACAATATAATCTCGGCTTGATTTATCAAGAAGGTGAAGGCGTTGACCAGGACTATGAAGAAGCAATATCATGGTATCGGGAGGCTGCTGAGCAAGGACATCGCGATGCTCAATGCAATCTTGCTTATTGTTATAGTCAGAGGAGAAAAGACGAAGACAAAGCGGCCTATTGGTACCGCAAGGCGGCGGAGCAAGGCGATGCCATGGCCCAGTATAATCTGGGACGGTCTTATTATAATGGTTGGGGAGTCACCCAAGATTATACCGAAGCTGCGATGTGGATGCAGAAAGCCGCAGAGCAGGGACATAGCGGCGCGCAGCAACTTCTTGCGGAACTCTACGAGAAAGGAGAGGGCGTCGGGAAAGATCTTGAGAAGGCTCTAATGTGGTACCGCAAGGCGGCGGAGCAAGGCAACGAATATGCGAAGGAAAAAGTGGAGACGTGGCCTAACTGGTAACCGGGGGAAGCGCTATTCCTCAACACAAAGCAACAAATTATAGAAAACAGACGATATGCAAGCATTAAATCCAGGTTTTGTCCTTCATGGCAAAAGAGACTACACCATCAAGAGTGTCTTGGGGCATGGCGGCTGCGGCATTCTGTATTATGCCACCAGCAAGGTGATGGACGGCAACATCGAGCAGAACCTCGAATACGCCATCAAAGAGTATTTCGACGACGATTGCTGCCAGCGCGAGAGCAATGGCCAGGTAAAACAGACAGAGGCTGATAAGGAGATGCGCGACAACTTCAGGGCCGAAGCCACCCGTCTGAAGAACCTGAAGCCAAACAGGAACATCGTGAGGGTGAACGAGGTGTTTGAACAGAACGGCACCTTCTACTACGTCATGGAGTTTCTGCAGGGCAGAACCTTGCGCGACAGAGTGAACAGCGACGGCAGGCTGAGGGAAGACGAGGCGCTGAAGTACATCAGCCAGATAGGCGACGCCCTGAGCTATCTGCATTCTGAGCGCATCAACCATCTCGACGTCAAGCCCGACAACATCATGGTCGTAGGCAAGGGCGAGGACGAACGTGCCGTGCTGATAGACTTTGGCCTCAGCAAGCACTTCGACGCAAGTGGCAAGCTGCAAGGCAAACAGGGATACGACGGTGCCAGCAAGGGCTATGCTCCCCCTGAGCAGTACGAAGGCATAGAGGAGTTCTAGCCCCAGGCTGACGTCTACGGTCTGGCGGCAACCCTCTTCTTCCTGCTCACCGGCTACGACCCCTGCTCGTCGAAGGACATATCAGGGAGCTACTTGAGAAACCGTTTGCCCGACAATGTGAGCCAGCCGACCGTGGAGGCCATTGTGGAAGCCATGAATCCCAATGTGACGAGGAGGACAAGCACAGTAACGAATTTCCTCCAGAACCTTGGATGCAACCAAGAGAGTAGCCGTACCGAAATCCTCACAAAGAAGAAAAAGCTGAAGCCCAGTCAGCAGGACTCCACGAAGAAGATTGTCATCGCTGTGCTCGTTGTGCTGGCTGTCATCCTCTGCTACAATCTGCTGCCCTCATCGTCGGGAGACAAGAGCCAGGCCAATCCCGGGAGCGACACCACAAAGGTAGACTCCACGAGAACCGACTCAGCGAAGGCCGACACCACGAAGGCCACGCCGAAAGCCGCTGCCGAGAAGGACATCGAGTCGCTGCGCCGCATCTTCAGCGACGACGCGCTCATCATCACCGGCAGCGTCATCAGGGTGCGCACGGGAGGTGACATTCAAAACATGAGCAACAAGATTGTCTACACCAAGTCTACCAAAGAGAAGTATCTCAGGGCGCTGGAAGGCATCTTCAAGCGTACGAAGTTTCTGGATGTGCAGTTTGACGAGATCACCGTCAAGCGCAACGGTGCCACCGGCAAGGGCAACTTCTATGGAGTTTCATTGAAGCAGAACTGGAACACCGACACCTACAGCGACGTGGGCTACGTCTTCCTGCTGTGGGAATTCAAGGACAATGGTGAGCCTCCCGTAATCCACGTCAGAGCCTGGCAGCCCGACAAATATGCCGATGGCAAGCCGCTCTCTGAAGACGACAAGCTGGACATGGACAACTTTACCATTCCCTAGAGATATCACCAATGGACGCAATGAAAATATTTAGTGCCATATTATTTAGAATGGCAAAGGGGGTTCCAAAAGACAAAGCTGAGGCGTTAAAGTGGTATCGTAAGTGTGCGGAGCACAATTCCCTTGCTAGGGATAAAGTCGATACGTATCCTAACTGGTAAAAGACAAATATGAGAAAAGTAATTGTTATCATCGTTAGCCTGTTGATGGTTCTGGGCGTGAATGGCCAGGACTATGAGGTGAAGCGCTTCGCGCTGCGATCCGCGGATTTAAGTGCGAGGACAAAACCCATGCTCGACAACAATGGCGTGGAGGGAGCACTGGTGAAGGTCTTCCTCGCCGTACCCGACGTGACCTTCGAGGGCAATGTCATCGGCAGTCCGCTGTTCAAGACCAATCATTACTGGGTGTATCTGGTAGAGGGCTCAAAGTTTCTGACGGTAAACATTCCCAATGCCAGTCCCGTCACCGTGACGTTTGCCGATTATCAGGTGCCGCGCCTGCAGGCGAAGACTACCTATGAGCTGACATTTCAGACACCACAGGGAAAAGCAGCGCAGCAACAGTTCACGATTAAGTTCTCTCCCCAAAGGGCAACTGTGCTGGTCGACAACAATCTGATTGAGCCTTCAGCAGGAGGCATGGCTACAGGCAGTCTGTCTCTGGGAAGGCATGAGTTTGTAGTGACAGCCCCCGGTTACGAACCACTGCAGGGTGTGTTCACGCTCAAGGAGTCTGCTCCCTATAGTGTAGAGGTCCATCTCACGAAATCTGCAGCCAACGCGGTCCAAACAGTGGTGGCCACTTCAACCCCAAATCCTACCGAACATTCTTCAGAAGCCACTCATTCAGCCAACAGCCAATACATATTGGATCAGGTGGCGGAAGGCAAACGGTTGTACGACGCAGAGTCGTATTCCGAGGCCGTCAAATGTTTCCGTGTAGCGGCCGAAGCTGGAAACGCCGAGGGACAATTGCAATTTGCAAAGTGCTATGCCCAAGGCAATGGAGTAGCAAAAGACTATACAGAGGCCGCCAAGTGGGTTCGCAAGGCTGCGGAGCAAGGCTATGCCGAAGCACAATATAATCTCGCCATTTGTTATTATAATGGTCAAGGCGTGGAACAAAGCTATACTGAATCTGTAAAGTGGTATCGCAAGGCCGCGGACCAAGGCAATGCCAAAGCTCAATGTAATCTTGGTGTCTGTTATGATAAAGGTCAAGGCGTGGAACAAAGCTATTCTGAGGCTGTCAAGTGGTACCGCAAGGCCGCTGAGCAAGGCTATGCCAAAGCACAATATAATCTTGGTGTCTGTTATGATACAGGCCAAGGCGTGGAACAAAGCTATACTGAATCTGTAAAGTGGTATCGCAAGGCCGCGGACCAAGGCCATGCCCAAGCACAATATAATCTCGCCTTTTGTTATGTTAATGGTCAAGGCGTGGAACAAAGCTATACTGAATCTGTAAAGTGGTATCGCAAGGCCGCTGAGCAAGGCTTTGCCAAAGCACAATATAAGCTCGCCTTTTGTTATGTTAATGGTCAAGGCGTGGAACAAAGCTATTCTGAGGCTGTCAAGTGGTACCGCAAGGCCGCGGACCAAGGCCATGCCGGAGCTCAATGGAATCTTGGTGTCTGTTATGTTACAGGCCATGGTGTGGAACAAAGCTATACTGAATCTGTAAAGTGGTGGCGCAAGGCTGCGGACCAAGGCAATGCCAAAGCACAATATAATCTTGGTGTCTGTTATGATAAAGGCCAAGGCGTGGAACAAAGCTATTCTGAAGCTGTCAAATGGTGGCGCAAGGCTGCAGAACAAGGAGAAGCCGATGCCCAAGTCAATCTCGGCTATTGTTATGAGAAGGGACATGGTGTGGAACAGAACTACGCAGAAGCAGTTAAATGGACACGAAAAGCTGCGGAGCAAGGCGAGGTCATCGCCCAAAGTAATCTAGGTGAATACTACGAAACGGGCAAGGGGGTTCCACTAGACAAGGCCGAGGCTTTAAAGTGGTACCGGAGGGCTGCGGAACAAGGAAAAGCCTCCGCTCAAAAGAAAGTCGATACATATCCAAACTGGTAAAAGAAGACCCACCCCATCCCTACTAAGGAGAAAGACCCATCTCCTCCCTACAAAGTGAGGGCTTAAACTATCGGTGCAGAGCGTTAAATAACAAATGGTGATTGAAGGGAGCGTTTAGGAGCGTCGTCATTCCTGACGGCCAAGAAAGAAGGTCCGATTACACGTAAAGACGTTCGTTCGGATATCATTCGTCGTCAGGAACGACGCCGCTCCTACACATTTACTTTCTCCCCTCCCTTCGTAGGGAGGGGCCGGGGGTGGGTCTTCTATCTTTTCTCCTTCTCCAAACCAGCACAACACCGATACACCCAGCCGTGAGCATCTCTGACAGCGGCACGGCGAGCCACAGACCGTCGTTGCCCACCAGTGGCGGCAGCAGCAGAAACGAGGGGATGAGGAGGATGCAACTGCGCAGGAGCATGAAAAACGTTGCCGCACGCGACCGCTCCAGACTCTGCAGGTAGCCTACGAGCACCACATTCATGGTAAAGAACACATAGCTGAGCGAGAACAGCGGCAAGCCTTCCTCGCAGATGGCCCACGCCGCCGTGCCCGGCTGCAGGAAGAGCGACACCAGCGGACCGGCAAAGAACAATCCGCCGAGCGTCATCAGCAGTCCGAGACCGAAGGCCAGAGAGAGCGACAGACGGAAGGTCTTGCGGATGCGCACGGTGTCGCCGCTACCATAGTTGTAGCTGATGATGGGCAGCGACGACTGGGCGATGGCATTGCCGAACATGAACACCAGGGGGAAGAGGTAGCAGCATACGCTGTAGGCCGCCACGCCGTCCTCGTGCAGACGCGGCATGAAGGTGTAATTGCCCGTGATGATCATCACCGACATGGCAATCTCACCGATAAACGAGGGCAGCCCCACCCGCATCATATAAACCGCGTTGCGCGCCGTGAGCAGCAGACTCTTGCGCGAGAACTTGGGACGGTAGAAGTGTAGCCGCTTGCTGAAGGCGCACAAGTAGACTACAATCATCAGCGCGCCCACGGCCTGTGCCATCGACGATGCCACGGCGGCTCCGCGAATGCCCCAGTGGAAGGGGAACACGAAGAGCCAGTCGAGAATGATGTTGAGCAGCGAGGCAGTGATGTTGGCGGCCATGGCGAACTTCGGCGCACCATCAAGCCGGATGACGAACATACCGATGAGCAGCACCTGAGTGAGCACCAGCACGGGCGTCACCGCCAAGAGATAGTCGCGCGCGAGGGGCACGATGCGGCCCTCACCGCCGAAGATATGAATCGTCGGTATGGGGAAACAGACGATGAGCAATGCCACCAGGAGCATCAGCGTCGTGGAGATGGTGAAGGCCTGCGTGACGTTGATGTTGGCTGCCTTAAAGTTGCCGTGGGACATGTGGATGGCCACGACCACCGACACGCCGCTGCCGAAGAGCAGGGCCGTGCCCGTGGCAAAGAGGAAGATGGGCGCCGCCACGTTCACTGCTGCCAGAGCGTCGCTGCCCACTCCCCGACCGACGAAGATGCCGTCGGCAATGTTGAGCATGGCTCCGAAGAGCAGTCCCAGGAGCGTAGGCACAAACAGACGGAGGAAAAGCCGTGGGATGTTCTCTTTTGCAAAATCTATACTGTCTCTATGCTGTCTCATGAAATTCGAGTTCTTGTACTGTTAAACATTTCAATTAAGAAAGATCGGTAGCAGACCCGACCCACCCCGCAGCACAATTATGAATTATGAATTGTGAATTGTGAATTATGAATTAGATGTCCTTCTCCATGATGTAATCGTTCATGAAGTAGCCGTGGCCGATGTCGTAGTCGCCCTGCTTGGTCACCTTCAGGCCCAGATGCTCATAAAACGTCTTGGCCTTGTTGTAGCGGTTCACGTGGAGGAAGACGCGGCAAGGCTCAGGATGCCATTGCTTGATGAGCTTTACGGCAGCATCGAAGAGCGTGCGACCTAGGTGACGGCCCTGGAAGCGGGGCAGCACATAGATCTTTTGCAGTTCGTAGAGGTCGGCCTCAATGGGCTGCACCGACACGTAGCCGGCTGCCTCACCGTCGGCCCAGAGCAGTTGGTATACATGTCCCTCCTCGGTCATCTGCCGCCGCAGGCTCTCCTCCGAATACATCATGTCCATCATGTAGCGGCACTGCTCCGGCGTGATGATGTTCTTGTAGGTTTCCGGGAACACCTGCTCCGCCAATTGGCGAATGAGCGGGATGTCGTTGGTTGTTGCAATCCTAATCGTAGTCATCTTATCACATTTTAAATATCATTCAACAATATAATAAGGAAGTGGCACTGGATAGTCGAGGCTATGAAGCCCCATCTTATCCAGTGCCACTTCCCTATGGCGCCCTCCGATGGTTGAGCGGGTGCAAAGTTAGGACTTTTCCGTGGAATATGCAAAATGTTTTCGCGAAAAATCGCAGAGGGGGCGAATTACGCGTCATAGGATCGTCCGGAAATCGTGGCCGTCAGGAATGACGGCCCTCATTCCTGACGGCCAAGAAAGATAATCGATTGCAATAGGAGCGGCGGCATTCCTGACGACGAGGGGCAGCAGTAGGAGCGGCGGCATTCCTGCCGCCAAAGGATTTACTAAAGTGTCCGATGGGACATCATTTTGGAAGGTAGTGCCTTCCAGGCACCGTACATCTCTAGCCATCTTTCCGGGCACATCCCCTCGCTTCGCTCGTGTATGTACCCGGTTTCTGAGGTATTGCCTTCCAGGCAATTGCTAGCGATATTTAATCACTAATGCTTTAAATGTTTCTCCCCTCCCTTCGTAGGGAGGGGACGGGGGTGGATCTGTATTGGCATTCCTGCAGCCGAAGGATTTACTTTGATTATCAATCAGTCTTCCTTTCTTCGTCGTCAGGAATGACGACGCTCCTACCATGCGGCACTCCACTTCTTTCTTCGTCGTCAGGAATGACGACGCTCCTACCATGCGGACTTCCTACGTTGCGCTACGCTGTTTCTCCCCTCCCTTCGTAGGGAGGGGCCGGGGGTGGGTCTGGTAAGTCAAAAAAAGGCCCGACGAAATTCGCCGGACCTTAATGTTATTGCGAGATACTTATTCCTTCAGATTACTTGGCCAAACGCTTAACGGTCTTGGTAGTTCCGTCAGCATAGGTCACTTCCTTCAGATACAGACCCTGGGCGGGAGCAGAAATCTGGCGGCCAGAAAGGTCGAAATACTTCACACTCTCCACAGCGCCGTTATTGGTAGTCACACCCTTGATGGCATTCTCAGGATTCTCAGCCCAAACGATGTTGGATCTGTGCGATTCACCGCCACCTGTATAAGTGGTGCTCACGCCAACCTGATCATATTCGGCCACGTAGTAATATAGCTGATGGATAGATCCTTGCAAATAGATATCCCATCCGTCGGAGAAATAGAAAGGTATATCGGTCATATCCTGTCCGAGCGAAGTGTAATCGTCTGTAGAGAGAGTCTCCGGAGTCTCAGAGTCGAAATAGATATTGTAATAGATTTTCGACGGTTCTATGAAATTGCCATCCACATCCACAGTAGGAATAAAGAACACGATATAACCATAGCCGTAATCGGTGTTGTACTCACTGACCTGTGTAAAATACGGGTCAGCCGGAGTTGCAGCTTTCTCAACAAAGAAGGCCAGTTCCGGATTGTCATAGACCGACAAATAATAGACCCGGTCTAAGGCTCCGTTGATGATCATCGCGTCAGTGGTATCCTGAGCTGTGAGCTTCTTGGCTTCGGGATCGTAGTTCATCACCAGCTCATCCGACAAAGCATACAATTTGCCTTGGTCATCCCAAGAAGAAGTACCCGGGAAGAAAAACACATGGGTGGCATAGTCTTCGTTGACGCCTAAATATTGCGGGCCTTTGAAAGTCACCTTGTCGCCTTCGATCGTGCCCTTGAACCAATTGCGGTTGTTGTTGGCGGTCGGGTCGTTGATATAGATTTCGTTACCGTCGATGGCAACATTCACCAGTTGCGACCGATTGAGCGCCCACCTTTCAACGGCGACTCCGGCAGGCAAGCTGGTTGTCGTGTAAGGATTGTCATACATGGCGATGTCGTAATCGCCATATCCATACCAAGCGTATGTGTCGTCGGTCAGACCAATGATGTTTTCGAATGGGAGGTCGGTGGATTTGAGCGTGTCGCCCACCAGTTCAAAATGAACATCCTGGTCGATACTTCCGTCAGAGAGAGTGTCGGCGGTGTAGCTGGTATGTTCATCGTTGACCTTCAGTTTCGAGGCATAGTAGTGATAGGTTGTTCCCTCGTATTCCTCATTATAGATGGGTTGAGGCAAATGCGCCACATACTTGCCGTCGCCCTCAGCATCCAGCTTCAAATAAGAGTCTGTGGAAAGGTAGGTGAAAGGATCCTTGAGATAGATGGCGTCGTCGGTCTTCACATAGTTGCCCGTCAGTGCATAACCCGTCGAACTGAGGACATAACCATACAATGAGTAATAACCCGTGCCACTGCGGATCACGTTGTCGTGAACCTCACCGGCAGGAGCCGTCGTGATCAACGTATCAACAGTGGGTGTGAAATCCTTCAGAGGAGCGGCACCATTGACTCTCACCTTATTACGCAGACTTGAAACCTTGAAATCCTGTTTAGCTTTCAGTTGGTCGGCAGTCATCACCGTATTGCCCTTTGCAGCGGTAAGCTTCTGCGTGAAAGGAGCCTGCTGGGCAAATGTGGAGGTTGAAAAGAATACTGCTAAAGCAGCAACAAGAGTAATTTTCTTCATAATCAACTCTTTTAGGTAAAACATTCTGGGTCATCCGAATCATGTCGAGGAATGGCCTTTGATAAATAATTCTTGGCTGCAAATATATCAAAAAATCCGATTACGGCAAAGCTTTTTTATTTAAATTTTCAACAAAACAGTTAATTTCATCTACAAACAGACAGTTTTAACGGCATATTGACAACATACTATAATTTTCAACAAACTAAATGAAGAAAGAGACCGACCGTTGTTCATTTCCGCAGAATTTATTTGACCCATTGCAGAAAAAAGCCTACCTTTGCAGCATCAATACAGGAGGCGCAGCCTAACACCATGTCGGGAAGAAGAGCGTTCTCCTTATGTTATATAGGTATCAGAGATTATGTCAAAGAATAAACAACGCGACAATTACACTTATCTGACGAGCGGTCCATTACACCGTGTGATCATCACTATGGCCTTGCCCACAATCGTGTCGATGCTTGTAACCAATCTCTACAACATTGCCGACACTTTTTTTGTAGGCAAACTGAACACCGCCTCCACGGCGGCCGTCGGCATCGTGTTCACGCTGATGTTCTTTTTTCAGGCCACAGGCTTCTTCTTCGGACACGGCTCGGGCAATTACATCTCGGCCGAGTTGGGAGCCCGCCGCCACGACAACGCCGAACGCATGGCGGCAACAGGATTCGTCTGTTCGTTTCTCTGCGGCGCTGTGTTCACGATTCTGGGGTTCATCTTCATCGAACCGCTGTCGGTGATGCTGGGTTCCACGCCCACTATCCTCCCCTACACGAAGCAGTATCTGGGCATCTCCCTCATCGGCGTACCGTTTATCACGAGCAGCCTGACGCTCAACAATCAGATGCGTTTTCAGGGCAATGCCTCCAAGTCGATGTTGGGCATCGTCACGGGCGCCGTACTCAACGTCGGTCTTGACCCGCTGTTCATCTTTGTCTTCGATATGGGCGTAGCCGGAGCAGCCCTCGCCACGGTGATCGGGCAGATTTGCGGTTTCCTCGTCCTATTATATATGAGCAGCCAACGCGGCAACATAGCCATCCGCCTGCGCCTGTTCAGTCCCACGAAGGCCATGCTCAAGGAGATCTTCTACGGTGGCAGCCCATCGCTCAACCGCCAGGGACTGGCCGCGCTCTCCACGCTGATGCTCAATCTCGCCGCCGGTGGCTGGGGCGACGCCGCCATCGCCGCCATGACCATCGTCAACCGCATCTCGATGTTTGTGCTGGCCGTGGTGATTGGCTTAGGGCAAGGCTTTCAGCCGCTTTGCGGATTCTGTTATGGGGCCAAGCGCTATGCGAGACTGAAAGAGGGTTACTGGTTCACGACGAAGATCAGTTTCTGGTTTCTGCTGTCGGCCTCGTTGGTGTGCCTGGCATTCAGCCACGACGCCATCCGCATCTTCCGCAACGATCCCGAAGTGATACGCATCGGCATCGTGGCCCTGCGCCTGCAGCTGCTCACCTGGCCCTTGGGCTCCATCATCGTCATCAGCAACATGCTGTTGCAGACCTGCCGTCAGCCCTGGCGCGCCAACCTCGTGGCGGCAGCGCGCAGCGGACTCTTCTTCATCC
The DNA here is from genome assembly GCA_900322095.1 of uncultured Prevotella sp. Taxonomy (GTDB): domain Bacteria; phylum Bacteroidota; class Bacteroidia; order Bacteroidales; family Bacteroidaceae; genus Prevotella. The sequence goes on from ONYS01000023.1 coordinate 23,760, forward strand.
CCCTCATCCTCATTCTGCCCCGCATCTTCGGACTGCTGGGCGTGGAGATGTGCCAGGCCGTGAGCGACGTATGCTCTGCTACGCTCGCCTACCCTATCGTCAAAGGATTCCTTAGCAAACTGGACAAAAAAGAAATATGACACAACAAATCGCCAAACACCAAGTAGCGTCTTCCATGGTGAGAGGATTCTTCGAGGGATTCTTCACCGGACTCATCGACAGCCGCCGGGATAAGAACAACGGAAAACCTATGCCACAGCAGATGAAACAGCTCGTGGCCGAACACTATGAGAACATCAACAAATATTTCTTCCACGTGATGTTCCCCCTGCTTGTAGCCATCAACTTTGACAGCTACGAGCAGGCCGTCGACGACATGCAGAGGCGCAAATTCTCCGACACCACATCGCAGAAGCTGCTCCTGCGCTACGCTGCCGGTTCAAAACCGCTGTTCGACCATATCGTAGACGAATACAAGCGGCAGATGTACTGTCTGCTCAACGGTCACAAGCAATCCATGGCCGACCATATCGCCCAGCGCCGGCTGAACGTGACCCAGGATGATGACGCCCAGACTCTCAGCGTGGAGAGCGCCATCCGGGCTATGGTGAGGGCCACTATGCATGCCTACGCCCTCGGCATCAAGGCCGGTGGCAATCAGGATGCAGCCTTCCATCAGCCCTCGGTGCTGCGCATGATGGCCGAAGGCGCCGCCACCCTGCTCCACGACGCGCCCTTCGACGTCTGGGCCAATATGGACACACTGGGGCTCGACGGCATCTACAGGCGCGCAAGCCTGAATGCCGACAACTACGAGACGCTCATCAACGAGATGAATCAGGCCTACGAGGACTTGGCAAAACTTTAGCAAGTCCTCCCGCAAGGCTCATTTGAGTCTTTGCTATTCAGATTTTCATTTCCTTAAGCAGTTCTCCGTCGAGCGTAAACATCGAGATCACCCCGTCGGCCATCGTGCCCAATGTGGGCGGATTGCCTCCCTTGGGGAAGGTGATGGAACCCGTGTTGCAGCAGACCGTCTGTCCGTTGCGCTCCAGATGCCAGAGATGCGTATGACCGCAAATGACGGCATCAAACTGGCCCGGTGGCAGTTGGGCGTCGCTATAGACGTGACCGTGGGTGAGCAGTATCTTGCGGCCCTCATCGACAAGCAGCGTGTAGGTCTGCATGATGGGAAAGTGGAGCAGCATCTGGTCGACCTCGGAGTCGCAGTTGCCCCGCACCGCCACGATGCGGTCGGCCAGCGCATTGAGTCGGTCGGCTATGCCGCGGGCGTCGAGGCCCTCGGGCACTCCATTGCGAGGACCATAGTTGAGGATGTCGCCCATGAGCAGAATCATGTCGCACTGCTGCTTGCGGCCGAAGTCGAGCGCCTTGTCGAGCGTCGGCAGCGAGCCGTGGATGTCGGATAGAAGAAGATATTTCATTGGTTTTCTTTATTGTTGCGACTGCAAAAGTAGTAAATAGCAAAGGAAACACCAAAGAATGACGCCGAAAACCACTTCAGACCTGCCGCTTCTCCCCATCGGGCTGATGCCGCTGCCTCAGCGTAGGAAGATTGATAAAATTTGCCTGTTTGTTTGGTATATTCCACAGAAAACTGTAATTTCGCAGAGTGTAGGCCACAGAAAGCCTTCACAAGTCACAAAGATTGATGATATGGATAAAAAAGAACAAATCCTCATTAGTATCTCAGGAATCGACCATCCAGGCCTCACGGCTCAGGTGATGGAAATCCTCGCACGCCACGAGGCACAGATTCTGGACATCGGCCAGGCCGACATCCATTCAACCCTGTCGCTGGGCATACTGGTGAGAATCAACGAACAAGCCTCGGGGCAGATGATGAAGGAGCTGCTCTTCAAGTCGACTGAACTTCGCGTCAATATAGATTTCGTGCCCATCAGCGACGACGAGTACGAGGACTGGGTGAGCCGTCAGGGCAAGAACCGCTACATCCTCACGGTCATCGGCAGGGAACTCAGCGCGCGTCAGATAGCGCTGGCTACGAGGGTCATAGCCGAGCAGGGACTCAACATCGACTCCATACTGCGCCTCACCGGTCGCCGCAGCATACGCCAACAGAACAAGCTCGTGAGGGCATGTATCGAATTCTCGCTCCGTGGCACACCCAAGGACCGCCCGCAGATGCAAGCCGATCTGATGCGGCTGAGCAGCGAGGAGGGAATAGACTTCTCGTTTCAGAAAGACGACATGTACCGACGCATGCGCCGCCTCATCTGCTTCGATATGGACTCCACGCTCATCCAGACCGAGTGCATCGACGAGCTGGCAGAACGTGCCGGCGTGGGCGACAAGGTGAAGGCCATCACCGAGAGGGCCATGCGCGGCGAGATAGACTTCAAGGAGAGTTTCACCGAGCGTGTGGCTCTGCTCAAGGGTCTGGATGCCAGCGTGATGCAGGACATTGCCGAGCACATGCCCATCACCGAGGGGGTAGACCGACTGATGTCGGTGCTCAAGCGCTGCGGCTACAAGATAGCCATTCTCAGCGGTGGATTCACCTACTTTGGCGAGTTCCTGCAACGCAAGTACGGTATCGACTATGTCTACGCCAACGAACCGGAAATCGACGACGACAACAAGCTCACCGGCCGCTATGTGGGTGAGATTGTTGACGGCCACCGCAAGGCTGAGCTGCTGAAGCTCATCGCCCAGGTGGAGAAGGTAAACCTCGCCCAGACCATTGCCGTGGGCGACGGTGCCAACGACCTGCCAATGATCAGTGAGGCGGGCTTGGGCATTGCCTTCCACGCAAAGCCGCGGGTGAAAGCCAACGCTGAGCAGGCCATCAGCAACATCGGCATCGACGGCGTGCTCTACTTCCTGGGATTCAAAGACAGCTATCTCGGAGAGCAAGGAAAGCTATAAAAAAGATCTTGAAATTCTAGCGTCTCTAGAGTCTCTAGATAATCTAGAATCTCTAGATAATCTAGATAATCTAGAATCTCTAGCCCCCTAGAAAAAACCAAAGCAATATGAACGACAACGAACAGCTCCACCGCTATTTTGCGGAAATAGGCAAGGAACACTTGCTGAGCTCGGAAGAGGAATCTCGCCTGAGCCAACAAATTCTTCAGGGCAACCAGGCTGCCATAAACAAACTGGTAAGGGCCAACCTGCGTTTTGTGGTGGCCGTTGCCAAGCAATATAAAGACCGTGGGCTCGCCCTGGACGACCTGGTGGCCGAGGGCAACGTAGGACTCATGCAGGCTGCCGCCAACTTCGACGCAAGCCGGGGCAAGCGCTTCGTCACCTATGCGGCCCCCATCATCCGCGAGTCTATCGAGAAGGCCCTCGAAACCCAAAACGGAATCTTCAAAGTGCCGCGCAAGGAGCGCACGCCCTCATCAGACAAGCGCCGCAAGGCTCTCTCTGTAGACGCTCCCGTAGGCGGAAGTGCAGAACTGAGTCTGCTCCACGTGTTGGCCAACCCCAATTCGCCCCAGGCCGACGAACGGGTGATGAGGGAAATCATGCAGGGCGACCTGCAGCGCGCCCTCGAAGTGCTGCCCTCGCGCGAGCGAGAGGTGGTGGAATACTTCTACGGCATCGGACGTGCCAACCTTACTTTCGCCGAAATCGCCCAGCTGATGGGACTGAAGCGGGAGCGCGTGCGCCAAATACGCAAGCGGGCCGTCAGACGAATGTATCAGCAGGGACGCCTCGGCAGCTCGATGAAAGCATACCTCCGCAATGACTCCTAAGTCAACATCGCTGGTGAGAAAACAATTAAACAGATTGCGTTATGAAATCGTTGAGAGAACTTTATAGAATTGGTCGTGGACCGAGCAGCAGCCACACCATGGGCCCACAGCATGCTGCCCACATCTTCAAGGAGCGCTATCCCTACGCTTCGCGCTTTGAGGTGACGCTCTATGGCAGTCTGGCCGCAACCGGCAAGGGGCACATGACCGATGTTGCCATCATGGACGAGCTGCAGCCTGCGGCTCCTTGCCACATCACATGGAAGCCGGACGTTTTTCTCAGCTATCACCCCAACGGGATGAAGTTCGAAGCCTTTGACCTCACGGGCGCCGCCATCGGCCAATGGACGGTCTTCAGCGTAGGCGGAGGCGCGCTGAGCGAGGGGAAAGAAAAAGGCGACATGTTCGACACGCCCGAAGTCTACAGCCTCAACACGATGACCGACATCATGCACTGGTGTGAGGACACGGGTGCCAACTATTGGGAGTATGTCGACAAGTGCGAGGGGCCGTCAATCTGGGATGAGCTGCAGAAGGATTGGGAAGTGATGCAGGAGAGCGTGGAGCGCGGCATCAACCACGAAGGCCGCCTGCCCGGTCCGCTCAACTTGAGCCGCAAAGCCCCTGTTTACTATGTGAAGGCTTCGGGCTATAAGCAGAACCTGCAGACACGAGGCCTGGTATACGCCTATGCCTTGGCTGTGAGCGAGGAGAACGCGTCGGGCGGAGTCATCGTCACCGCTCCCACCTGCGGCTCGTGCGGCGTGATACCGGCGGTGCTCTATCATCTTTCGCGGGGACACAAGTTCTCCGACCGCAAGATTCTCCATGCCATGGCGACGGCAGGCCTCGTAGGCAATGTGGTGAAACACAATGCCAGCATCTCCGGTGCAGAGGTGGGTTGTCAAGGCGAGGTGGGCGTGGCATGCGCCATGGCCTCCGCCGCAGCCTGCCAGCTTTTCGGCGGCAGTCCTTCGCAAGTGGAATATGCGGCCGAGATGGGTCTGGAGCACCACCTCGGCATGACCTGCGACCCGGTGTGCGGCTTGGTACAGATTCCCTGCATCGAGCGCAATGCCTTTGCCGCAACACGCGCCTTGGACAGCAACCTCTACGCTGCCTTCTCCGACGGCCGACACCGCGTGAGTTTCGACAGAGTGGTTGAGGTGATGAAGCAGACCGGTCACGACCTGCCCTCACTCTATAAGGAGACGGGCGAGGGCGGACTTGCCGCCGGTTACGAGTAGAATAGGCAGAAGAACGCGTGATTTCTTCGTCCAAATTGCAAAAAAGTTACGCAATCTCTTTGTCGGTTGAAAAATTTTTTGTAATTTTGCGCCCGAAACAATTCAATAGGGGCATAGCCCAGTTGGTTTAGAGCGCTGCAGTCACATTGCAGAGGTCATCGGTTCGAGCCCGATTGTCCCTACCAAGATTGAAAGCTAAGTTATTGTTTATCAATAACTTAGTTTTTTGTTTTATAAGCGCGCACGACAAAAAAAACCTAAAAAGGCAATGCTTTTACCGGTTTGAACGGTATTTGCTTGTAATGGAAAGTTAAAGTCACTTCGAAGGCTTCCCCAACTCCGATTTTGGTGCTTTTTCGTGAATTTAGTACCAATATAGCTTTATCTAATCTTGTGCCGGGCCAAGAAAGATTTTAAGGTTCATCGTCCTTTTGCCATAGACAGTTCAAGCCTACCATTGGACGCTTCCTTGAAAATACATAGATGAGGATGGAAGAAATCTTTCCGCCCTTACCTTTCCTCGGCCCTGGCTGGAAATCAAACCAGACATCGGAAACCTCGTTTTGGTAGAGGAAGAACAGATCCTGCTGAGCCTTTTTCAAAATGTTTCGAGCTGTACGAATGAAATCTTTCAACCTATTGAGAGAAAAGCCCAGAAAGGGCGACATAATTCCATATTGCGAAATACTCCATTGCAAGCTTCGTCCCATCGGGAAGAATGTCGAAACGCTTGGTAATATATACAACCTGCCCCCCTTGGCGTGAAACAAAGTCCGCTTAACCCGCATTGCAGAGAGTGTTCAAGCACACTTGTTAAAGTTTCCTAACTTATCGTCGATGTTGGCTGTTTATGCCCCAGATAATCACCCCTAGTGTT
>ONYS01000126.1 GCA_900322095.1 uncultured Prevotella sp.
GCTTCCAACCGAAATCAAGGCCTACGCCCATGGCGTGGGTGGGGACGTCATGCCTAATCATAAAATCAAAAGACGGTGTAAATTATCCCGAACTGGGGTCATAATTCACAATTCATAATTCATAATTGGCACGGCGGTAGTTATCTCGTCAGATGTCCAATCTCTGTGATCAGCCAGGCGCCAAGCATCCAGATGAGTTTGAACATGAGGATGATGAGAACTAGGAGGACAATCATGATAATTACCGAATACACCACCTTGCGATGCACCTGCGACACGACCTTTGCGTCGCCATTGATATAGCCGGTTATCAGCTTCAGGTTCTTGCCGTAGGAGCGGTAGAAGATGTCCCAAACGTCGCCGACAAAGAAGGGAAGCATGCCGATGAGCGTGTCGCGCAGAATATTGTTGATGACCGCTATCGTCAGCGGCACTGACTTGACGACAAACAATGAAAACCAGACGTAGGGCAGCGAGAGCAGGGCCGTCAGCGTGTCGCCCAATCCCGATGGCACGACGAATCCCAGCAACGGATCAACATAGTAGGTGTCCATTGTCCTGGCCATGCCTGACATCAGTTTATAGACGGGATGGCTGAATAGTTTTTCCTTGTCCTTCTCCATACGCGGTTTGTCGCTAATCTATTTCTCTTTGTGTTCCGGCTGCAAATATAGCTTTTCCGCTCTGACCCTCCAAATTATCATCTGCTTATTTTGCTCCACTCCTTAATTTGGGGCGCGGGAGAGCTGCAGATGCTCTAAAAGTCAAGAAAAGAGTTTGTTTATGAATCTCTCCCCAATTCGTGCTGGCTAAAAATTATTAAATGCTTGCTAATGTCATTTTTAATATGTACATTTGGCTTCGAAATTAATCTTTGCTATATTATGAATCAAACTGAAAAATCCTACTGTGTCATTCTTGCCGGCGGAAAGGGCCGACGCCTGTGGCCTTATAGCCGCGAACGCTTTCCGAAGCAGTTTGTCGACTTCTTCGGTGTTGGGCGCACTCAACTGCAACAGACCTACGACCGAATGGGCCGCATATTCCCTCAGGACCATATCTATATCAATACTAACCGCGAATACGTAGACATCGTAAAACAACAGCTGCCTCAGGTGACCGACGACCATATCGTCGACGAGCCCATCCACCGCAACACGATTCCCAGTGCTGTGTGGGCAGTGCACCGCATCCTCCACAGCAATTGTCCGGCCGACGCCACGGTGATGTTCACTCCTGCCGACCACATGATACAGGACGAGAGCACCTACCGCGCTGAGATTGAGGAGGGACTGGAGTTTGTGGCCCATCACGATTATGTCATGGCCCTGGGCGTTAAACCCACGCGTGCCGAGCCCGGCTACGGCTATATCCAGCTAGGCGACCCCATGGAGCATAATATATATAAGGTACAGTCGTTCACGGAGAAGCCGGAGCGCGACTTTGCCAAGATGTTTATGGAGAGCGGCGAGTTCTATTGGAACACAGGTCTCTTCCTGAGCAGCGTTGCCGGGATATGGTCTTATCTCTCCACGCTCCTGCCCGACGAGCTGAAGGGCTTCGACAAGGACCATCCCGACTGGACCCTGAAAGATGAGGAAAACTATATGGCCGACCACTATCCGCTCTATCCCAACCTGCCGCTCGACCTGACGTTGCTCGAGAAGTGCGACAAGGTTTGCGTGATGAAGTGCGACTTCGGCTGGGCCGACGTGGGCACGTGGCACAGCATCTATGAGGCCATGCGGCGAAGCGAGGACGACAATGTGGTGATCGACTCCGACGTGATCATCGACAATGCCAGCCATAATGTGGTGAAGATTCCCAAGGGCAAGATGGCTGTCATCAACGGTCTCGACGGATATATCGTGGTGGAGAACGACAACGTGCTGCTGATCTGCAAGAAAGAAGACTCCTCGGCGCTGGTGAGGAAATACGTCAATGAAGTGCAGATAAAGAAAGGGGAAAAGTTTATTTGATGGCTGAGAGAGGGGCTATAGTTTCTATAGCTACTATAGCCCCTATAAAAAATCCCGAAAGGCGACCGGCCTTCCGGGATTTTTTATAGGGGCTCTTTTTTTACAGCTTTTTGAACTCGGCCAGGATCTTGTCGGCGGTGGCCTTCATCTCTTCGTCGGAGAGCTTGATGTGGTGGTGCAGGTCTACGTCAGACTCGCTGTTGATGGGGATGAGATGAATGTGGGCGTGGTTGACTTCCAGTCCAAGCACTACCTCGGCTACCTTCTTGCAGGGGAATGCGGCCTTGATGGCACGGGCCACCTTCTTGGCAAACACCTCGAAGGCTGCCAGGTCGGCGTCGTCCATGTCGAAGATGTAGTCAATTTCCTTGCGGGGCACGACGAGCGTGTGGCCCTGCTTCACGGGGTTGATGTCGAGAAACGCATAGAAGTTCTCGTCTTCGGCGCATTTGAAACTGGGAATCTCACCAGCGGCAATCTTACTGAATAATGTCATAAGCTCCTCCTTACTTTATTCTGAGATGGAAATCTTGTCGATACGAAGTTTGATGACGCCGCGGGGAATCTTGATTTCGGCCACGTCGCCCACCTTCTTGTTGAGCAATCCCTGTGCGATAGGCGTCTTGATGGAGATCTTGCCCTGCTTGAGGTTGGCCTCGCTCTCGCTGACGATGGTGTACTTCATCTTGGAGTTGTTGGCCAGGTTGGTCATCTCCACGGTTGAGAGAATCTGTACGGCGTCTGTGCTCAGACGCGACATATCCACGATCTTGGCGTGGGCGATGGTCATCTTCAGTTCATTGATGTGTGCCTCGAGATGAGACTGTGCTTCTTTGGCGGCATCGTATTCTGAGTTTTCACTCAAGTCGCCTTTATCGGCTGCTTCAGCGATGGCGGCAGAGGCCTTAGGACGCTCGACAGATTCGAGTCTTTTCAATTCGGCCACGAGTTTGTCGTAGCCTTCCTGTGACATGTAAGCCATAAGTTTTCTGTTTTAATTGTTAATTGGTTAACACGGGCAAAAAAATAAAAGAATTCCGACAGGTGCTGTGTCGGAATCCCCTTTATTCTACTCGTTATCTTTCTGCGTGCAAAGATAAGCATTATTTCCCACTTTCCAAAGTTTTTAACTAATTTTACTATCTTTGCCTAGAGTGTCGGTGGTTGGGGGGAATGGGGTTGATGGGGGGAATGGGGATGATGGGGCTAATGGGGTTGATGGGGCTGCTGGGTGGGGATGAAAGCGCCTGTCTCATCTTTCGACGAGGCAGGCGCTCTGATAGTAGTGGGAAATAAATGATTACTTTACAATATACTTCTTACCATTGATGACATAGGCACCGGGCTGTATGCCGCGCAGACTCTTGGCGTGGAGGCGCAGGGCCTGACCGCCGAGCGTGTAGACGTTGTACTCGCCCTGGGCATCGGCCTCGATGCTGTTGATGCCTGTGATGGTGATTGTCGCGTCATTCGAGACGTCCGACTCGCCAAGGTCGTAGACCACGGTCACGTTGTAGACGTGGCTGCCTGCAGGAGCGTTGGCATCGGTGAATCCGGGTTCGTCAGAAGAACCGATGAGCACGCCGTCGCGATAGATGTTGTAGTGCAGAATCTTCTGCGGTCCACCAGTCTCGTAGGCGATGTCGTCGATGATTAGTCCATAGCCATAGAAAGTTGTATGGCGGATGGCGAAGTACTTGGCACCCTCGGGCACATCGAAGGTGAATTCTTCCCAACCTTCATCCTCGTTGCCTGTTGCGACGCCTGTCACTTGTTTTTTCTCTATGGACGTGAAACTATCCGTATTGCGGTCGGTTGTAGAGTAGAGGAACTCCACATCCTCAGGCGTATCACTAGATAGTGCGGCCATACTGAGTCCTATCGTTTGCTCGCGGCCCGAGAGCTCGGGAGAGAAGAGCCAGTGATCGGTGTTGAAGTCATACCATCCTTGATCGTATGTGGCAAAACTCATGGCATACTGCTTGCCGTCGTAAGGAGCAAGGAAGGGATAAGTGTCGTAGTTGGCACCAGCTTGCTCAGGATTCATTACGAAGAATCCTTCATAACCTGTCATATTGCCGAAGCTAAGCCCCCTAATGCCAGCAGTCGAAGATCCTGTTGCGTTCAGTCCGGTCCAATCGCCAAAAGCATCGCCAACGAAAGGAGTATAGTCTTCAAATCCTTCGGTAACGACATTTGTACCATCAACGGTAGGAGCAGTCCAAGTGAGCTGTGCACCCTTGTCTGCAGCCTGAGCCCTCAGGTCTATGACTGTCTGATACTTGGGCTTGATGATGTCCAGCGTTGTCGTTGCTTCGTTATTACTGCTGTTCTGGTCGTCGGCAAATTCAATAACGACACGGACGGGCATTTCCTCCTTGTCGACGATTCTTGGTGTGTACTCAAACTCGTAAGTTGCAGACTTGATAAAGTCGAGATCTTGTCCATCCTTCGTATCTACGAGACTGTCACCGACATAGAATTTCACCTTGTAGTCGCTGCCATTCGTGGTGTTCTCGCCATAGTTGAATACTTTGGCCTCCCACGAAGCCTTCTCGTCTACCTTCACTTTCTCTGTAGAGTTGATGGTGACACCGAGGTCGTGATCCTTTAAGTCGATGACATTGACATTGTCAACATTGACTGTAAAGGTCTCAGGTTTCAAAGAAGGACCCACTTCCTCGTTGTTCTGGAACCGGAACATGGGGATAGCATAGCGGTTGTTGTCGGTAGCCAAAGAGTATTCGGCCGTACGCCAGCCTTCCTCGCCGGTCAGCGTCGAGAAGTCGATGGGATTGAAGGTGATGGTATCGTTGCAGGGGCAGATAGCCATCGGCGTGATGGTGAACTTCTTGCCGGGAACGGCATAATATTCAAAGGCCAATACAGGGTCCGAAGCCTGCTGGATATTGGTCTTGCCTAATCCAAAGTCGACGTGGAGTCCGCCGTAAGAAACCCACTGGAAAGAGCCGCCAATCTCATCAGAACTACTATAACTGATGTTAGGAATGTTCTTGTCACCAGCATTGGTATTGCCATACCAGCAGTAAGACCTACTTCCATTGGTGCTGAAGCTCTCGCGGAAGGGAAGTTCGTAGGGCTTGCCGATCATGATTTGAGATGTAGCATAAGGATCTGTTTCTCCTGCCGAATTAGCGGCAGAGATGCCAAAGATTGTCCAACCCATGTCGCCTTCATCGGGTGTTCCATCGATGCTATAGTGGGTGTTGGTAAGTCCGGAGACAATGCGGCTTCCTATCGTTGGGCCAAGGACACTCATAGTTACGTTGTAGAGACTGTAGGTTGCATCGTCAGGAACGACATAGCCACCATGTGCACCGACGTAGCTGGGTTTTTGCCAATCTAAATTATATTTGTCAGCTGACGGGTCGGACAAGATAGCGTTTAGGGAGGATACGTCTGGAACGTCCATGCCGATATATTTGGTAGCACTGTTGACCACACCGTCGCCATCAGCGTTGACAGCTACTAACTTATAGGTATTGAATCCGTTGCTGGGGGTCTCGTCCTGATAGGTCACTGCCTGTCCGGGCTGAGCCGGGACGGTGGTCACGAGCTGATCGTCGCGGAAGATCTTCACGCCGGTGAGCGAGCTCAGTGTTTCTCCACCAAGAGTCTTTGAGGGAGCATTGAACTGCAAGGTAGCCTTGAGAACACCTTGTTCGGCGGGAGCAATCTGAATGGCCTGAACGGAATCAGGTGCATTGAGAGATACGCCAGCCTCAATCTGTACGCTGTCCAAGGTGATATAATTGTAATACACTGGACCTGTCACGTGGAAAGCTAGATGGGCATCTTGGTCTTTCTGACTAGTGTATTCTAGATTGAAGACGGTGTTAACTGCGTTATAATAGACGGGTGTAGGCTCCATCAAAGTTTCTGTATATGTGGTGGGATCAAGACCGGTACCGACCATCAAGGAGAGTTTCTGAGGGTCATCTGTTTGCCCTTCATAGGTAATACTCTTACTGATAAAACGAATCTTATAGCGTGTATTAGCAGCAAAGTGGAACTCAGGAGTCAAAAGCCAGTCGTCAATCTTAGTGTCGTAAGCGTAGTGAGAACAGTCCACTAGCTTGCGATAAATATTCCATTCCCATCCGTTCTTTTCGGCGTTGATAATGGTGTATGTGTCAAGGTCATTGGCCGACTGGAAATGCATGAGATAAGGTGGCACAATAGGCGAGCCAAGGACTTCCTTATTGGTTGTCACGCTATCACTAACAACATCGCCGTTCTTGGCGCAGATGACGTACTTCCAGCCAGCAACTTCCTGTTCTGGAATTTGGTCGGTAATCGTAGTTGTCGTGATGTTGTCGGCCACTACCTTACCGTCCGGTTTACGCACAACGGTGTAAGTCAGTGGTCCCATATAGCCATTATGGACACCCCTTGAGGGTGCTGTCCAGCTGACAGTAACTGTCAGTCCGTCGGCAGTCATTTGGGCGTTGGTCACAGGCATGGGTTGATCGAAGCCCACCCACATTTGTTGCTTGGCAACGGGAGAAGTGCCGTTGTCGTTGGTCGTAGTGAGCGTGAAGAAGTGAGAGCCCGTCGTTGTAGATACGTCGACGCTTACTGTAGCTCCAGCATTTGCCTGGCCCGTGGCTATCTCCTCACCATCGCAGCAGAGCGAATAGCTGATCGAGCCGCTCATCTCCGAGCCGTCATAGTATTCGTGAGGCATCGTAAATTTGGCTGTACCCGTTGTCAATCCGTTGCCGAAGTCAAACTTCAGGTCGGTCACTACAGAAGGCGCCTTGGCATTGGCTTCCTTTTGCGGGAAGTACATGATGGCGAGCTGATCGCCGTCGGGCATGTCGTAGACTTTAGAAGCCTGGCCAGAGGTCAGATTGACGGTGAGCAGAGCACTGTTGGCATCAGCATCCACTGCAGCCCAGTAGAATACGCCGTCGGCAGGACTGATTTCACCTGTCTGGGCATAGAAAGAGCCGTCGGTAGAGCTAACGGTGATACCAGTGGAGCCAATCTTGGTCTCTGCACCAGTCTGCGTGTTGATGCGGTAAAGATTACCGTCGGTTGCTACACCATAGCAGGTGCCATCGGCAGAGAAACCAAGGGCAACGAAGGGAAGGCTGGTCGTAGCCACTGTGGTACGCGTCCACGTGGTATAGTCGGCATAACCCAGTTCGTAACCATCGGCATTGGCGTTGAAGAAGCAACCGAAAGGTTTATTGTTGGTCGGGTCGATGGCGGTTTCGGTGGCTATCATCTGATAGTCCGTTACCTGGCGGCTGTCAATAACATTCCATGGTGTGCTGCCTACGTAAGCCTTAACGTACTTGATATACCCGTAGTTAGGGTCAGGGTCGTACTTGACAAAGTAAAGTGAGTCATTCAAAATGGCACCACTACCTTTAGCCAGCCAGTCCGCATCATTGTTTACAATACCAAAAGTGCAGGGGGCTGTGGTGCTATAATAGTCCCATTGCGGCCTGTAACCTATTCCCCATTCTGTGCGGTGGCTCACCGTGGCCCAAAACTCAGAGCTGTGGCGCGCCTTGCGGGGAGCAAGTTTGGGGACTGCGGCCATGGAGTTGCGGCGGAGCTTAGTATCTACCTTGTGGAACGGTCCCTGCTGTCGCGGCTGAATGATTTTCATCTTCGACAACAGCGGATGCTCATGGTTCTCGGTCTGAACCACGGTCTTTGCCTTGCCAAACTGCGTCCTTAGTTCGGCTGCACTGTGCTGCTTTCCTGTCTGGGCCATCGCCCCGAGTGGAATAAGCAGTGCTGAAAGCAAAGACACAAATAATGAGTCGAAATGCTTCATACTGATTGTGTTTAAGTGAATAATTTTCAAACTGTCTACAAATATATGTAATCGGTATCTTTGCACCAACAAATTTCAGAAATTAGCAATGTAGCAGATTTCGGAAAAATGAATGTAGCAGATTTCGGAAATTAGCAATGTAGC
>ONYS01000037.1 GCA_900322095.1 uncultured Prevotella sp.
ACTGACAGAGCGGCGAAGGCAGAGCCCTAAGCTTGCTTAGGGGCTATGCTGAGAAGCGAAGGAAGAAAGCGTTAGCTAATTCTACGCGAAGCGATTTTCCATTCTTGCGCATGCTTAAGCCCCAACGCTCTTGTGAGAACATTAAGCATGCACAAGAATATTTTCCTTTAAATTCTTATCCACGGAAATAATCCAGTGCGCCATTATGTCTTTATACTTTGTGGTAGAGGGGCTTTAGGTGTGAGTTCCTTTCTTGTATTCTTGACCATTGCTCATATCCAAGTGTATTCATTTTAATACTTATGTAACCGTTTGAGCATCAGAACTCAGTATATCAGATGAATTATACTGGGAAAACAGTGAATTTAATTGAAAAACTGTCAATATATTTGTGAAGAAGCGTTTTTTTGCATAATTTTGTGACTACAATAGATATACAAGTACATTTAATTTGCCGACACATCCAGCGAGATTTGCCGGCCAACCCTTAAACAACACCAATATGAATACTTTAACAGATCAAACCAACAGCAGGCAGGAAGATTTATCAGTTTTCGAAAGTATGAAAAAACTCTTCGAGAACGACAGGCAAGATGATGATTTTTACCTTTCGTGTTATAGGTGGATCACGTCTTTACAGCTCGACGACGAGTTGTCATCGGTCTATGACAGACTGCGCGACTTCAGAGACAATCTGCTTAACGATCTTTCTTCCCCGATGCTTTTGCCTAATTGCCAGTTGAATGAGCGTGAGATGCTCGAAAGGCGGATGTCTTTTTTCATAAGCCTCATCGATTCTTTCCTGCAAGGCATCACCGATGTGCAGAATCATCAGGTGGAGGAAGAGGTAAATAGCTGCTTGCAAACCCTGCGCGATACCTCTTATATATATCAGCCGATGAACAAATTCATCAGGATGCTGTGCTACCTGATGACAGACTTTGAAACGATGGAGCATCTCTTTCCGGAGATTGTCAACACGCTCAGGCGGATTGACATCAGACTGTCGAAACGCAGGCCCTTCAGATTTCTATGGATCGGTTTGATCGAGCAATACGTGCGCAGGATCTTCGACCGCCCTGAAAAACTCACCGACCGGCAGACGCTGGAAGAGATGATTCAGGCGCTGGCCCTGCAGCTCAATCTCTCTGAGGGCTCCCAGCATGGACTCATCGACAACGTGCTCAACCGCAGCACGCTCTTCCGGCTGAGCAGCAAGATGGACGTGGAGCCGGAAAAGCTACTCGACGAGGCGCTCTACAATCTCGTGCGCAACGAGCAGCAGTCGTATATGAGCTATTCAGTGGTCTCCGACGATGCCATCCGCACGGCTAGCTTCATCTCCTTCCAGGCTCATCATCAGCTCACGGCGAATATGCCAACGGCAAGGTTTGAGTCGGGCAATGCCCTGCTGCAGATCAAGGACAACCAGATCGCGATCATGACCGCCGATGCTGCGGGCAAGGCCAACTTGTTTCTGCCCATCAACAGCCTGGGACTGTGGCATGGCATGATGGTCAGACTGAGCGAGAAACCCGATGCCTCGCTTCGCACGAGGAGCAACACCATCGGTTATTATAAGCGCCTGTGGAGGTTCATCTTCCAGTCGCTCTTCGAGGAACAGAAAAAGGTGGTCACCCGCCAGAAGCTCATGCCCGACGATGAGGTGGGAATCATCGTAAAACGTCAGATTCCCGGCACGCTCACCTTCGAGTGCGAGGTCGTCGACGAGGGCTTCGAAGGTTATACGGGAACGCTCGACGCGCTGAACGACATCGTCAACTATCATCCTGGCTTCATCAATGTCGACACCTTCCGCACTGACGGAAAGCCTATGGTGCTGCCCGCCATCGTCACAATCGATGAGGACGGACACTACGTGTTCAAGATGAAGGACCTCATCGCCGACTTTATGGACCAGTACCGCATAGACCATTACAACTACAACAGCAGAGTCTACTGCCGGCTCAATTCGGCCATGACGAGCATCGGGCGCGTGCCGGCCATCTCCCGCGAAGGACTCTCCGTATCGGTCGGCGTGGACAACAAGGAGGATTTGGCTCTGCTGAAGAGCGGCAAGATTGTGGAGTGCTACAACCCTCAGCAAGGACCGAAAAACTATATGAACGTGACCTACCTGTCTGACACCCAAGGCATGCGCTTCACGGTGGAGCAGGCGTTTCACAACTTGATGGATCTCTATCGCGACGAAGAACTCTATACGGCAAAGGAGGACGAAGAGGCAACGGATGAAGTCATGGACCGCAGCCATGTCTTCGAACTGATGTATATCATCGAGGCCTATGCCGGAACCGAGGAAAACTATGTCAAGGCCTACAACTATATCAACTTCTGCAAAGTGTTGGCCAGGATGCTCGACTCCAACAAGGAGAAGTTCTACGACAAGCAGCTCATGGTGCTCGAACTGCTGAGCGATTTCGATGCCAACAACAAATTCACCAGCGAGAATTTGCTGTTGCTCAACAAGGAGGCCGAATCGTTTGTCAACGTCAGCGACGTGCTCTATGAGCGCTTCCGCGAGTTGCAGGTGGTGTCGTGGCTGGAGACGACCGAACATAACGACGAACTCTTCAAGCTCAGCGCCAACCGCAGCAACGAGAATCTGCGCCAGTTGGCCTCGCTCGTCATTTCTTACAACTTCATCAAACCCGAAGGCCTGATGAAGGAAGCTTCGGAGATACTCAACAAGATACGCGGACTGCTCAATCTCAAACGTGAGGGCACCGACAAGAAATACTACGGTCGCGAGGACAACAACACCGAGTTCAAGACCTCTGTGGTATATCCGGAGTACAACATGCACCCCGACATACAGTTGCAGACCAAGAAGATTCTGAGCGAGATTTGCGCCTTCCTCAACCGCGACGGCGGGACGCTCTATCTTGGCGTGAACGATCAAGGCTATGAGCGTGGTCTGGAAGAAGACTTGAAATATGCCCTTTTCAAAAACAGCAAGGACCGCTATGAGGACTACATCATCAATCAGGTGGTGATGCAACTGTCGAAAGAAGCCGGTCACTACGTGCAGACGTCATGGGATAAAGACAAGAAGGTGAAGACCGAAGTGCTGGAGATTCACGTCAGTCCGTGTCCCAACCCCATCAGCCTCGACGGCGTCTACTATGAGCGGTTGTGCAAGACCTGCCAACGCGTGTCGGAGGACTATCTGCCCACATTCCTCGAAAACCGCAAGAAGTGGGCTGCCGAGCATAACCTCGCCACAGCAGAAGAGGCGCGTCAGGAACTCGAGCGCAATCTTTCGACGGTAAGCGAGGAGAAACCCGTCAGTCAGCCGGTACCGACGGTTGAGAAAATCGAGACCAGCGCCTTCCGCAACAATGTGCTCCACAATTGGGAGGATGGTTACGAGGAAGGCGTCGCCTACCTTTGCTTTGTCGGCGACGACAGCTACGAGATGCTCGACCGCGACAGCGACATCGACAATTGCCGGCTGGAACTTATCATCCACGACAGCGAGCGTGGAGGATGGCTCGTCATGCAGTATGCCGATGGCAGTACGGCCAAGGTGCCTGTTGAGGAACTGTTGGAGCGGTCGCCTTTCCGCCTCTTCAAGCGCTACAATGGCAGCAAACTCCTCTTTGCCAGCATTGCCGGTCAGGACGATGTCGTCGTCACCGGTCTCGTCGACGGCAAGGACAACAAACGGTTGCGCCTCGACGAACTCGGTCAGTTTGAGGAGTGCAGCATGCAGGACGAGGGCACGCTGCCCATCGACGTTGAGCATTTTGGTGTGCACATCAGTGAGGTGGTGCCGAAGGACCAGCTTCCCGACTGGGCAACATACAATGCCAAGCGAACAGAATTGGGCCGGCCCATCAAGACGCAGAAGGGAGAGGCCATCATGAACCTCCTGCTCGACGCAAGAGAACAGCAGACGTTTTGATTGTCCGGCTCCATGTTGGATTAGTCCTGAGGCTTAGGGTGTTCTACATAAAAATTGTGAAGTAATCTTTTTTGTGAAGCTGCCTAAGTCCTTACCTTTACTAACCGTATTTGTATTTCTTCCAGTGTGGTGATATGAATACCAACAAATGTTAAGGGGCATGTTTCGATTTTCCTCACGCAGATCTCACAGTTTTCGCAGATTATTGGTTCCCTTTAGGGCTCGATGGGAACACATCTGCGAAATCCTGCTGCTGCGAAATGTGAGTTCGACCTTCTCACCCGCCGTGCCCTGGGGCTGGTGAACTTGGATGAGAAGCTCCCCTCCCTTCACTCTTTCTTATATTTTCCGATAAAAGGGATTTTGATAATAATTGAAATCAGGTAATTTACTATCTTCTGCTTTTTCTAACTTGACCAAACCTGTCCTTATATATCATAAAATGCACAGCATTAAGGAAGTACTCAAAATTTTCTTTCATACCATTTCTTATTTTATTCCATACATCTTATTAACTGCAAACTCACTTACTGCGCTGCCACCAATGGCACCGCCAACGCCCCGATAATTCCGCCAATAACGGCACCTAAGGGTCCCCCTATAAGAGATCCCAGCCCACCACCAGCTTGCAATCAGCCCATCCACCAACCCAACTTCCAGCTACACTGGCAGAGGCGCGGACTGACTTGTAGCCAATTAGACTGCCTGTAGTTTGATAATCTACATACATACCGTCGCCTATATCATAAATAGAGGTGGCTATTCCTATGGGGCCAGTGTATTTAGTGATAGTCCTCCCCACGCTTGTCAATCTCATGGTACTCACATACTGGTTTCCATAGAACCCACGCTGGCCCTCGCCGTGCCAATATACCATGCCGTTGCTGCCTATGGTGGAGTTTCCGCCGTGGCTTTTCAGCGAAGCACCTATGCCGTTCAATACTGTGTTTGTACCCGCAACGACATCCAGAAGACCAATGCCTGTATGCCTTGATGCTACAACATCTAAAACAGGCAAAGGATCCACAAGCTCAAATATATGATCGGGAAGTTCCTTTGCAAGAGCAGGACCGCCATTCCCTGTAATATCTCCACTCTGTGCACCTTCATGCATCGCATGATTGAAAAGCCCTATATTCATCCCCTGCAACGCTCCCTGCAGGAACTCACCTCCAGTGGCCCAAGCCACGGCTCCGCCCATTGCTGTTGTCGAAATGACCATAACCCCCCGGTTCATGCTTGTGCTTTGTGCATACGAGCCGATGCCTGAGGCCGCGGCACCCGAGACGAAGGCACTGGCAAAGTTTCCGCCGTCCAAGGCAGAGACCACGCCGCTCGCCAGTCCATGGGCTCCTGCACGCAACAACTCATTGCCGAAAGTAGCAGCCGCATTCTTAAAGGCCTCTCCAATGCCGTAGCTCGCAGCGGATGACAACAGACTCAACGCACCGGCCTTCCATACACTTTTACCCTCAAAGGAGGCCTGCATCATGCTGCTGGCCATATTAAATGCGGCAAAGGCTATCAGTTCAAAGAATTCACCACTCGGATCCGTATACTTCAGCGGATTGTTCAGACAATAGCTGTAACGGTTGAAGTTCTGGCTGTTGTCAGGCATCTGCATGTAGTTGTCGGGGCTGAGGAAGCGGCCGAGAACGGGGTCGTACAAGCGACCGTTCATGTTGATGATGTCAAACTCATTGAGCATCTCGTGCCCCGTGTAGCCGCGGTGCAGACCGATGGTGTTGAGCGTCACCGTCTGCCGCCCCCACGCGTCGTAAGAGGCGTCGAACACCTTCTTTCCGTTCTCATCCCTGACGGAGAGGATGCTGCCCAAATTGTCGGTGAAGGCAAGGTAGCATCGCATGATTCCGTTCTGCTTGATCACGATGGTGTTGACGTCAAGATAGTAGAGCGTATTCATTGTGAAGAACAATCGTTAGTCGTAGAATGAACAGGAGTAAACCACAATCTTCTCTTTGCGCTGTCTGGGTAGATTTCTTCCACACTCATTCTTTCCCAGAACTTCTTTTCAAAGAATCGACGCATCTTTACATTTGCCTGTAGTTCCTTGCATTTTCTGTCAAAATCGGACTTTCTCATGGGACCAAGCACTTATATTATCTTATATTCGCCCAGAACTTGCCATTTCTATCTCTTGTGACCACCCACTTGCGATAGATTTTTTTATCACGAATCTCATCCCATGTGTTTTGTTTAGCATCTCTAAATCTTATCAAGAAGAAATAGCATGTAACAGTGTTATGAAATAAATAGTCTCCATCTATTACACATATCGAGTCTGGATAAACAAAGCAGCCGCTATGAAAGTTTTTCTTCCATAAAGAAACATTCGAAGTATCTACACCACTGTGTGCGGCAATATTATAATGTGGCCACACCTGCTCGTCTATACTATCAATGTCGTCATAATGGGACGCACCTATATATAAAGTATCCGGCGTGCAGTTCTTGAATGCCGCAGCTGTTCTTGAATCCACTATGGGAATGCAAGAAGATAATGAGCATGCTGCTAAACACACACACCAAGACAATTTCCCTTCACTTATATTCATATATATAACTATCTTGAAATTAAACTTATAGAAAGCCAAGAGAATTCCTTATTGTCATTACTATTTAAGCAAAGAAACATTACTCGTTCCACAATAGTCATCTATATGGTTTTACGCCATATTTCAACTCCACGCGCAAAGTGTCATTGGTTATTCGTTGACCATTAACCGTAATGAACGATGGTGGAATTTTCAATACCACGGGATTAACCACGCTAAGAGACGGATCTTTACGAATAAATCCTAAGCGCACTTTGAATCCCCCCCCTTTACGTAGTTTAAACGTCTGTACGCTATAGTTATACAGTTTATTCCAAACTATCAAATTATCATCATTAGACTGTAATTTAAGACTGTCAAAAGTCACTGTACATCCTCCTTGTATATCGTAATCCAAAGAATATTTTCCTTGAAAATAAATGCAAGCGACTCGCGTTGTGACAGAATCTGTTTTGAAATGGATAAAGCGTTCGTCATATCCTGTGAAAGGTAGATTATACCATATATCACAAGAGCATAAAAGACAAGGAAGTATACAAAAACACAGAAAATGTTTCAGTTTATTACCCCTGAGGCTTTGTGTTCCACCAACCGAAATTATCGACAAAATCTTCATAATAATTTTTACCTGCTACAAAATTTCCTTTTAATATTAAAGCATTCAGCCCTTGAAGGCCATAATTCAACAAGTACATGTCATTCAACGCCCGAGAATGCCATAGGTGATGCAGCTCATGGCGCAACACTCTTGACAGCCCACTGTTCCCTGTAACCGTATGGGGACTAAATCCAGCACTATACGCAGGATAGGGTTGAAAAATGTCCATTAATCCCCCTCTATATTCAAATGTGAGATTGTCGGTATTAAAACGGACTTTCCCCCCTGCTATCGTATTTACAAGGCCGAAGGCATTTATCGCAATGTTTCCAAGATTGTTCTCCCATTGCAGCAACCTTTGACCTTTTCCGAGAGTCAAGTTCAATGGGCCAACTCCCAATGTAACTTTTGAGAACAAGCCTTTGCCTGCAGCCCAATTGTTTCCAACAGACTGCCCTACAGTACCTGCCATCTGGTAGCCAAGCCTGTTGGCCAATTGCCAGAATTTGGATTGTCCCTCCACTTCCTTCATCATTCCGAAACCGCCCGTAATGCTCCAGGCGCCAGTGGCGAGACCAACAAGCCCAGACTTCCATGCGCCATCCCATCCGCCACCTGTTATAGCATTAAATGCGATGTTAATGCTACCACTATTCATGACAGAACTGGTTATGCCTGCAGACTTGGCAACGATTTCTCCGTCTACTCCTATGGTGGTAAGCCCTGAAACAGCACCAGAAGATGCCAATGCAGACGCAACGCCATAGCCAACTGTAGCGCCGACGATGCCACCTGCGATGGCTCCTTTCCAAGCATCGGATTTCCATTTCCAAAAAGCGGCTGTTCCAGATTGTATGGAAGCACCTGCGTATGCCCCAACGATAGCACCTGCTATGACAGGGATGAACCAGGCAAAATGTCCGCTTGGATCCACATACTTCAGCGGATTGTTCATGCAGTAGCTGTAGCGGTTGAAGCTCTGGCTGCTCTCGGGCGCCTGCACGTAGTTGTCGGGGCTGAGGAAGCGGCCAAGCACGGGGTCGTACAAGCGGCCGTTCATATTGATGATGTCAAACTCACTGAGCATCTCGTGCCCCGTATAGCCGCGGTGCAGCCCGATGGTGTTGAGTGTCACCGTCTGCCGCCCCCACGCATCGTATGAGGCGTCGAAAACTTTGCGTCCGTTCTCATCCATAACGGAGAGAATGCTCCCTAAATTGTCCGTGAAGGCAAGATAATACCCCGTGATCCCGTTCTGCCTGACCACGATGGTATTGCCGTCAAGATAATAGAACTCGCGCGTGATACCATTCTCGGTTGTCTTCTCGTATTCACCGGCATAGACCGTTGTCCTGCTCACCTTGCCGTTGCTCAACAGCTCCGAGTACCAGCGCTGCCGGTCGGGCCCGTAGCCGAAATCCATCCTGAGACCCTTGCCCACGTCTTCTATCAGCTGGATCTTTCCGAAGTCATTGAAGGAGGTGTTCAGCGCGTCACCGGGTATGCTCCCGTCTGCGTTCTCCACCTCCGCCACAGCATGCGGGCGGGTGTTCTTGTCGTAATAGAAGTTGCCTACTCCCGTCTTGAAGAGAATGTTTCCGTTTGGCGCATATCTCACCCTCATGGATTCATCGGTTCCGCTTTTCACTGACAAAAGCCTGTCGAGGTTGTCATAGCCAAACTCCTCCAGAGCGCCATTGTTCCTCCTGCGCGACAGCAGGTTGCCGGTGGCGCCGTCATAGTCGGTGTTGAATGTCTCAAGAGTCTCGTCGCCACGCGTTATCCTTACGTTGCTTGCAAATCCCCGTGCATCGCGGATCTGTGTGGCTGTGAGTTTTCCCATAAAGGAAGCGCTGCTTGAAAGTCCGTCTGCGTCCTCTACCTTATAGATGACCCTGTCACCGATGGAGGCCTGCGTCTTGAAACCATAATCATCATACTGGTACAACACATCCAAGCCACCGGGATATTGCGTCTTGGAGAGCTGATTGTTGTCGTTGTAGAAATATGCAAAGCTGTAGGTACCGCGCCCGTCAACATTGCGTTTCTCTGTAACGATACGTCCATATTTGTCATAAGCGTATTCCACAGTATTGTTGTCGACAGCCAGTTTCACCAACCTCAACTTCTCATTGCCTGTCGTGCCATAAGTGTAAACTATGGTCTTCTTTCCTATTTGGGTGGATGCCAAGCGCCCCAGGTTATCATAGCTGTTGATCGTCTTGACTCCTCTTCCATCTGTCTGTGACAGCAATGTGCCATCGGCAGCATACGTGTAATTTGAAGTTCCCGCATCAGGGTCGGACAGCGACTTCTGATTCCCGGCTACATCATAGGTCATAGTGACAATAGAGCCTTGTGTGCTTACTCTGCTCGGCTTGCCTATTGAAGAATAATGGTATTCGACCTCACTGACGGGATCAGTAGACCTGATTACATTTCCCCATGCGTCTGTAGTCCTAGTATAAACACGTCCGGCCGTAGTTGTTGTGACCGAGCGGTTGCCGTATGAGTAGGCAACGGATTGGCCGGAACTCAGAACATCCATGATGACCCTTCCACGATCATCATAGGTGATGTTCTGTGTGGTGGTCAGTTTTCCCGTCTTGTTCTTAATGCGGCAAACCAGCCCCTTGTCATTGTAGGTCGTAGTTTTGGAAACTGGCATTCCCTTTGTGCCAAACGTTTCCTGCAGTACCTCACGCCCTCCCTTGTCATACCATACTGTAATGGAAGGCCTGCCCGTGGTAGACTCCTTTGTGTAGTATTTCTTGTATTTGCTGTTTCCCCATCCAGTCTGATAAAGCGTCTGAGTGCCATCCGGCCGTAAGGCGGTCAGTTTCCTTCCCCATCCGTCATATGTATATTGGGTTTTGAGAATATTAGAAGGCTCAGTAGCATCTTCCTCCGTCAGCACGTTGCCCCATAGGTCATACGTAAAAGTATTGACGGCTGAGGCAGGATGGGTATAACTCTTTTTGACGAAACGGCCGGAAGAGTCATAGTCGTAGTATTTCATTATTGCCTTTACCCCACTCCCAGAAGTTACCGATGAACGGACATTGCCGTATTCGTCATAGGTTAAAGTCGTCTTAAGCTCCATATTGGTTCCGCTGTTCTCGGTAGAAGTTTTCACGTTGCCCTTGTCATCATAGCTGTAGGTTGTAACGACAGTATGGATTACAGGGTCATCTGCATGTTTCTGCGACATGGTCAGTTTCTCAGGCACCCATACCCCCGCCTTGTTCTGATAATCGGAATAGGAAACCTTCTTGTACATCTCCTCGCCGTCGTTCTTTGTAGTCTGTTCGACGATAACCCCCTTTGTCACATCATAATCAGATATTGTAGTGGCAGTGTTTCCATCAAGGTCGGTTACTTCACGCCTGGATACGTATGCAAAATAATTCTTGTCAGACACCGACACGGAATAGGTCGACACAGCTGAGCCCGTGCTGTTACCCACCGAGTTCAAGGTCCTCACCTCCAAAGGTATCCATAGGGTCTCATCCCATTTGGTTATGCTGGTCTCTTCCTTTGTGCCCAACGTCACATTCTCGCTGGTTATCGTGTTGAAACCAAGCATCCCCCTACCGGCGATGTGCAGTCTGAGATCTTCATAAAAATACTTGGTCGTCTGGCTGCCCGCCGCCCCGAAGTCACGCGTCACCTTTGCCACAACAGGCAGCGGCAGCGTGTAGGTGTTGACGGGGTATGTGCCTTTGATGCTCTTTTTGTAGACCGCTGGGCTCGTGGCACTTGCATACTGGATGTTGCTTTTGTTGCCCATACCATCAGATATGCCTGTGATCTTCCCGGCCTGTGGCTGGTTATAACCGGACTTATAGATATTAATTCTCTCAGCGAAAGTGTCATCTGTATCGTTCAGCACGCTGCCATAATTGGCAAGTTCCGGATAACCGTCGCCGTCGAAATCACCAAGGAAGATGTAATTCTCGGTTGCGTCATCCTCCCTGTTTTTAGTGTAGCTGTAGCCCGTGTTCAAGCTTGTGCCCGTGGAGTAGAGCCACCTAACCTGTGTGTCCGTATACTCATTGCTAAACTTTGGGAAACCGTGATGCCTGTAACCGGCCTTGCAGACCATCACGTCGGTGCGCCCGTCGTGATCTATGTCGTAGGCTACTATTGCGAAACGACCGTCGTCTTTTTTAGAATCGTGATCCCCCAAGCCAATATCCGCAGATTTGACAAGGCTGAAAGTTCCGTTGCCATTGTTGTGCGCAATCCACAGGCAGGTTTCCCCCGACTTGTTATAAACAAAATCGGTAAGGCCGTCTCCGTCAAAGTCGCCCTGCTGCATTCTCCAATAATTCCCAAAAATAGATCCACTTTTTGTGTTAGTCTCAATAAATAACGAAGAAGGTACATTCCCTCCGCTGTTGTAGTATATCATATACCCGCCGTCGTAAAGAAGAATCAAGTCTGGGAGTCCGTCGTTGTTGTAGTCACCGACAAAAACCTTCTCTATATCCTTGCTAACACCCTCAGGCAGATGAAGTTTTACTTCCGTGCGGATCAGCTTGCCCGAACCAGTACGCTGTACTATGGTACATGGATAGTAATCGTCTTTCTTACGCTGTTCCACGCAGACAATGTCATCCTTGCCGTCACCGTCAACGTCAAGGGGCGCAAACAATGGAGCCTTGTCTGTTGCCTTGAGATTCACTGCAATCTCATCTGGACGTTCAATCCTGCCGGCCGCAACATCACTTCCCTTAATGACATAGAAAACAGCCTGGTTCCAATGGCCTTTAACCATATTCTGTAATGGGAGCACCAAGTCGTTGTAGCCGTCGCCGTCAAAGTCCATGACAGAAGCACCTCCAAACATGGATTTGATGATATCCATAGATACACTACTGGGCAGCACATAGAGCAGCGGGGACTCGAAGGTCACGTCACCGGCGTCGGAAACTTTACTTCTGCTGACATAAACGTGCGTTTGTTCTTGCCATTCAGTACCACCAGGCCAGAAGGCTGTCGTGATTTTTGAATTGGATACTCTTATAATGTCACCGATGCCATCCCCATTGAGGTCGGCCGAGAGAAACAGTTTGCTGGTCTCGTCTACCAGGCTGTTATTGTCTTTTGTTAATACTTCCAGTTGTGACGAATGCACCGCAAGGGAAGGCAGATACTGCCAGGTGAATTGAATGGGAGGAAGTTTATCCCCTTTTCCGTTTTTCTCCTCGACCTTTACGAGGCGCGTCCACTTGCTGGCGGACTGGTCAGAATGGTTATCATAGGTAAATGTATAATTGCGGAAAACGGAATTGTTGCTTGTGGTCAGAATGGATGAAAGACACATGTCTGTCTTTCCTTGCTGGTCCTCTATGGTAAAAGTTCTTGCATTAGCCCCGAGGCTCTGATAGGAAAAACTTACCTTGTTGATTATCCCGCGACTCTTGACTGAATTGGTGCCATAGGTAATGGCAGTGGGACGTATGCTCATGTTGCTGACGGAATACTCATAGGTGATGTAATTGGAGTATCTGTCGGTCATCCTGTTGACGTACCATGCAGCGATGCGCGAATCGCCATTTCTGTTTTTATAGGCTATTCTGGAATTCGCATCTTTGCCGTATTGGTAGGTTATACCGGTATTGGTTGTCACCTCAAACCATATGAGAGCATCTTTGTCATTACCGCCGGCATGCATAACAACTTTCGTAAATGGGTCACCCTCAACTGTATAGACGGGCTCTTTCTGTCCCTGGCCTCCGGGCTGGAGAATCAGCAACTTGCCGTCAAGGAGCAGATTGTCGCTTGAACCGTAGGTTACTCCTTGCCGGCTTCCGTCGTGAAACAGATCGTGTCCAGCTCGCGTGATTGCGGATATTCCTGTGATATTGAACCCGTATCCGGCAAGCCCATACCCTGCAGACTGGCTATTGTAGGACAGGCCTATTACGGGTGTCAGCGGCCCACCGTCGGGAACCTTTATCTGCAGATTGAAGACCGTTGCCCCAAGCTTGTTTACAGAGAGCGAACCTATTGGTGTTCCCACGGAATATCCGTCATAGGGATTTCGCGGTTGTTCAGGATCCTGGGGATATGGTAAAATAGGATCAATAGGCCAAATTGAATCGATTGGCACTGGCGGTTTAGCCGGATCTACGGGGATTATCAGGTCCTCATCCGTAGGATTGTGAGTGGTTTCTGAACTATAGAAAGGAGTTCTGAAAGAAAGACTGTCGCTCTGCTCCCCACTACTATTGGTATGTATGGATGAAATGGAGGCTGCCTGGATATTGACCGACATACACAGTGACAACACGTATAGGGCTAGCCGACGGGTACAGACGCTTATCATTTCTTTATGACTTTCCATGTCGTGGAGTTGTTGTTGACAGTTATCTTGAGTAGATAGATGCCAGGTGGATGATTACTAATGTCTATGCGGACAACATTAGACGTAACATTTTCCTTAAAGATCTGTTCACCTTGAGCTGCATATATCTCCAAGGTGCACTTGTCTGTATACTTTAGCCCGGGGATGCTTATTCGCAAGAGTCCTTCTGTAGGATTGGGGTGTACAGTTATAGAAAAGACACTGGGCACAGATGAGGACAACGGCCCCACCGTGGTATGAGAGTTATGCCCCGTCATAGTTTTTTTGACAGGCTGGACCGCTTCTCGCTTAATGCGATTGCCCGCAGAATCATAGCTGTACCTGATCATGCCCTGTGCATAAGCCATGGTTGGAAGCAGTGTCAGGCTGGCCAAAATGTAAAATCTTCTAATAAGCATTATAACAATTTGAGAAACGAATAGATGATTATTTATATAGAGTTCCATCCATATCAAGCCGTTGCTTAGGACTGGCAGAGAAGACATAAATGTTCTTTGCGCATGTGTCCTTATCGCAGAACAGTCTGACTGACAGATTGGATTGTTTGGTTGTTCGCAAAGTTAAACATATCTTTTGATACCGCAAAGACTTATTTACGTTTTTTCTGATTTGTTGTTTTATTTTTCGACGGCAATATGGAACTATGAGTCCACTTTAAAAAGTCCACAAGGGGGAAATAGTTCCACATGTATTCATGCTGAATCCGTGGGCAACAGGCAACCTTTTTTCCTGCTTAACTCAGTTGCTTGCGGTCGTCGGCAAACTTGCTGACGGTCGCCTGCAAACATGCTGACGAACGTCAGCAACCCAAGGGAGACGGCAAAACTCCTATAGTCTTACGAATCTTCGCGAGAGTTTTCCTATTAGAATGTAAGCCCTGCTTCCTAGGTAGGTGACCTAAAGCTGAAGAGAGAAATGTCTCAATAACTTCCCCTTAATTCCTCTATAACTTTCGAATCTCTTTAATTTATATTCTTTAACTGCTGAGTGAAGGACTTTACTCAATAATTCTATAACTTTGCAGCCGACAACAGACTGAAATGGAAACAAACAAGCAAATCAACAAAGTGGAACTGCGCACCCTGCGCATGGGCGACTACGACCAATTGGCAGGTTCGTTCAAACGCATTTATGGCGGCAGCGATGTGTTCTGGACCCACAAGCAGATAAAGAAGCTCATCGACATCTTCCCCGAAGGACAGGTGGTGGTTGTGGCCGACAACCGCATTGTGGGCTGCGCGCTGAGCATCATTGTAGACTACGACTTGGTGAAGGGCGACCATACCTACGCCCAGGTGACGGGCAACGAGACTTTCAACACCCACAATCCCAACGGCAATATCCTCTATGGCATTGAGGTATTCATCCATCCCGACTACCGCGGACTTCGTCTTGGCCGGCGTATGTATGAATATCGCAAGGAGCTCTGCGAGAAACTCAATCTCAAGGCCATCATGTTTGGCGGACGTATTCCCAATTATCATAAGTACGCCGACACCATGCGCCCCAGGGAGTATATTGCCAAGGTCCGCTCACGCGAGATCTACGACCCGGTGCTCAATTTCCAGTTGAGCAATGATTTCCACGTGCGTCGCGTCATGCGCAATTATCTTCCCAACGACGAGGAGTCGAAACACTATGCCTGTCTGCTGCAGTGGGACAATATCTACTATCAGCCGCCGACGAATCAGATTGTTGAGCGCAAGCCCACCGTGAGGATAGGAATGGTGCAGTGGCAGATGCGTCCTTACAACAGCATCGACGAACTGTTTGAGCAGGTGGAGTTCTTCGTCGACTCGGTGTCCGACTATAAGAGCGACTTTATTCTCTTCCCCGAATATTTCAACGCCCCGCTTATGGCTATGTACAACAACCTGGGCGAGGCCGAGTCGATTCGTGCGCTGGCTAAGTTTACCGATAAGATACGCGACCGTTTCCGCGAACTGGCCATCAGCTACAACATCAACATCATCACGGGCAGTATGCCCTACGTGAAAGATGATGGGCGGTTGTACAACGTGGGCTTCCTCATCCGTCGCGACGGTACCGATGAGATGTACGAGAAGATACATGTTACGCCCGACGAGCAGAAGTGTTGGGGACTGAATGGAGGTCGACGGCTGCGCACGTTCGATACCGACTGCGGCAAGATTGGCGTGCTCATCTGCTACGATGTGGAGTTTCCCGAACTGTCGCGCATTATGGCCGCACAGGGCATGCAGATTCTTTTCGTGCCCTTCATGACCGATACGCAGAACGCCTATGCCCGCGTGCGCATCTGCGCCCAGGCCCGTGCCGTGGAGAATGAGTGCTATGTGGCCATTGCCGGAAGTGTGGGCAACCTGCCCCGCGTTCACAATATGGACATCCAGTATGCTCAGTCGGCTGTGTTCACGCCTTGCGACTTCCCCTTCCCCAACGATGGTCGCCGCGCTGAGGCCACGCCCAACACCGAAATGATTCTTGTGGCTGACGTCGACCTCAACAGTCTCAACCAGCTGCACACCTACGGAAGCGTGAGAAACCTCAAGGACCGGCGGACAGACCTCTACGAGGTGAGGCTGAAGCAATAGCTTCACGACCGGACACAGGACCAACAAAAATAGGAAATGAGCGTTTGAAGACCTTTCTTCAGACGCTCATTTCCTATTTTTATATGGCGTTTACGTATCGAAACTTCCAATATTTTTCAGAGTTTCACCGACGACAGGTCCACGAGTCCGTTGACGATGGCGTAGATGGTGAGGCCGGCTGCAGAATGGATTTGCAGTTTGCGGGCAATGTTGCGCCGGTGGGTGATGACGGTGTTGAGCGAGATGTTGAGATGGTCGGCAATCTCCTTGTTGCTCATACCGTGGACCAGGCTCACCACCACGTCGCGTTCGCGTTCGCTGAGCGCATTGGCCGATGCGGGATTAGGAATGTTGATGTCTTTCTGTACCTTGCTTTCCAGATGATGAATGGCGGGAATGAAGATGTTGTCCTCTACATCAGAGTGCAGACTGAGCCATTCCTCATTATTATATAGGTCGTAGAGCACAGCCGTGAGGCGGTTGTTGCGCAAGTTGTCGCTGGGCAGGTATTTGATGATGATGCTCTTGAGCTCCTTCAACTTCTGGGTGACAGAGGTGTGGTGCTTGGAGAATGTGTCGATATTGAACTTCCCGCTCACCTGTCCGTCGATTAACCGCTGCACATAAGGGAAGAGTGTGCGTTCTTCAAACAGCATGTGCGACGTGATGCTGTGCACATAGTTGTCATAAAGTTTGAGGATGAGTTTGGCCACATTGTCATTCTCGTCGAGAGCTTCTGCCAGATTCTTGCGGATGAAAGGCAGCTGGAACTTCATGAAATATTCGTGGCTCGCCTTTAGATAATGCAACAGTGTAGTCACGTCGAGCTGAGCAACCTGTACCTTGTCGAGATACCCATTAATGGTGAAATTCACTACGGCAAGAAATGTGGTCGTGTCGACGTGCTCTTTCTCGCAAACCTCGTTTACCGTCTTGTCTCCGAAGCCGAGACTGATGCCAAAGGAACCAAGGCTTTGCAACACGTTGTAGTTGTCGCGAATGATTGAAATCAGCTGGTCATCTGCCTCATAAACTTTTTGATTCTTCATGTGCCGCTCTGTTTTATTATCAGGCAAAGTTAAGAAATTTCCTTCAAGTCCACAAGTCGGAAAATAAAAATACCCACAAATAGGGATAGCTGCGGAGGGTGTAATTTTATTGCAACACGCTTATCTCTTCTCTTTAAACGGAATGTAGAATTTCTGTAATGCCCGTATCGTAATTTTGCATTCGGAAAACATAATGATGTAGCCAGCTCTATGATGCAGGAATCAATGCGGCCAAGATTGGATTCTAAAGCATAAGCCGCATAAGCGGAATATTCATCTCAGTTTCTGAGCCGGTTGCGGATGGGTCCGTAGCCGGCTTATTGCTAGGTGTTGTCCGACTGGGCTGATTGGTCCGACCAGTCTGACTAGTCCGACCAGTCAGATAAGTCCGACCCGTCTGATTACTCCGACCAGTCCGATTGGTCCGACCAGTCAGATAAGTCCGACCAGTCTGATTCCTCAGATTCCTCCGACCGGCCAAAAATAAAATTAATTTTATTTTGAAATTACCCTCGTTTGCTGTATCTTTGCAGCATGATTGACGCAAACCCAATGATAAACGGCAACGGCTTCGAGAAAGATGTGCGGTTGCTGACGGAAGTTTCGGAGCAGGAAGCACGATTCGTGCCGAAGACCGATTCTCCCATGCCTTCGGTCGCCTCATTGTGTGAGGTGGTCGATCTAGTGCGCCAACTTGTGTTCCCTGGCTATTTCGACCGGCGGCAAAGCGACAAAGAGTTGCGGTCTTATCATATTGGCGTGAATATGGAACGTCTCTACGATGTGCTCAGCCATCAGATTCGATTGGCTTTGCAGTTCCATCATTGCTCTGAGTGTGAGGCCGATGAGAAGAGGGCGGCCAAACTGGCTCAGCAATTTATCGACCAGTTGCCAGAGGTGAAGCGCCTGCTGTTCACGGATGTTGAGGCCATCTTCAACAACGATCCCGCTGCGGCAACGCCTTCCGAGGTCATCTTCTGCTATCCCGTCGTTCAGGCAATGCTCCACTATCGGGTGGCTCACGTGTTGCAGGAAATGAAGATCCCTGTGATACCGCGAATCATTACCGAGAAGGCGCATAGCGAGACGGGCATCGATATTCATCCTTGCGCAAAGATAGGCGAGTATTTCGCCATTGATCATGGTACGGGTGTTGTCATTGGACAAACATGTATAATAGGCAATCACGTCACGCTCTATCAGGGCGTCACGCTTGGCGCTGCTGGTCACCGTCCATTTGCCACCAATAACAATTTCGATGGCGAGCAATTGCCCCGTCATCCTATTTTGGAAGACAATGTGACGGTCTATTCCAACTCTACACTTCTTGGCCGTATCACCATAGGTCATGACACCATCATCGGCGGTAATATCTGGGTCACGCACGATGTGCCACCCAACAGTCGCCTGCGCCAAAGCAAGTTCGTCGACTCACAGTTTGAGGGCGGTTTGGGTATATAATAGTAGAAATGTATTATAGTCTGAAGCTTTTGATATGGAAGCACAACAAAAATCTAAATTTATTAAAGAGTTGCGCGATTATGTGATGATCGCCATAGCCATGGTTTCCTATGCCATCGGCTGGACCATTTTCCTATTGCCTAACAATATCACAACGGGTGGTGTGCCTGGTATCTCCTCCATTTTGTTCTGGGGCTTGGGCATACCCGTACAATGGTCTTACTTCGCCATCAACATCGTGTTGCTGGCTATCGCTTTGAAGATCCTTGGATGGCGGTTCTGTGTAAAAACCATCTATGCCGTGTTTGTGTTGACCCTGCTCACGACTTATTCCCGCCAATATCTGTCGGATGTTCATCTTCTGGCCGACCAGCCCTTTATGGCTTCCATCATAGGCGCCATCTTCTGCGGTTCCGGTGTGGGCTTGGGCCTGGCTTCAAACGGTTCAACGGGAGGCACGGATATCATCGCTGCCATTGTCCATAAGTATTACGACATCACGCTAGGACGCGTCATCATGCTGGTGGATATCGTCATCATTACGTCTTCCTACTTGGTGTTGCGCAACTGGGAGCAGGTGCTCTACGGCTACGTGGTGCTTTATGTCACGGCATTCTGTATCGATCAGGTGGTCGGCATGCAGCAGCGCAACGTGCAGTTCTTTATCATCTCCGATAAATATAAGGAAATAGCTTCACGCATTGCTGTCTATCCCCATCGTGGTGCCACTGTGATTGAAGCCTATGGTTTCCATACCGGTCGTGAGGTCAAGATGCTTTTCATTATGGCAAAGCGTCGTGAGAGCCATGTGATTTTCCAACTCATCAACGAGATCGACCCGAATGCCTTTGTGACGCAGAGTTATGTGCAGGGCGTATATGGTGAGGGCTTCGACAAGTTCAAAGTCCATTCCAATAAGAAACCAGCACCGCTCAATGGTAACCAACTAGGAAATTTGAGTAAATAAGATATGTAGAATAGGAAGCGCCTTGTGTGTTTCCTATTCCTTTTATGTATTGTTCGTTTCCTAATCCTTATATATAGTAAGAACTAAATCTACCACCTTTCTCTCCACTTACATTCTTCAGTGTGTGAATGTCGCACTTGATTATCGTAGATTCCTATGTTTCCTTATTTTTTAACCTTGCATTCTTGCCGGGCGGCAATTGCCGCCCTTAAGGCTGCCAATTGCCGCCCTTAAGGCTGCCAATTGCCGCCCCTACGGTTGCCAATTGCCGCTCATTATGGCTGCCACGTGCCGCCCTTACGGCTGCCACGTGTCGCCCCTACGGTTGCCACGTGCCGCCCATTGTGATATTAGCGATATTACAGTATAGCCGTTTGTAATAGCGCCGTCATTCCTGACGGCATAGATTGGAATCTGGTAGAGCATCTATCAAGGATTCTGCGGTTTTGAGAATTTATCGTATGTCTGGAAAGAAAGGAATTCTCAAATTCTAGCCTGCATTATTCATGAACATTAAACGCTACTTTTTTGAACATGAATTATCACAAATTACCCATAAATTATTCGTAAATGATTATATTCATGAGA
>ONYS01000010.1 GCA_900322095.1 uncultured Prevotella sp.
TAACACTACAAAGATACAAATAAAATGTTAAATAGCCAAGCAAAAACGATATTATTTTCTGATTATCAGAACGTTACATTTATTCAGTGAACACTAATTCTCAAATTCTTGAGTAGCCTTTTTTTTATCAAGAATGAAGAAAATTAGTGAATTTCTCTTGGCTAGAGTTTTTGTATCAAGAATTCAGAGAATTGGAGAATTCTTCTTTACTAGGTAATTTTTATCAAGAATGAAGATTATCGGAGAATTCTTCTTTACTAGATCTTATTTATCAAGAATTCAGAGAATTAGAGAATTCTTTATTCGTTTATATTCTTTGTTCCGCAAAGCGGAACGTAATTCTAATTCATAATTTGGGCTGCGCAGCCTTATTCGTTTATTATTCTTTTTTCCACGTCAGCGGAGCGTTAAAACTGACGGGGAAAGATGACCGTGCCTGGAAGGCACATGGCCTCTCCGGGCGGGCTCTCAGAGGTTAGAGGTGGGGCTGATGGGGCTGGTGGGTTAGGGGTGGGGTTAATGGGTCTGATGGGGTTTGGGGGGTTGGGGGGACTATGCTATACGAAAGCACGGCCCGCGGCAGACGATTCTGCCACGGACCGTGTTTGTATAAAACGCTAGGGGTTGCGGGATTATTTCAGCACACCGAGCTCCTTGCCGACCTTGATGAAGGCGTTGATGCAACGGTCGAGCTGCTCGCGGGTGTGGGCGGCACTGAGCTGAACGCGGATGCGGGCCTCACCCTTCGGCACTACGGGATAGTAGAAGCCGGTGACGTAGATGCCCTCGTCGAGCAGGCGGTTGGCGTACTTCTGCGACAACGGAGCGTCGTAGAGCATCACGGCACAGATGGCACTCTGCGTGGGCTTGATGTCGAAGCCGGCAGCCATCATCTTGTCGCGGAAGTAGTTGACGTTCTCCACGAGTTTGTCGTGCAGTGAGTTGTCATGCTCCAGGATGTTGAACACCTCGAGGCTGGCGCCGATGATGGCGGGAGCGAGCGAGTTGGAGAAGAGATAAGGACGACTGCTCTGGCGCAGCATGTCGATGATCTCCTTGCGGCCTGTGGTGAATCCACCGAGGGCACCGCCGAACGACTTACCCAGCGTGCCGGTGTAGATGTCAACGCGGCCGTAGGTATCGGTGAGTTCGCTCACGCCGTGGCCCGTCTTGCCGACGACGCCTGCAGAATGGCTCTCGTCGACCATCACGAGGGCGTCGTACTTCTCGGCCAAGTCGCATATCTTGTCCATTGGAGCCACATTGCCGTCCATCGAGAACACGCCATCGGTGCAGATGATGCGGAAGCGCTGAGCCTGGGCCTCCTTGAGGCAACGCTCGAGGTCTTCCATGTCGGCATTCTTATAGCGATAGCGCTTTGCCTTGCAGAGGCGCACACCGTCGATGATGGAGGCATGGTTGAGGGCGTCGCTGATGATGGCGTCCTCGTCGGTGAGGAAAGAGCCGAACAGACCACCGTTGGCGTCGAAGCAGGCAGCGTAGAGGATGGTGTCCTCGGTCTTGAAATACTTCGAGATGGCAGCCTCGAGCTCCTTGTGGATGTCCTGCGTGCCGCAGATGAAGCGCACTGACGACATGCCGTAGCCGCGACGGTCCATCATCTTCTTGGCGGCCTCGATGAGACGCGGGTCGTTGCTCAGGCCCAGATAGTTGTTGGCACAGAAGTTGAGCACTTCCTTACCCTTCACCTGAATGGCTGCGCCCTGGGGGCTCTCGATGATGCGTTCTTCCTTGTAAAGACCGGCGGCCTTGAGGTCGGACAGTGATTTCTCCAAATGTTCTTTGATTTTTCCGTACATAATAGATAAGATTTTTGAGGTTTATGATACAAAGTAAATGAATATTTTTCAGATTCGGCTATGCTTAGGGGAAGTTTTTTCTGCTTTCATCGGCAAATTAAACAAATTTAAACATTAAACGTATTATTTTCAGAGAAAAAATGTGTTACTTTGCGCTATAATAATAAAAACCTTTATTAGCTGACAGAAACAGATATTATGAAGAATGTTTTGGTAATTGGTTCTACCGGACAGATTGGTTCGGAATTGACCAAAGAGTTGAGAAGCCGTTACGGCAACAATCATGTTGTGGCAGGTTATATCAAAGGAGCAGAACCCAAGGGAGAGCTGCTGGAGTCGGGTCCGGCGGAGGAGTGCGACGTCACCAACGGTGAGATGATCGCCAACGTGGTGAAGAAGCACAACATCGACGCCATCTACAACCTGGCAGCGCTGCTGTCGGTGGTGGCAGAGAACAAGCCTCGCCTGGCCTGGAAGATTGGCATCGACGGATTGTGGAACGTGCTCGAAGTGGCCCGTGAGAACCATTGCCAAGTATTCACGCCGAGCAGCATCGGTTCGTTCGGACCCAACACGCCGAAGTGGAACACGCCGCAGGACACGATACAGCGTCCGCAGACCATCTACGGCGTGAGCAAGGTGACGACGGAACTGCTCAGCGACTGGTTCTTCCATAAATACGGTGTCGACACGCGCAGCGTACGCTTCCCGGGTCTCATCTCCTACGTTACGCCTCCGGGCGGCGGCACTACGGACTATGCCGTGGACATCTACTACTCGGCCGTGAAGGGTGAGAAGTTTGTCTGCCCGATTCCCGAGGGAACGCTGATGGACATGATGTATATGCCCGACGCCCTGCACGCCGCCATCTCGCTGATGGAGGCCGACCCGACGAGACTGAAGCACCACAACGGCTTCAACGTGGCCTCGATGAGCTTTGCGCCGGAGACCATCTACGCTGAGATCAAGAAGCACGTGCCCGACTTCGAGATGGTGTACGATGTGGATCCGCTGAAGAAGAGCATCGCCGAGAGCTGGCCCGACAAGCTCGACGACACCTGCGCCCGCGAGGAATGGGACTGGGCTCCGAAATACAACCTCAGCGAGATGACCATCGACATGCTGGGGCACCTGAGAAAGAAGCTGAACAAATAATCATCAAGCATAAGCATAAAAAAAGCGCTGCAATAATTGCAGCGCTTTTTTTGTGTGGGGGCCCCGGCGGAGCCGACTCTAGATTATCTAGAGATTCTAGAGGCTCTAGAGATTCTAGCCTACATTATTCATGGAGATTATTTTTCACACGAATATCCATAAATTATCCATAAATTTCTCATGAATATAATCATTTAGGAATAATTTATGGGTAATTTGTGATAATTCATGTTCAAAAAAGTAGCGTTTAATGTTCATGAATAATGCAGGCTAGATGGTGCCGGCTGCGCCGGCCCTCAGGCCTTTACCTCGTTGGGCATCTCGCCCTTATCGAAGAAGAGCTGGATGTTGTTGAGGGTGGTCTGGGCGATGTTCTGCAGGGCCTCACGCGTGAAGAAGGCCTGATGGGACGTGAGGATGACGTTGGGCATAGAGAGAAGGATGGCCAGCTTGTCGTCGCTCACCATCTGGTCGCTCCAGTCCTCATAGAAGTAGTTCTGCTCGTACTCGTAGACGTCGAGGCCGGCGGCGCTGATCTGTCCACTGCGCAGACCCAGGATGAGGTCCTCGGTATGGATGAGCTTGCCACGTCCGGTGTTGACAATCATCACGCCACGCTTCATCTTGTTGATGCTCACACGGTTGATCATGAAGCGCGTGCGCGGCGTGAGGGGCACGTGGAGCGAGATGATGTCGGAGCGGCGGTAGATCTCGTCGAGGTCAACCACCTCCACGTCGTTGGCCTTGGCAAATTCCATATCGGGATAGACGTCATAGGCCAGGATGTGCATGCCAAATCCGCGAAGAATTCCTATCAGAATTTTGGCGATGCGGCCCATGCCGACGATGCCCACCGTCTTGCCGTGCATATCGAAGCCCATAAGTCCGTCGAGCTTGAAGTTGAACTCGCGCGTGCGGTTGACGGAGCGGTAGACCTTGCGGTTGAGACACAGCATCAGCGTGACGGCATACTCGGCAACGGCGTAGGGCGAATAGGCCGGAACGCGCACCACGGCAATCTTGCTCTGGGCGGCCTGGAGATCGACGTTGTTGAAGCCCGCACAGCGCAGGGCGATGAGCTTCACACCATTGTCGGCGAGGAAGCGGACAACGGCGGCGTTGACATTGTCGTCGACGAAGACGCAGACGACATCCATGCCCTTGGCGAGCTGCATGCTCTCCTCGTTGAGACGGTCGGAGAAATAGTGCATCTCGAAGCCGAAATCCTTATTGTACTGCTCGAAACTCTTGCGGTCGTAGCTTTTCGTGTCGAAGAATCCTATCTTGATCATATCTTTTTCTGTTTAGGAGTCACAATCGTGTATTAAAAAAGGTCCTGCTCCCCTCCCACTAATCAAAAGTCAAGGGCGAGGAAACAGAACCCGGAGAAATTCAGTATGAGATTATAAAAGAGCGTTATAAGTCGAGCAAATTCACGGCTACACGG
Source organism: uncultured Prevotella sp. (assembly GCA_900322095.1). GTDB lineage: Bacteria > Bacteroidota > Bacteroidia > Bacteroidales > Bacteroidaceae > Prevotella. The sequence continues at coordinate 4,423 of ONYS01000010.1, forward strand.
AAGTAACCCTTATTGTTCTCGGGGTTGAACATCACCTGCGACGTGATAGGCAACGGGTGCTTGCCGACCTTCAGCTTATAGGTGCAGCCCAAGCGGACATCGTTGACGCCTGCCGACTTGCCGTAGAAGTTGTCGTTGGCATCCTCGTCATAGCCGTTGAGAGCAAAGGCACCGCCCACAGAGCCGTCAACCTTCCACTTCTCGTTCTCGTAGAACACATAGCTGGCCTGTACGAAGGTAGAATAGATGTTCTGCTTATCGAGTGATCCACGGTCGCGGCCTGCAACAAGCGTTGTCCAAGACAGTGTCAACGGGAAGTTGGTGTCATGGCCGAAGTTGTAGCTCAAGCCTAAATCGAAGAAGTGACCTGTGTTGTGGCAGTTCCAGTTGAAGAAGCGATACTGCTTTGCTCCGTCTGCCCAAATGCCGTCTGAGAAGTTATAGATATCCCACAGAGCGATGTTGAAGCCACCTAGCGTATAGCTGGCATACCAGTCAACCTCCTTATAGTCGCCGTCGATCTGCATACCGCCCCAAAGACCGAAGCGGAAGTGGTTGCCATTGTCGCTGATGGCAAACTCATTGTTCAAGGTCACGCCCTTGCTCACTTCCAAGCCACGCCAAAGGTGTGAGCTCTCCAAACCTGCAACAGCATGAAGCTTCTGAGCCTGAACAGGGAGTGCTGCCATGCCGAGGAGGCAGAGGGCTGCGAGGAAAAACTTTTTCATAATAAACTGTGTTTTGATTGATACTACTTGTTCGTGTCCTGGGCCGGAAGACGGGCTTTCAAGCCCAGGGCACATGTTATGAAAGATATGAATGATCGATTAGCAGAGGCCGAAAGCCTTGCCTACGAAAGCAGCGATGATGGCACCGCAGATAGGACCGAAGACAGGCACCCAAGAGTAGCCCCAGCCACTGTCGCGCTTGTGAGCCATAGGCAGAACGGCGTGAGCGATACGCGGAGAGAGGTCTCGGGCGGGATTCATGGCGTATCCGGTAGGACCACCGAGTGACATACCCAGAGCAACGATGACGGCTGTGATAGGCCATGCGCTGACAGCGCCTACGTTGGAAACATCAGTATAGTTGCCGATACCGATAATCATCAGCAAGAGGATGAACGTAGCAACAAGCTCGGTGAAGAAGTTAGCAGCCTTGTGGTCGATAGCCGGCATGGTGCAGTAGGTGCCCAGCACGGCTTCCTTATCCTCGGTGATATTGAAGTGGTCGCGATAGACGAGCCAAACGAGAACAGCTCCCAAGAAACCGCCGATCATCTGGGCGACGATGTAGCCAATAACACTTGTTGTCAGAGAAGCGGTAACGCCTGCGCTGGCCAGGAAAGAAGCAAAGCCGCCCGAGCAAGCCAGACCGATAGTTACGGCAGGATTGAGGTGAGCACCACTGCCATGAGCCACGAATACACCGGCCATAACAGCGAGACCCCATCCGATGGCTATGACAACCCAACCGGCTCCCTTAGCCTTACTCTTTTCGAGATTACATGCGGCGCAAACGCCATCACCCATGAGAACGAGTACAAGTGTGCCTAAGAACTCAAGTGCACAAAGATGCAATAATACTGGATCCATAATAGTATCGTTTTAATTGTTTTTATTTCGGTTTGATTTTACAAGAGCAAGAGGCTATTGCCCCTGTAGCTCCAAATATTTTATCATGGAGCAACGCCTCTTGCCATGAGATAGTGGTTTATTTGTGAGAAAGTGTTCTGCTGATAGCGTCGGCCCAACCCTTCTTGGCATTCTCGATCTCTTCGGTATCGGCTGCGGGTTCGAAGGTGCGCTCCACCTGCCACTGGCTCTTCAGCTCGTCGATGTCTTTCCAGAAGCCCACTGCCAGACCGGCCAGGTAAGCAGCGCCGAGGGCTGTGGTCTCGGTGATCTTCGGACGTACAACCTTGATGCCGAGCAGGTTGGCCTGATACTGCATGAGGAGGTTGTTGCGCGATGCGCCGCCGTCGACCTTCAACTCGGTCAATGGGTGATTCATATCCTTTGCCATGGCCTGAGCGATGTCGTAGGTCTGGAAGGCGATGCCATCGAGGGCAGCACGTGCGATGTGGGCAGCTGTGGTGCCACGGGTGATGCCGACGATGGTGCCGCGTGCATAAGGATCCCAATAAGGTGCAGCCAGACCGGTGAGGGCAGGAACGAAGTAGACGCCGCCACTGTCGGGAACGGTAGAAGCCAGAGCCTCAACCTCGCCAGAAGACTTGATGATGCCCAGTCCGTCGCGCAGCCACTGTACGACACTTCCACCAACGTAGATAGAGCCTTCGAGAGCGTAGTTCACGGTGTCGCCAATCTTCCAGGCGACGGTGGTCAGAAGGTTGTTCTTCGAGAGGATGGGCTTGTCGCCGATGTTCAGCATGACGAAGCAACCTGTGCCGTAGGTATTCTTGATGGCACCCGGCTCAACACACATCTGGCCGAAGAGGGCAGCCTGCTGGTCGCCGGCCACACCTGCGATAGGCACCTCGTGAGCGAAGATCGTGCTCTTGGTGTGGGCCATAATCTCTGAGCTGGACTTCACCTCAGGCATCATGCTTGCAGGAATGTCGAGAAGCTTCAACAGATCCTCATCCCACTTCAGGTCGTGGATGTTGAACAACATTGTACGGGAAGCGTTGGTGACGTCGGTCACGTGGGCCTCACCGCGAGTGAGACGCCAGATCAACCAAGAGTCGACATTGCCGAAGCGGAGCTTGCCCTGCTCTGCGCGCTTGCGTGCACCGGGAACATTGTCGAGGATCCATTTGATCTTCGTGCCGCTGAAGTAAGCGTCGATGAACAGACCGGTCTTCTCGCGAATCATGTCGACCAGACCCTGAGCCTTCAACTTGTCACAGAACTCAGCCGTGCGGCGGTCCTGCCAAACGATAGCGTTGTAGATGGGCTCTTCTGTGTCAACATCCCATACGATGGTGGTCTCACGCTGGTTGGTGATACCGATGCCGGCAATGTCGAGGCCGTTGATGTCGATAGAAGAGATTGCTTCTGCAATTGTAGAAGCCTGAGAAGACCAGATCTCATTGGGGTCGTGCTCCACCCATCCCGGTTTCGGGAAGTGCTGTTTGAACTCCTTCTGAGCGACTGCCTTAATCTGACCATTGTGGTCGAAAACGACTGTACGAGAACTCGTAGTTCCCTGGTCAAGTGCAAGAATGTACTGTTCCATAATTGTAGGTTTTAATTAGTGGTTGAATATGGTTAATTGGTTATGTTCTTTTTGTGATTCGGACAGGGGCCTCAGGCGTTGAGCTTGCGGGTGGCCTCAACGTCGAGGGCTTCGGCGAGGATGCTGATGGGATTCTTCACCTCGTAGCCGGTGGACATCTCGATCTGCCACTTGCAGGTCTCGCAGTCGCAGGCCACGAAGTCGGGATTCAGCTCGTGAATCTGCTTGAAGAGCGGTGCGCCGATGGCCTGAGAGCGCTCGTAGTTCTCCTTCTTGAAGCCGTAGGTTCCGGCGATGCCGCAGCACTGGCTGTCGAGCATGATGAGCTCCACGCCGGGAATCATGCGCAGCATGCCCGTGCTGTAGATGGCCCATCCCATGCGTTCCATGTGGCAGGCGGTGTGGTAGGCCATGCGCTTGTGGTAGTCCTTGCGGAAGGCGAGCTTCAGCTTGCCGGCCTCGATCTGCTGGTAGAGCCAGCGGGTGGCGAGGGTGAGCGAGTCGCGCACTTCGGCATTGTCGATCTCGAGCAAGTGGGGATACTCGTCGCGCATGGTGAAGGTGCAGGTGCTGCTGGTGGTCAATACCGGCTCGCCGCGCTTCACGGCCTTGCGCATGGAGTTGATGTTGAGCTCGCCCTGCGACTTGGCACTGTTGTACATGCCATTGGCGATCATGGCGACGCCGCAGCACTTCTCCTTCTCCAGCAGGCGGACGCCGATGCCGCAGGCATTGAGAATCTTCACGAGGTCTTTGGAGAGCTGGGGGAAGTTGTAGTTGGCATAGCAGCCGTGGAAATAGCTGACGTGCTTCTTATATTGTTCCTGCTCCTTGGCGTGCTTCTTATACCACTGCTCGAAGGTCTGGAACGAATAGGCGGGGAACTGGCGGTGCTTGTCGATCTTCATCACGCCGTCGAGCACGGTCTTGGTGATGCCCAGGCTCAGCGCGAAGTTGGTGAGCGGAGCAAAGGTGTGGGCCATGGTGCCTACGAAGTCGGTGCTGGCCAGCATCTTGTCGCGCAGAGAGGGGCGGTAGTGGCTGTAGTCCTTACGGGCCTTCTGGATGAGGTCGCCCACGTTGACATGTTCGGGACAAGCCACCTCGCAGCGCTTGCAGTTGAGACAGAGCTTCAAGGCCTCGTCGAAGAACTCGGAACCCTTGATGCGGTAGCGCTCATTGTCGGGACCCGACTGCTTGGGGCCGGGATAGTTGGGCTCTACTGCCGACACCGGGCAATACACGGTGCAGATAGAACACTTGAGGCACTGCTCGAAGTTGAATTTGCTTTTTGCCTTTATCTGAGTTTCTGACATGGTCGTTATCTCCTATTCAAAATGTTGTTTGCTACTTGAAGCGCGGTGAGCATGTCCACGCCCTGACGGTCGCCCAGCTTCACGGCATTGTGGCCGCAGAGCACGGAACCAGCTGCGAAGAGGTTCTCGATGGGTTTTCCGTCTTTCAGCGCATGCAGCGTATCGTCGGTCTTGACGCCGTATTTCATGAAAGGCTGTGCGTCGAAGAAATACTTTTCGGTCCACTTTGAGCGGTCGGCATCAGCATCCACATCGAGGTCGAAGATGGGCTCGTAGACCTTCTGATAGTTGCTCATCAGGCCGCGGCTCTCGAACGAACCGGTGGCGAGCACGAAGCAGTCGGCCTCAAGACGCTCGCCGACTAGCTTCTCGGTGGTGACGTAGCTCAGACGCTTGCCCGAGAAGACACCGGCGTCCACTCGGTCGTTGGCGAAGAGCATACCGCCCAGCTGATAGAAGCGGCGGCGCAGAGCCTCGTTGACAAACACACCTGGAACCGATGGAGGCAACGTGGCGACGAAGTGGACGTCCTTGCCAACGAGTTTGTCGAGATCCTTGACCGATCTCAGGAAGGCGGGCAGCAGAATCACGTCGCCCGAAGCATTCTCGCGGCGGATGGCCTCAACCATGCGCTTAAGATTGTCGTTGCGCTCGAGCACTTTCTCCACATTGGTGGCGCGCATCTCAGAGGGACTGCGGCGGGCATTCTCCAGTTCGGGAGTGGTGAACTCCTTGCGCTCCACGCTCACGCCCATCTTGGCGAGGTTGTCGGCCAGGAACTCCATGGGGATGTCGAGGAAGCCGCGAACGTTCATCAGCGTCACCTTCTTCCAGGGAAGCGTGGTGGCAGAATCGCTCGTCACCATTCCGCTGACAGTGAGCCATGCGGCCTTGAGCACGCCCATGGGAGTGAGGCGGTAATGATTGCGGTCGGCATTGCCCGTGACGCTCACGCCAGCCTCCTCAAGAAGCTTGCGGGCCTCTTCGGCAAGAGCCTTCACGTCGGCCACCTTGTGGTAAGGATGAGCGGCGCTGAGCAATGTGATGGCCTGGAGCGGATTCTCCACAGCCTGACCTTTCTCGTCACAGCCCAACAGGTCGAAGGAGCCGGAGTTGAAATGCAGCGTGTTTTGACCGGCAGCCACAACAGCCACCTTCTTGCCAGCTTTCTGCAAGGCGATGCCGCAGGTCAAGCCCGTCAGACCGCCACCTATTATAATAATGTCATATTTCATCTTGCAATCTCCTTTCCTTCTCCAGCGAGTTGGTTAAGTCCGCAAAGGTCTTCATATATCAGTGATGTGAGTTGTGCTTCGTTGAGGGTGTCGCCCCAAGCCACGGGCTGCATGCCCTTCCAGCGCTCGGAGACGAAGGCAGCCAGATCGCGCTCGGCTTTCTCGGTCTGCATCTTCGCCACCTTGCAGAGCACGTTGGCGCCTCTGGCGGCGCAGAGCTCGCCCTGGCAGGTGCCCATGCCGATGCGGGTGCGGCGGCGCAGGTTGATGATGTTGTGTACGTGGAGTTTGTCGACAGCGAATTTCACCTCACCGGCGGTGACGTTCTCGCATTCGCAAACCAGAGCGTCGTCCTCGGGCGTGCCGGATGGAATGTCGCGGGTCATCGTGCCGTGGCGGCCTTCCATGGCGTAGAAGCTGAACTGGCGGGCGTCGTGGCTCGTGCCACTGGCCTCAGGCTTGGTCTCCGAACCGGGCAGCGGCGTGGTGGCGGTCTCGCACTTCTTGTCTACGCCCAGCTTCTTGCAGGCCAGGTCAGTAGCCTTCTCAGCCATCAAGCGGTAGGTCATCATCTTACCACCGGTGATGGTGATGAAGCCTTTCAGTCCGTCGCGCTGCTCATGGTCGAGGAGCACGATGCCACGGCTGATATTGCGGCCAGAAGGATCGTTATCGGCGGCAACAAGCGGACGCACACCGCAATAAGCTCTAAGAATACGTGTTGAAGCAAGGGCAGGAGCAAGTTTCTCGCCCTCGGTGATCAGGATGTCAACCTCCTCGGGTGTGATGCTAAGGTTGTCGACGGTGTCGAGTGGAACTCGGTCGCTCGTGGTACCGATGACGCAAACGGAATCGTCGGGCACAAGGATGTCGGCATTGGCGGGCTTGCGGCAACGGTTGATCACCATGTTGTTGACGCGGTGGCCGAAGATGAGCAGCGTGCCCTTGGCGGGGAACATGTTGACGGTGATGTCGGCCATCTTGGCGATATTCTGTCCCCAGACACCAGCGGCGTTGATGACGAGGCGGCAGTGGACTTCGGTTATCTCTCCCGTGTGGTTGTTGCGGAGCTTCACGCCTTTGACGGTGGCGTTCTCAACGATCAGTCCCACCACTTCCTCATAGGTCTTCATGACAGCACCGTGGCGACGGGCGTCGATGATGTTGGCCGTGGTAAGGCGGAAGGGATCGATTGAGGCGTCGGGCACTCTGACGGCACCTATCAACGTAGGGTTCACAGCGGGCTCGATGCGGCGGGCTTCTTCCGGCGAGATAATGTCGGCACGGATTCCAGCACGCGTACAGGCTTCAACGAAAGTTTTCTGATAGTTGAGGTCATCCTCGGGCAGGGTAATAAAAAGGCCATCGGTCTCGTCTACACAATGTGAGGCAATCTTACGGAGCGTCATGTTCTCCTTGATACATTCAGCAGCAGACTCACCGTCGGTAACCGCATAGCGGGCGCCGCTATGAAGCAGACCATGATTGCGGCCCGTAGCGCCATTGGTGAAGTCGTATTTCTCGACCACCAAAACCTTGAGGCCTCTCATGGAGCAATCGCGTGCCGTTCCGGCTCCCGTGATACCACCACCGATGATGACTACATCATATTCTTCAAACTTATCCATCCTTTACCAGGTTTTTAGACTGTTATATGTTTTTATTCAAGCTCCACATAGAATCAATTTCGTTTTAATCGAAAAGAACTTTCGAACCGAACTAATTTCTTTCGGTTGCAAATATAGTTTTTTCTGATTAATAACGATGAATTTGTTAACTCAAATTAACAATAAAATTTATCCGCAAACGAAATATTATCCAAAAAGTTACCCAAATGTGTTCATTTTTACCATTTGGTGTTATCAGAACAATTTGCTTACAATTTAAAACTTGATAACTTTTAGTGGATAAAGTTTCGTTTCGTTTTCGTTTGGAGATATTCTTTCGAAAGTGATTTCGAGCAAAAAGATGAAGAAAAAGGGGATAGCAAGAATGGAACGAATAGCTGAGCAATATTATTGTAAAGATGTATGAATGCCGGGATGAGCAAGGGGGTCTTTCCATAGGAGCTATAGGGGCTATAGTAGCTATAGAAACTATAGAAGCTATAGCAGCCAAAGCAACTAAAGGCTCAAAAACTCAGAAACTAAACAACTCAGGAACTAAAAAAAATCACAGCCTTCCCTGCTCGCGGTAGCTGTAATAGGCGCCATCGCAGATGATGACGTGATCGACAAAATAAAAACGCAGATAGTCGCAGGCCTTCTTCACGTTCTGCGTCAGACGGTCGTCGGCGGTGCTGGGATGAGGGTTGTTGCTCGGATGGTTGTGGCAGAGGGCAAGCACCGTGGAATTGCACAGCAGCGCCTGCTTCATCACCACTCTGATGTCGACGGCCGTCTCGGTGAGACCACCACGACTGATACGCACGGCCTTGATGAGCTTAAAATTCTGATTGAGCAGCAACGCCCAGGCCTCCTCCACCTGTTTGTCGGCAATCTGCGTGCGCATATAGTCGTAGATGTTGGCAGCAGAGCGCATATCCTTTTTCTCGGCGATGTCAGCACGTTGCCGCCGCTTGCCGAGTTCGCAGGCGGCGAGGAGGGTGATGGCCTTGGCCGGACCAATGCCGTCGAAGGTGGTGAGCTCGTCAACACTCATGCGGCCCAGTGTATTGAGGTTGCCCTTGCAGTGGGCCAGAACGTTCTTCATCACCTCCACGGCCGACATCTTCGGCGTGCCCGAGCCGATGAGAATGGCCAACAGCTCGGCATCGCTGAGATTCTCAGGACCATACTTGAGCAACCGTTCGCGCGGCCGCTCATCCTCGGGCAACTCTTTGATGCTGACTTTCTTCATAATCGTTTAATATAGAAGGCTAGAAAATCTAGAGGCTCTAGATTATCTAGAAGCTCCAGAGACTCTAGAAAATCTAGAAAGCCTAGAAGCCATCACTTATAAAAATTCTTCTGATAGGCGCTGAACTCATCCTTGCCTCTCACGCAGCGTCGCCACCATGCCTGCAGGAAGCCGCAGCCATAACCCATGAGCTGGGTGAAGGCGGCACGGATGCTCAGCAGGCCAATCCACAGGCTCTTGTTCTGCATGGCGGAATCGATAAAGATGAGTCCGCTATAGAAAATGAGGGGCAGCAGGGCCGTGATGGCGATGACGAGCCCTCGCACCCAAGTCGCGGCAGAGGCATCGGCAGCCAACGGTGCTATCATGTAGCCAATTCCGTAGAGGAAGAGAATCAGCAAGAGCACTACGCCCACAGTGAACACCATCGGCAACAGATGGACGAGTTTCAGACTCTCGGGATACTTCTTATAGAGGTTGATGCGGGCGATACCGCTGTTGTAGACCTGGCGCCAGAACTTGCGGAAGTCGGTGCGGCGCTTGTGCCACACCCAGGCCTCGGGGAAGAGACGACAGGAACAGCCGGCCTTGAAGATGCGGATGGAGAAGTCGATGTCCTCGCCGAAGCGCATCTTGGAGAAGCCGCCAAGCCGCAGATAGACGTCGCGGCGCACGCCCATATTGAACGAACGGGGATAGAACTTGTCGAGTTTTTTCTTTCCGCCACGTATGCCACCGGTGGTGAAGAAGGAGGTCATGCTGTAGGAGATGGCCTTCTGCACAGGAGTGAAAGAGTCGGCAGCACTGTCGGGACCGCCGAAAGCATCGGACGGCTTACGGCGCAGTTCCTCGTCGACGGCATGCAGATAGTTCTCGGGAAGCACCACGTCGGAGTCCAAGATGATGACGTACTCTCCCTTAGCGCGCTCCACGCCATAGTTGCGGCTCTGACCGGGACCGCTGTTCGGCTTCATAAAATAATGGAGGTCAAGCTTATCGGAATATTTCTGGCAGACCTGCTCACAGGTAATCTGTGATCCGTCTTCCACGATGACAACTTCAAAATCGTGAAGCGTCTGCCGCGTAAGACTGTCGAGCAGTTCGTTGACCTCATCGGGGCGGTTGAAAACGGGAATGATAAATGAGTACTTCATATCGAGGATTGAGTTAAGAGGTTTGAGGGGCGAGAGGTTTTATTTTGGGGGGCTTATAGGGGGCTATAGGAAGCTATAGTTGCTATAGGGGCTATAGTTACTATAGGGGCTATAGCTGCTATAGAGACTATAGTTGCTATAGAAGCTATAGAAGCTATAGGGGCCGCAGCTGATTATGAAAAGAAAATGGGCAGTCACATCAGAAGGTCTGATGCGACTGCCCTAACAATTTTCTTGAAATAATCCCGACCTATGGAGGACAATTCCGTCCACACTCTCCGGGAGGAGAGGCTTGTTGTTGGGTCAGACTTACTTGTCGGCTACACGGCTGATATAGCTGCCGTCGCGGGTGTCGACGAGGATGGTGTCGCCCTCGTTGATGAAGAGGGGCACGCGAATCTCAGCGCCAGACTCCAGAGTGGCGGGCTTTGTAGCGTTGGTGGCGGTGTTGCCCTTCACGCCCGGCTCGCTGTGAGTGACCTTCAGCTGGGTCTTCACGGGCATTTCGGCAGAAAGGATGGTACCATCCGAAGCATCTGTAACAACCTCAACGACGTCGTTCTCCTTCATGAACTCAACGCCAGTGATCTGCTCCTTAGCGATAGGAATCTGCTCGTAAGTCTCCTGATTCATGAAGATATAGCCCGTTGCATCTTCATAGAGATACTGGTAGGGACGACGCTCAACACGCACGTCGTCGAGCTTGAATCCAATCTGGAAAGTGCGCTCCAACACACGTCCGTCGGCCACATTCTTGAGTTTGGTGTTCATGACGGTGTTACCCTTTCCGGGCTTACGATGCTGGAAGTCGATGCATCTCCAGATGCCGCCGTCCATACGGATACAAGTTCCGATTTTGATTTCCTGTGAATTAATCATACTGTTATTGCGAATCTAAATATTTCTGATGCGAGTTGATGGCCGCCTAAAGGCGAGCAATTAATTCTCGGGTGCAAAGTTAGCACAATTTTATAAAAAAACGGAAAAGTAAGGGCGAAAAATCACTTAATTCTTTGTTATTCCAAAAAATATGAGTAATTTTGCACCTCGAAACGTGGGTTGACAAGTATACAGCCCTCATCTCTCACAAATCGACATACAATAAATAAAAATAAGATAAGAAGATGAAAAGAACATTTCAGCCTCACAACCGCCGCCGCGTGAACAAGCATGGTTTCCGCGAGCGCATGGCCACCAAGAACGGCCGCAGAGTACTGGCTTCCCGTCGCGCACATGGCCGCAAGAAGCTGACCGTATCTGATGAGAATCACGGAAAGTAATCCGCAGCCCTCAAGGAGGAGTAAAAAGGACAGAAAGAAGCAAGGTTGACTTTGCTTCTTTTTTTTGTATCTGACAATTGCTACCAGCCACCGCAATCATCGTAGATGCTGTTCGACATACGCGAACGGTAAGGAATAACACGCAGAATATATAGAAAAGACGTCGCGTGACGACCGTCACGTTGGTTCGTGACAACCGTCACGTTCGTTCGTGACAACCGTCACGTTCGTTCGTGACAATCGTCACGTTGGTTCGTGACAACCGTCACGTTCGTTCGTGACAATCGTCACGTTCGTTCGTGACAATCGTCACGTTGTTTCGTGACGACCGTCACGAAACATTAATCCATAATAGCATGAGATTATTATCTATGGGGAACACATTATATGCCACCGCCAACAAATATGATTAGAGACATCAACCTGCCATAGTAACTTCTTTGATCAGGCGCTTTGATAAATCATCAAAGCTAGTACCTTCTGGGATATTTCCACTTTTCAAACTGTTGGCTACTTTTGACATGCATACTGCGCCTACAGCAGCCAATGTTGACAAGTGCAGCTCTTTGGCAATAACATCTGTGAGCCGGACCAGCAGTTTCTCAATCTCAAGTTTATCTGTAATCATAAGTCTAATTCGTTCCATGGCAGAATATCCTAGGCGACCGCCATTATTTGCGCATACGCGCGAGACATCATTGACAATCTCATGATTGCTAAGCGTCTTCTCGATATCTTGGTGCTGACGCAGGAAGTCCATTCCCTTAAAGGTGACAATGTAGGTGTAGGCCTGACTCAGAGAAATTTTCTTCTCATCTGCAAAATTAGCTATTACAGATACGACGAAATCCCCTAATTCCGGGTCATAACTGTTGTTGTCGACCACATTGATTTGCAATGCTGACCCCATTTTTCCAAGGATAAAGGAAGCTACTTCAGGCGTTATGGGAGCACCATGTTCTATCTTTGACACGCGCGACTCCTTCAGGCCAATAAGTTTCCCCAGTTGGGCTTGCGTGAGGCCTTTCTTCTTCCGCTCCTCACGTATAATCATTCCTAAACTCTTATTTTCCATATTCGTCACTTATTGCTTGTTGCAAAGTTAAGAAAAACTTTCCAAATCAGGAAAGTTCGAGGCGAGAAATCCATTATTCTGTGAATGGAGCGTTGATAACAAACGACGTTTGTAGGAGCGACGGCATTCCTGCCGCCGAATGATTTCCCTGATGATGCGAATCGGGCATTCTTTCCTGGCCGTCAGGAATGACAGCATCCTACGAACATCAATAGTTATTTAACGCTCCGCTACACGGAATAAAGAATAATAAACGAATAAGGCGGACGGTCACAAGGCCGTCCCTGCAATCAATAGGTGCAAGAAAATTCTCTAATTCTAAACAAATTCTTGGTCGGTATAAGAAAATTCTCTAATTCTCAAATTCTTGAAAAAATAAATCTAGTCAGGGGCAAGGAGGGCTTTTTCTTTCTTGGTCGTCAGGAATGACAGCTCTCCTACTGCCTCGTAGGAGGGTTGCGTTCCCCTCCCTTTGTAGGGAGGGGGTAGGGGTGGGTCTTTGAGGGGTTAGGGGTGGGTCTTCTCCCTTCTTTCTTGGTCGTCAGGAATGACGGCCCTCCTACTAGCAGCCAATTATGAATTATGAATTATGAATTATGAATTATACAAAAATCGCTCCCCTCTCTCGCTGATGGAGGGAGGGGAGCGCAATATTGTTATAAAAGAGGGCGTAAGGGGTTATTCCAGCCCGTGGGCCTTGCGGTAGTTGATGGCAGGATTGGCGTACATCGTCAAGAGGCGCTCGCGAAGGAAGGCATCGTCCTTGTTGGGAATGTCAATCTTGCTCAGACGACGGTGCAGGTAGGCATCGAACACTTCCTTCTGATGTTCAGAATACTGATCGGTGAAGTCCTTGGTGCCACGCAACTCGTCGAGGGCGATGTAGTTGCCGGGATAGAGCCGGTAGTAGAGGTGAATCTGATGGTCGATGTAGTTGCAGATCTCGTCCATCACCTCATTGTTGTTGTTCTTTGAACTCTTCAGTGCCTCGAGATAGTCGTCGATGCAGGGCGCGCAGTGGAAGTGGATATGTCCCTTGAATCCGGCGATACCCGTACGCATGCTGATGACGTCGTCCATCGGACCCTTGTGCCAATCAGGGTTGTCGCGGCGCAACTGGAACTCAGCCGCCTTGAGGTAGTCGCAGGGATCAAACTCATAGCTGATGGACAGCGGCACGATATGCAGCTGCTGCAAACGCTCGATGAACGATCCTTCCCCACCCAGGGTGAGCATCTTGATGATGCCCTTCTGCGTGCGGTCGTCAGAATCCTTGGCGCGGCCCTCACGCTGGGCAATCCACAGATTCTCGTGCTTCTCCTGAATGGCGAAGTGCATGTAGCGCGAGAGCTCAATGCTTGACTTCAGGCGGTCCTTGGCCATCAGGCCACGGCGCACGATGAAACTCTTGTTCACACGGACAATGTCGAGCACCCAAGGCAGCGACAGCAGATTGTCGCCGATGGCAATCTCGCAAGTGGTGTCGAACTTGGCATCGACGAGCAGCATGTCGAGGAGTGCCGAGTCGAGCACAATGTCGCGGTGGTTGCTCATGAAGGTGTAGCAGCGGCGGTTGGAGATGCCGCTGATGTCCATGTCGCAGCCACGGCTGGCATGTTTGAGCAGGTCTTTGAGAAAACCGTAGCAAAATGTGAGCTGAAATTCCATGTTGGTCTTGCACTTGCGCATACGCGTGGCAATGGTCTCAAGCGGAATGTTGGGATAGAGGAATCTCAGCACGGCCTGGAACTGAGGGTTGGCCAGCAACCGCTCATAAACCGCTGGCAATTCTTCGCTGTTAAACGGGCGAATGTCGTCAAATTCGTTTGGTGTGTTCATAATCTCATATCTTTTTGTTCTCTCTTCTTGCGGAAGGGCAGAACCGTCTGTCTCACTCTTTGATTGCGGGGCCGGCGGTCTGGGCTACAACGAGCTCGATGCCCAGCTCCTCCATTTTACTTATCATCTGTTTGCTCACCTTGGAGTCGGTGATGATCATATCCACATCGCTAAGATTGGCAATCTTGGCAAACCCGCGGCGGCCGAACTTCGACGAGTCGGCCAGCACGATGGTCTTCTGCGCCGCGCTCATCATGATCTGGTTGAGATGGGCCTCGCGGAGGTCGGTGGTCGAAATGCCGTATTCAGGATCGATGCCGTCAACGCCCAGGAAGAGCTTGCTGAACGAGCAGCCCTGCAGGAAGGTCTCGCCATAAGAGCCCACAACGGAGAGCGAGCTGTGGCGCAGCATTCCGCCCAGCTGGATGATGTCGATGTTGTTGTCCTGGGCCAGATACATCGACGCCTTGAGCGACGCCGACACGACGGTGAGCTTCTGGATGGGCTTTATGCACTGGGCGAAAGAATGGATCGTAGTGCCCGAGGCGATGATGATGGAGTCGTTGTAGGTGATCAGCTTGGCGGCCTCCATGCCAATAGAGTATTTCTCCTCGGGTGCCAGTTTCTCCTTCTCGTTGACCGTGCGGTTGTTGGTGAAGGGATTCACGATGATAGCCTTGCCATGACTACGGTAGAGTTTTCCCGACTTTTCCATCTCTGTCAGATCCTTGCGTATCGTTACCGACGACACTTCCAGCATCTCTGAAAGTTCCGACACAAGAACCGAACCACGCTTGAGCAGCTGGTCCATTATGAATTTATATCTCTCTTCCTTTGTCATGATCAATTCTTAGTTATTGGACGCAAACAGTTTGTTTCAGTCGAATGGATGTTTTTTTAATTAATTATTCACAAATATAAAGTTTTTTCCTGAGTTGACCACAAACGTTGCAAAACATTTACAAATGATTAACAGATAGAGGTGAAAAGGAAAACTTCTATATGCGAACAACCTCCACTTTGCCATGATTTCAAGAATCCTCAAAGACAGAGTGGAGGCTTTGAAAGGGGGGATAAGTCCTGGTCGGGCCAGGCTTTTGTCAAGCGTAATATCTGCGTGCCAAGCGTTCGATGCTGTCGCGGTCGGGAAGTTCCTCACCGTTGGCCTCTTTCTTGATGAAATGGCGAAGATCGTAGATATCACAATCTTTCGTGTACTGCGGGTCGTCGATCACGGTCTCGCAAAGCACGGGTTGCACGATAAGGCACGCATTGTTAGGATAGTTTTCCTTGTTGTCGATGTAGCGTGTGATGGTGTCAGCCACATCCTCAACATAGCCTTTGGCATTGGAAATACGTCTCTTCATTTTTTATAAGGTTATTTGGTTGATACTGCAAAGTTATCATTCCTATTTGATACAAACAAGAGGTTAGTAAAGATTTATAAAATGTTATGTTTAATTTATTGAAAAGGGCAGCCACTTCACAGTCGTTGCCCTTGCGATTAAAATAGATCTGTTATGAATGTTGGATAAATGATCTGTTAGTTGTTGAGTAATTTCTTGACGATGTCGGCAATCTGCTTGCCTTCAGCCTTACCGGCCATCTGCTTGTTGGCCATTCCCATCACGCGGCCCATGTCTTTCATGCCCTGGGCACCGGTCTGCGAGATGATGCCGGCCACAACCTTCTCGATCTCCTCGGCCGAGAGCGGCTTGGGAAGATACTCTTTCATCACGGCCACCTGAGCCAGTTCCTCATTGGCGAGCTCGGGACGGTTGGCCTGCTGATAGGTGGCAGCGCTCTCCTCGCCCTGCTTGACGAGCTTCTGGATGATCTTCAGGGCCTTGTCGTCGGCCAGCTGGCCGTTTGCTCCGGGGGCAGTGGCGGCTTCGAGAAATACTTTCTTGATGTTGCGGAGCGTCTCCAGGCGCACCTTGTCGCGGGCCTTCATGGCCTTCTGGATGTCTCCGCTTATCTGTTCAAATAAAGCCATAATACTATTATTGTTTAATTCCTTTGCTTAATCCACAAAACTAATCGTTCCCTGCACGGGAGCCTTCTTCTCCTCGGTCTCGCTGCTGGCCGTAACGCTCGACTGCTTGCTGATTTCCTGCAGCTGCTGACTCGTACGGCGGTAGGTGGGTAGGTCGTCGACCTTGAGAATGACATCCTCGTTGTCGAGCTCCTCGGGCTTGAAGATGAAGATATGGCGCGGACGATGATAGTGGGGACTGGCCACATCCTCGCCGTAGTAGCCATTGCGGCGCTTGATCTTGCGCTCCTCGTCTTCGGCTGCCTTCTGGTCGATGTTGATCTTGTCGCGGGTGCTGATGTGGTCGTTCATGCCGTCGATGTCCTTCAGCCCGAATCCCGTGGCGAGCAACGTCACCTTCACCTTGTCGCCAAGGTCGGGGTCGACAGAGAGTCCCCACTTAATCTCGAAGCCCTCGTTGAACTGCGACATGAAGTCGTTGACGTCGTTCATCTCCTCCATGCGGAGTCCCTGATTGCCTTCGCCCTCATTGTTGAAAGCGATGGAGAGCAGGATGCGCTTGGAGTTGTAGACGTCGTTGTTGTTGAGCAGCGGAGAGTGGAGAGCATCCTGGATGGCCTTCTTCACACGGCCCTCACCCTCGCCATAACCCGTAGACATGATGGCGATACCACCATCCTTGAGCACGGTCTTCACATCCTGGAAGTCGAGGTTGATCACACCACGCACGGTGATGATCTCGGCAATGCTCTTGGCGGCCACAGAGAGCGTGTCGTCGGCCTTGCCGAAGGCTGCGAGCACGTTGAGGTCGGAGTAGACGTCGCGCAGACGCTCGTTGTTGATCACGAGGAGGGCGTCGACATGCTTTGCCATCTCCTCCACGCCGTCGAGGGCCTGGTCGATTTTCTTGGCACCCTCCCACTTGAAGGGAATCGTGACGATACCCACGGTGAGGATGCCCATCTCCTTGCTGATGCGGGCAATGACGGGGGCGGCGCCTGTACCGGTGCCGCCGCCCATACCTGCCGTTATGAATACCATCTTCGTACCGTCGTTCAGCATGGCCTTGATATCTTCGGCACTGTCCTCGGCAGCCTTGCGGGCTTTCTCCGGACGGTTGCCGGCACCAAGACCTTCGGTGCCCAACTGGAGGTGGCAGGGCACGGGTGAGGCGTCGAGCGCCTGGGCATCAGTATTGCAGAGCAGGAACGAAACGTCCTGAATACCCTCCTTATACATGTGGGTAACAGCATTGCCTCCACCGCCACCCACTCCGATAACCTTTATGATGAGGTTTTCCTTTTCGGGAGCACCAAAGTCAACTATAGGATGTTTATTATCGTCCATATCTATTATTCTTTATAGGTTCATTGATTGTCTTCTTGGTTCTCTTCTTCCATCAGACGATTCCAGAACTTCCGCAGTCCCTTGCGGAATTTTCCTGCACGGGTGTTGCCCTGAGACTCCTTTCCGTTCTGTTCCTTGTCTTTATCCTTGTCCTTGCCGTCTGCCACGGGCTCGGCATGCTCTTCCGGCTTGTTGGAAACCTTGCCGTCGCCATCGCTCTTCCCGTCGGTAGGCTGCGCAGCGGCAGCAACGTTGGGCTGGAGATGGTCGTCGAAAATCGTGGTAGGTATCTGAGAACCGGCACAGTTCATATCGCCCTTGGCCAGCAGTCCCAACAGCGTGTTGAGCGTGCCGTCGTGGCTGTTGAGCTCCGACTTGTTCGACTTGATGGCCTGCTTGACGAATGTTGCCTGGCGTATCTTATAATTGTGGTTGATCTTCTCTATGGCCAGCTGCATATTGCGCATGTTGGCTCCACCGCCGGTAATCACGATGCCGCTGGTGAGTTTGTCGGAATACTCCGTAGGGATCTGGTTGATGGCGTTGGCAATGATCTCCGTGGCACGGGCCTCAACAATTTCCAGGAACTTGACGCTGTCGATCTTGCGCGACGGATTGATGTCGTACTTCTTCGTGGGGTCAACGTTCTCGTTTTCCGTATATGCGCTGCCGTACTTGAGTTTCAGGCTCTCAGCCTCCTCGCGCTCCATGGGATAGCTCTCAAGATCCAGGGTGATGTTTTCACTGCCCAAGGGCACCACTGAGAGATGGCGCAGAATGCTCTTGTAGTATACGGCAACCGTGGTGGTCTGAGCGCCGAAGTCGATGAGCGCGCAGCCCGTCCGCTTCTCCGTACTGGTCAGCACGCTGTCGGCCAGGGCCACAGGGGCGAGATACATCTCGGCAATCTGCAGACCGGCCCGCTCAAAGCAGTTGTTCAAGTTGCGATAGTTGTTCTTGCGACAAAGAATATTGAGGAAGTTGCCCTCAATGCGATGACATTGTATGCCGACGGGGTCCACCTGGTACTGATTGTCCACCTTAAATTCCTGGGCCACAGGATAGAGCAGCTGCATCTCGGGATAGATGGTAGCGGCATTGTCGTCGCGCAGCGAGTCGACGATCTCGTCGCTGATACGCGTCTCCAAGGGGAAGGTCTTCTCCTTTGAGTTCTTCACACTGTGGACCGACTGGCCGCCGATGCCCACATAGACACGGTCGATTCGCGTGGACAGCGTAGACTCCATCTGCGTGATGACGTGATTGATGGCCTGCACGGTTTTGTCGACATTGTAAACAGCACCCTTGCGGATGCACTGATTGGACTTCTCAGTGGCGTAGGCAAGCACAGTGATACTGCCGTCGGGGTTCTTGTGCCCGGCGATACCTCTTATCATAGACGATCCCAGCTCTATGGCAACGATAAATTCTTTAGACATATCTTATTCTTATCTTTTTTCTGATCTTTTCGTGCAAATAATCTGGTTGCAGAATTCCAGGTTAATATAGGAGTACTTGTTCCACCCTGCCTTGGAGAGTCCGTAGACGTAGAACTTGCGCAAGCGCTCCAGCTGACTGTCGACATAGTCCTTGATGGCCTTGTCGCGGTATTTCTTGTCGCGATACGTGGGCAGCTGTCCGATATTGACGATGTGGTCGCCCACTCGCGGAACGATCTCCACCGAGTAGTCCGGCAGGATGTTGACCTGCTCTATCTGATTGCGCCAGAGGTCGCTCTCGTTGATGGCCTTGGCCAGAGGCGAGACGTAGCGCGTGGCATACGAGCGGCTGATGTTGCCTGTGGCAATGATCAGGTCGGAGGTGTAGCGCGAGTTAGGCATCACGCAATCGTTGTCGTCCACATAGTAGTCCTGTCCGTTGTCGCTCTTGATACGCACCACGGGCATGCGCTGCGTCACCCAGATATCCACCGTCCCGTCCATCGTCTTGGAGCATTCGGCCTTCTTGATAAACGCGCTCTGCTCGAGCATCTGCTCTATCTCACGGCCGTTGACCGCGCTCAGCGGCTTGCCCATAGGCTGCAGTTCCGACGAGTCCAGACGTTTTTTCACCTCGGCGGTTGTGATGAAGCCGTTGGTGACCTCGTCCTGAATGTAGATATTCACCTTCCGGCATATCAGAGCGCTCTCGTCGGGCTTGTTGAAAGCCGTCACAGCCGCCACCAGATAACCACCGACAATGACATCCACCGTGCAAAGAAGAATTTTCTTCCAATTGAATCGCATGGCAATACTCGCGAACTTAGACCGACCTTATTATTTCTCTTTCTGCTCGATGAGCTTGGCAATCTGCGGCACGTAGTCGTCGAGATTGCCTGCGCCGAGAATCTCGAGCACGTCGAAGTCGCGGCTCTTCACGAAATTGAGCACGTCGTCCTTCTTGATCATCTGCTTCTCGATGCCGGGGCGAAGGTTGTCGTAGATCAACTCGCTCGTCACGCCCGGTATGGGCTGCTCGCGGGCGGGATAGATCTCGGTGAGAATCACCTCGTCGAACA
Organism: uncultured Prevotella sp.; assembly: GCA_900322095.1. Lineage (GTDB taxonomy): Bacteria > Bacteroidota > Bacteroidia > Bacteroidales > Bacteroidaceae > Prevotella. Next base: position 24,243 of record ONYS01000010.1, read on the forward strand.
TGCTCAGAGCCTCAGCGAAATCCTTGTAGAAGTCACGTGTACGGGTATAGAGATGCGGCTGGAAGATGACGGTGATCTTTCTGTCGGGATAGAGCTCGCGCAGAGAGCGGGCGCTGGTCATGATCTCCTTGGGGTGATGACCGTAGTCGGAGAGCAGCACGTGGCGCTGGTTGCGAATCTTGAAGTCGAAGCGACGCTCCACGCCGTGATAGGTCTCCATGCCGTATTTGATTTCCTCGGCCGTGCAGCCGTTGAGCTGTGCCATAGCCATTGCGGCCACGCCGTTCTCCACGTTGATAGGAATGGGCTGGCCGAGCTGAACATTGGCGATATTGCCGAGGGGAGAAACGAAGTCGAAGGTGATTTCGCCCTTCTCGATTCTCACGTTCTCTGCATGAAAGTCGCCCTCGTTGCGGCTGTAGGTATACGTACGCACGTCGGGGCCCACATTGGGTTTCACCTCAAGACCGGTGTGGATAATGAGTGCGCCACCCGGCTGAATGAGCTCGGTGTAGTGGCGGAAGCTCTCCAGATAGGCCTCCTTCGTGCCGTAGATGTCCAAATGGTCGGGGTCGGTGGCGGTGATGACCGTCATCCAGGGACGCAACCAATGGAAAGAGCGGTCGAACTCATCGGCCTCAATGACCACGAAGTCGCTCTGGTTGGACAGGATATAATTGGTTCCGTAGTTCTTCGAGATACCGCCCAGGAAGGCATTGCAGTCGAGATGACTCTGATGCATGATGTGGGCGCACATGGTGGAAGTGGTGGTCTTGCCGTGAGTGCCAGCAAAGCACAGGCCCTTGTGGGTACGCGTCAAGGTGCCCAGCACCTGTGCCCGCTTCTCTATGGTGAAGTTGCGCTCGCGGAAGTAGCAGAGTTCCTTGTGCTCAGCAGGAATGGCGGGGGTGTAAACCACGAGACACGACTTCGGGTCGCGGCAGGCGTGGGGGATCTCGTCCACGTTCTCCTCGTAGTGGATGAGCATACCTTCCTTCTCCAACTGGCTGGTAAGAGCAGAAGGAGTCTTGTCGTAGCCTGCCACCACAAGTCCACGATTGATGAAATAGCGGGCGATGGCACTCATGCCAATGCCACCGGCGCCGATGAAATAAACGGCTTTAATATCTTTCAGTTCCATGTTGTGCTAATTTTATAACTTCGTCGGCGATGACGTCGGCGCTATCTTTGAGTCCCAGTTTGGCGATGTTCTGCGAGAGCGAAGCCAGTTGCTTGTCGTCGTGTACGATGGCGAGGGCCTGCTTGAGCAGCACGTCGGCTGCCTCACTGTCCTTCACGTAGACGGCGGCGTTCTTGTTCACGAGCGCCATGGCGTTCTTCGTCTGATGGTCTTCGGCCACATTGGGACTCGGTACGAGGATCACAGGCTTGCCGATAAGGCAGAACTCACTGATGGAGCTTGCACCGGCACGGCTGATGACGAGGTCGGCAGCCTTATAGGCGGTGCCCATATCGGCGATGAAGTCCATCTGCTTCAGGTTGGGCAGCGGGCCGTAGTCGCTCAGGGCCTTCTTCATCTCCTCGTTGTAGTACTTGCCCGTCTGCCAGATAAACTGAACGTCGGGGTTGGCCTTCACCATATCGAAATGCTGACGCACGCTCTCATTGACCGTACGGGCGCCGAGCGAACCACCCACCAGGAGGATGGTCTTCTTGTCGGGGTCAAGACCGAACTGCTTGCGGGCCTCCTGCGGCGTCAGCTTCACGTTGAGCACGTTCTGGCGCACGGGATTACCCGTCATCACAATCTTGTCTTTCGGGAAGAAGCGCTCCATGTTGTCGTAGGCCACGCAGATCTTTGCGGCCTTCTTGGCCAGGAGCTTGTTGGTCACTCCCGCATAGGAGTTCTGCTCCTGAATGAGGCACGGAATGCCTTTGGCCGCACACATGTTGAGCGTAGGACCGCTGGCGAAGCCGCCCACTCCCACAGCAGCCATGGGCTTGAAGTCCTTGATGATGCGCTTGGCCATGCGTTCGCTCTTCCATATCTTGAACAGCACGACGACATTCTTCAAAAGGTGTTTCCTGTCGAAGCCGCAAATCGGTAGTCCTTTGATTTCATATCCAGCTGCCGGCACTCTTTGCATCTCCATCTTTCCCAAAGCTCCCACGAAGAGTATCTTCGCATCGGGACGCTTGGCCTTGATTGCATTGGCGATAGAGATAGCCGGGAAGATGTGTCCTCCCGTACCGCCGCCACTGATGATGATTCTTAATTCGTTGTCCATGACTTTTTATCTTTCTGAGCCTTCGTGTGCGGCTCTTGTTTTCTTCTTTTACGTTCTCTTTGCCCTCAAGGGGCTATGGGCGATGACGCGCCAATTGCAAAAGTAATGAAAATCTTTCTTTTTTGGCTGTTTTTTCACTACTTTTATTTTTTTCTGTACGTTTTTCGAACTCAGACTAAAATTATACTCAGCGGACATCAGCCGTCGAAGCGACTGTTTGGGCTCCACTCTGCACGCGGTTGCGGCGCTTTGCCGTACGGCTGACGCTCAATATCACACCGATATAGAGGCAGTTGATGATCGTCGACGTACCGCCTTTGCTCACGAGGGGCAGCGGCTGACCCGTGACCGGTGCCAGACCCACGGCCACCCACATGTTCATCACGGCCTGCGTGGCAAGCAGCAGGGCCAGTCCCATTGATAGGAAGGCCGGGAAGCAGTTTTCGCAGCGGTTGGCGATGTAGCGGGTTCGGAAGAGGAGGATGATGTAGAGCAAGGCGACGAATATGGCGCCGAAGATTCCCATCTCCTCTATGATGATGGCATAGATGAAGTCGGAGAAAGCCTGCGACAGGAAATCGCGCTCCACACTGTTGCCCGGTCCCTTACCGATGATATTGGACGAGGCTATGGCGATGTTGGCATGGGCGCGCTGTGCGTCCTTGTCCAAGTCAACATCCTGCGGCGATCCCTTGAAGCCCTCCACCTGCTTGATGATTCGGGTTTTCCAGGTCGACGCACGGTGGAAGATTTTCTCCACGACGCCCTTTTCCTCTTGTTTCTGCGCCATTACCTCGGTGAGTTGCTTGTCAGGATTGGGCATCTGACTCTCGTCCTTACCAATGAGCATCACAGCGCTCAGCGCGATGACGACCACGGTGATGGTTCCACCGGCCAGCACGCGCAGGTATTTCCACGAGACGCGGCCAATGTCCATCATCATGAAGATGACGACCGACAGCAGCGCTGCCGTAGACAGGTTCTCGAAGAAGATGAGTCCTATCACCACGACGCCCACCACGCAGATGTATTTGAACGCGTGGTCATCGGCGCCCTTGTCGGTCTGCGTGGCACTCAGAATCTGAGCCGTCGCCAGCACCATGCTGCCTTTGGCGATCTCTGAGGGCTGGAACTGCAGACCGAGGACGGATATCCAGCGTTGGGCTCCGTTAGTGGACTGACCGACGAAGAGCACGGCCAGCAGCGAGATAATCGAGACGGCCAAGAGCAGGAGCGTGAGGATGCGGAAGTACTTGCAATGGACGTGACTGGTGACGATGATGCCGCCCAGTCCCACCAAGAGCACTCCCACATGCTTCAATACAGGTGCCCAATAGCTGCCACCCTTATAGGTCAGCTCGGAGGAGGCGCTGAACACCTCCACCACACTGATAAGGCTCAGGAAGAGGAATACCATCCAGATTACCTTGTCGCCCTTGAATATGTTACCTACCTTCTTGAACATTCGTATTATCAGAGATTTCTCACGCACTCCTTAAACTGCTCGCCACGCTCTTCCATGTTGTGGAACAAGTCGAAGCTGGCGCAGCAAGGACTCAGCAGCACGGTGTCGCCGGGCTGAGCAAGCTCAGCACAAGCGTTCACGCAGTCTTTCATGTTGTGCGTATCGCGAACGGGAATACCCATGGGGTCGAAGAAGTCGTGAAGCTTCTTGTTGTCGGCACCGAGATATACGAGGCCGCGGCACTTCTGCTTCACCATATCCTTGATCTCGGTGTAGTCGTTGCCTTTGTCCTTACCACCGAGAATGAGCACCACGGGCGTTTTCATACTCTCGAGCGCATACCAGCAGGCATCCACGTTAGTGGCCTTGGAGTCGTTGACATAGAGCACGCCACGCACGGTGCAGACCTTCTCCTGACGGTGTTCCACACCGGGGAAGTCGCTCAGACTCTTGCGAATCACGTCCTGACTGATGCCGGCAATGTTGGCGGCCAGACCTGCGGCCAGCGAGTCGTAGAGGTTGTGCTTGCCGGAGAGCGAGAGCTCCTCCTGCGGCATGCTGAACGGCGCAGGATACTCCAGCTTGTACTGACCATCCTCGACATAGGCAATGGAGCCATTCTCCTTCTCTTCAGAGAACGGACAGCGCTTGGCATTGATCTCGAATTTTTCCAGTTCCTTCTTGGTCACGGGATCATCGTTCCAATAGATGAAGGCATCCTCGGGCGTCTGATTCTGCGTGATGCGCATCTTGGCATCGGCATAGTTCTCAAACTTGAAGTCGTAGCGGTCGAGATGGTCGGGGGTGATATTGAGCAGGATGGCGATGTTGGCACGGAAGTCGTACATATTGTCGAGCTGGAATGAGCTCAGCTCTATCACATAGTAGTCATGCGGCTGCTCAGCCACCTGCAAGGCGAGACTGCGGCCGATGTTGCCGGCCAGACCTACATCATAGCCTGCGCTCTTAAAGATATGATAGATGAGCGAGGTAGTGGTGGTCTTGCCGTTGCTGCCGGTGATGCAGATCATCTTGGAGTGGGTGTAGCGGCCAGCGAATTCAATCTCGCTGATGATGTGCGTGCCCTGCTTCATCAGTTTCTGAATCATCGGTGCTTCCTTGGGAATGCCCGGACTCTTGATCACCTCGTCGGCATTGAGGATTTTCTCCTCGCTGTGGTGGCCCTCCTCCCACTCTATTCCGTGGTCGTTGAGAAGGGTTTTATATTTATCCTTGATGAGGGAAGTGTCGGAGACAAAAACGTCAAAACCTTCTTTCTTTGCCAGAACGGCGGCTCCGGCACCGCTCTCTCCGGCTCCCAAAACAACAATTCTTTTCATTTCGATTTTTATTTTTTAGGGGGCTAGAGATTCTAGATTTTCTAAAGAATCTAGATTATCTAGAGCTTCTAGATTATCTAGCCCTTTCAATCCTTATCTTATTTTCAGCGTGATGATAGTGAGGGCGGCGAGGAGGATGGTGATGATCCAGAAGCGGATGGTGATCTTGCTCTCATGCTTTGGACTGTGAGGAGTCGTGATGAGATACTTGCACTCAGGATCGAGCTGGTCGTCGGTCACACGGAAGTTGTCGTGGATAGGCGTGCGCTTGAAGATGCGCTGCTTCACGCCCTTGCGCTTGCCGAGCTTGTAATACCACACCTGCATGATCACACTCAGGCTCTCCACGAAGAAGATGCCGCAGAGGATGGGCAGGAGCAATTCCTTGTGGATGATGATGGCTCCCACGCCAATGATGCCGCCAATCGTGAGCGAACCGGTATCGCCCATGAACACCTGAGCCGGATAGGCATTGTACCAGAGGAAACCGATGAGGGCTCCCACAAAGGCACAGAAGAACACCACCAGCTCCTGCGACCCGGGTATATACATGATGTTCAAGTAGGCGGCAAAGTTGATGTGCGAGCTCACGTAGGCCAATATGCCCAGGGCCACGCCTATGATGGCGGAGTTGCCCGCACACATGCCGTCCATACCGTCGTTGAGGTTGGCGCCATTGCTGACGGCGGTCACCACGAAAATGGTCATGATCACAAAGAGAATCCAGCCGGCGGCGTTCTTATACTTGCCACAGAAACTCATGATGCGGCTGTAGTCCAGGTTATGTCCTTTCACGAAAGGTATCGTCGTCTTGAGCGACTTGCGGGCCTCGCTGCGGTGCTTCACCACCACCTCCTGTCCGTTTTGGCGCTCTATGGCGAGGTTCTCGTTGATCTTGGCATCGGGCGAGGCCCACAGCACCAGACCCACGATGAGTCCGATGCCCACCTGACCCACAATCTTGTATTTGCCCTTCAGGCCTTCCTTGTCGCGCTTGAAGATCTTGATGAAGTCGTCCATGCCGCCAAGCACACCCAGCCACACGGTGGTGATGATCATCAGGATGAGATAGATATTGCGCAGACGGCCCAGCAGCAGCACGGGAATCAGGATGGCCACGATGATGATGACACCGCCCATCGATGGCACGCCAATCTTCTTCACGCCGAACGGATCGATCTTGGCGTCGCGCTGGGTCTCGGTGATCTGCTTGCTCTTGAGGTACTTGATGAAGTGCTCACCAAACCATGCCGATATGGTCAGACTCAGGATGAGCGCCAGCAGTGCACGGAAGGAGATGTAGCCCCACATGTGGGAACCGCTGATGCCATACTGCTCCAAGAATCTGAAGAGATAATATAACATAGCTTACTATTTTATGCCGAATATTTGCTTAATGACCTCATGGTCGTCGAAGTGGTGCTTCACACCCTTAATTTCCTGATAGTCCTCATGACCCTTACCGGCCACGAGCACCACGTCGCCCTTCTGCGCCATCATGCATGCCGTACGGATGGCTTCCTTGCGGTCGACGATGCTCACCACCTTGCGCATCTGTTCCTTGTTGAGACCGGCGAGCATATCGTTGATGATGGCCTGCGGATCCTCGAAGCGGGGGTTATCGCTCGTGATGATTACCTTGTCGCTCTGCCTGACGGCCTCCTGAGCCATGAGCGGACGCTTGCCGTGGTCGCGGTTGCCACCGGCTCCGCACACGGTGATGACGTGTCCCTTGCCGTTGAGCACCTCGTGGATGGCACTGAGCACATTGGCCAGAGCGTCGGGCGTATGGGCGTAGTCGACGACGGCCGTGAAGCCTTCGGGCGAATGGATAGGTTCCAGACGACCGTTGACGCTGTGGAGCGTACTGAGCACAACGAGAATATCCTCGGGCGCCTTGCCCAGCATGCGGGCGGCACCATAGACAGCGAGCAGGTTGCTCACGTTGAACTTGCCGATGAAGCGCACACCCACCTCATGACCGTCGATGTCGAGATACATTCCCTCGAAGTGCATCTCGATGATGCGGCCCTTGAAGTCGGCATCGCGCTCGATGGAATAGGTTTTCACCGTGGCCTTCGTGTTCTGCACCATGATCATGCCGTTCTTGTCGTCGGCATTGGTGATGGCGAAGGCGTCCTTGGGCAGACCGTCGAAGAACATCTTCTTGGCGTTGCGATAGTTCTCGAACGTCTTGTGATAGTCCAGATGGTCGCGGGTGAGGTTGGTGAAGATACCGCCAGCGAACTTCAGTCCGCCGATGCGCTTCTGGTGGATGGCATGGCTTGAGCACTCCATGAAGGCATACTCGCAGCCCTCATCGGCCATGCGGCCCAGCAGCTCGTTCAGCTCTATTGGGTCGGGCGTAGTGTGGTCGGCGGGAATGGCCTCACCGTCGATATAGTTGCAGACCGTAGAGAGCAGTCCGCACTTGTGGCCCATCTTGCGGAACATATTATATAATAAGGTAGCGATAGTGGTCTTGCCGTTTGTACCCGTAACGCCCACCAGCTTCAGCCGACGGGAGGGATCGCCATAGAACAGCGTTGCCACAGGGCCCACGGCGTCCTCGGTGGAAGCCACCTGCACGTAGGTGACGCCATCCACCTTCTCCTCGGGCATATCCTCCAGCAGCACGGCTTTAGCGCCCTGCTCGATGGCCTTTCCGATAAACTTGTGACCATCCACTTGGGTTCCCTTCATGGCAACGAAAAGATGACCGTCCTTAATCTTACGCGAATCAATGTTCACGCCACTGATGTCAATGTCGTCGGCGCCGATAAAGGCGAGGGGCTTGACGTTCTTGAGCAATTCGTTCAGTCTCATATTTCTGTTTTCTTAAATATTTTTCTGTTACTGATGCACACCCTTCGTGCGCGTACCTTACATTATATATATAGATGTCTGATTTGCGAGTGCAAAGTTAATCAATCCTAACACACAATGCAAATGATTGCACCATATATTTTTTCTTAGTCCGGTGTCCGACAGCCGCCTGAAATATTCTTTTCCGCGGCCGACCGGCTATTCCAGCTTCAGCCTGATCACCTCGCCCTTACCGATGATGTGGCCGGGCGGCAGACTCTGCTCCACCACCTTTCCGCGGCCTTCCATCTTCACCTTCACGCCACGGCTCTCCACGAGATACACGGCATCGCGCGCACCCATGCCGATGACGTCGGGAATCTGATTGTAGCGGTAGAGGGGCGTACGGTTGAGCATCACGCGGCTGTTGTTCTCGTCCTTGGCTACGCCCCACACGGGATTGCCCTGCGCGTCAAAGTTGAAGTTCAGAACGGGCTTGAAGCCGAGGGCATTGAGCACGAAGTCGGCGGCCGTAAGGTTGCCGTTCTTCACGTCGGGCACGAACACCGAGGCTGAGTCGCGGGCGTCGGCCACGTCGAGTTTGATATACTTGGCCATGATGCCTTCGGCAATCTCCTTGAACACGGGTCCGCTCATGCCGCCACCCGATGCGGGCAGTCCGCGCTTCTGAATGCAGACGATGCAGCTGTAGAGGGGCTTGTCGGCGGGGAAGAATCCGGCAAACGACACCAGATAGTGGGTCACGCCCGAATGGTAACCGCCACGTCCCTGACTGATCTGGGCTGTACCGGTCTTTCCGGCCACGAGGAACGACTGGCTGCCGGCCTTGCGGCCCAGTCCCTGACTCACCACGTGGGTCAGAATCGTCTGCATGGTCTTGATGGTGGCGGGCTTGGCTATCTGCTCGCGCTGCACCACGGGCGGGAACTCCATCACGGTCTCGCCGTTCTTGACGACACTCTTCACGAATCGAGGCCTCATCATCTTGCCGCCGTTGGCGATGGCGTTGTAGAAGGTCAGCGTCGAGATGGGCGGCACCTGGGTCTCATAGCCAATGCTCATCCAGGGCAGCGAGGTCTTGCTCCAGTTGATATACTGTCCGCGGCCGTTCTTCTTCGGCATGCGGATATGCGCAGGCGTGGAACCGACGAGGGGGATATGGAGGTTGTCGGCAAGTCCGAGGCGGTAGATGCCGCGCACGAACTTTTCTGGATCGTTGTGGTAGAACTGGTCGATGATGCGGCTCACGCCGACGTTGGAGCTCACCTCCAGCGTGCGGGGCAGCGAGATCAGTCCGTAGCCGCCGTGGGTCCAGTTGTGGTCCTTCATCTTGCGGCCGTACATATCCCAGACGCCATTGCCGGTCTCTACCATCATCGTCGTGTCGCAGACGCCGTCGTCAAGGGCCACGAGGATGCTGGCGGGCTTGAATACGGAGCCAGGTTCGAGCAGGTCGCTCACGGCATGGTTCTTGATCTCGCGGTATTCGCCGTCGACGCATTTCTCCATGTTCACGATGGCCTTCACGTCGCCCGTTGCCACCTCCATGACAATGGCCACGCCGACATCTGCATTGATTTCTTTCAACTCCTTGATCACCGACCGCTCGGCCAGGTCCTGTATGCCCACGTCGATGGTGGTCACGATGTCGGCACCGTCGATGGGCGGCGTGTCCATGATGCTCAGGAACTTGTTGAGCACCTTGCGCCGGTGGGTGATGCCGTTGGTGCCGCGCAGGATGGAGTCGTAGCTCAGCTCAAGACCGCAGCGGGCGGTGTCTTTGGCGCCGAACATCTCGCCCACCGTACGTCCGGCCAGCGAGCCATAGGGGCGCTGACGGGCATTGAACTCCTCTACGTGGAAACCGCACTGGTTGGGATTCATGCGAAACACGGGCAGCTCCTTCACTTCGGTGTAGACGTTATAGTTGACGCGCTTGTCCCAGATGGGCCAGTGGCGGGCCAGCTTGTGGCGGCCGCGCTCCAGGTCGGTCATGAACTGCTGCTTGCTCTTCTCGGGGAAGATGCGGTTGAGCATCATGCACACGCTGTCGCGCTTCGCCATCCAGAGCGAGTCGTTCTTGCTGTCGTGGAGGGCCCGGAAGTCCATATAAAGCTTGAACTCGGGCAGCGACGAGGCCATGAGCTCACCGTCACAGCTCAGGATGTTGCCGCGGGTGGGCTTGACGAACATGCTGTCGCGCTTCTGCCGTTCGGCCACGGCCATCCAGAAGTCATGACGCGCCGTCATGATATAGAGTGCCTTCGCTATCACAGCCACGCATGCCAGCGTCAAGAGCCAGGCATAGATGCTGTAGCGGGGGATGATTTTCTTATTGTTGAACTTATTCATCGGGTACTACGATAATGTAAGGGGGCTGACTGGGTATCTTCAGCACGCTGTCCTTGTTGTTTTTGAGCTGGTCGAGGACGTTGCTCTCGCGTGACTTCTCGGTGAGCTCGGAGCTCGACGAGAGCGCCTTGTACTTCACGTCCTGTAGCTCCTTGTGCAGCTTGTCGATCTTGATGAGGTCCTGCTGCACGCTATAGCGGTTGGCAATGAAGATGATGAGGAAGAAGGTGATGAGCAGCAACACGCCAATCTGGTTGCGCATGAAGTTGGTGTTGAGGATGTCGCCACCCAGGATCTTCCTAAGCGTGAGCGTCTGCGGGGCCTGACCGTCGCCCTCGTGTGCCTGGGCCTTGATCACCTTTTTGAACACCCTCAGGTCCTCGGCGTCACGTTCGGCCTGCGACTCGGCTTTCTTCGCCTTGTCCTTGTCTTTGCCGTTGCCTTCCTCGGCCTTGCCTGCCACATGATGTTCGGCCACGACAGTCTGTCCGTCGATATTGGTCTGACTTAGAATGGCGTCGACGGCGGGCTGCTGGGCTTGGTTTTCCTTCTGCTTGTCCTTATCTTCTTTCATCGTTATGCTTTCTCTGCTATTCTCAGTTTCGCGCTCCGGCTGCGGGGATTGCGCTGCAACTCGTCCTCGTCGGGCACGATGGGCTTATTGTTGACGGCCTTCAGGGGCGACTGTATGCTGCCGTAGAAGTCCTTCTCTATGCTGCCGCTCACGTTGCCAGCCCTGATCACGTTTTTCACCATACGGTCTTCGAGCGAGTGGTAAGTGATGACCGACAGCCGTCCGCCCTGCCCCAGCAGCTCTGTTGCGGCCGCGAGCATCTCGGCCAGGGCGCTCATCTCGTGGTTGACCTCAATGCGCAGGGCCTGGAACACCTTGGCCATATCCTTCTTCTCGCGCTCGCGGTGGAAGAGGGGCTCCACGACGTCGAGCAGCTGACCGGTAGTGCTGACCGTCTGCGTCTTGCGGGCCTTGACGATGGCCGCTGCCAGCCGGCGGGAATTTTTCAGTTCGCCATAAAGGTAGAACACGTCGGCAAGCTGCTTCTCGTCGTAGCCGTTGACCACGTCGGCCGCCGTCAGCTCGGCCTTTGCGTTCATGCGCATGTCGAGGGGCGAGTCGAAGCGGAACGAGAATCCGCGCGACTCGTCGTCGAAATGATGCGACGACACGCCGAGATCGGCCAGCAGTCCGTCGATATGGTCAACGCCGTAATAGCGCATCCAGTTCTTCAGATAGCGGAAATTGCTCCTCACGAAGGTGAAGTTGCTCTGGTTGAAAGGCTCATTGTCGAGCTGCTTCACCACGTCGAGGTCCTGGTCGAAGCCATAGAGGTGTCCCTCGGCATCGAGCCGGCTCAGTATCTCGCGGCTATGTCCGCCGCCACCAAAGGTCACGTCGACATAAACGCCGCCGGGCCTGATGTTCAGTCCGTCGACGCTCTGTTTCAATAGCACTGGCACATGGTAGCCTGCAGCCGTTGTCACTTTATTCTCGTCCACTCGTAGATTGATCTTTTGGCGCCAAGCCGTTGGTAGCGGCGGCGCATACAGCCATCATTTATCTTCCCTATTCATAATCTCCTCAAGAGCCTGTCCGAACTCTTCGGCACTCATGCCGGAGTTGTCCTGTGCGTCGCCCCAGATCTCTATGGTGTCGCCCATGCCGATGAAGCGCACGGTCTGGCCGATCTGGGCCAACTTGATGTAGCGCTTGGGAATGAGGAAACGTCCATTGCCGTCGAGGCTGACGGGCTCAACGTCGCTGACAAACATGCGGAAGATGGCTTGCTGCCGCTTGTCCCAACGGGAGAGACGGCTGCGCAATTCATCCATCTGCGCGTTCCAGACACTTTCAGGATAGAGTACCAGACACGGCTGGAAGACATCCTTCCGCAAGATCATATTCTCCTCGCCCGACGCCTGCAATTGCTTGCGAAACGCGGCAGGAAGAAACGACCGCCCTTTCTGGTCGGTCTTCGCTTCTATGGTACCTAAAAACCGCATCTATACCTATTAATAGAAAATTCAGGTCCAAAGTTACATATTTTCCACCACATTCCCCCACTTTTCCCCACAAAAATTGAATCATCGATAAAAATTAACATTAGTATAGTCAAGTCCTCAACGGGTCATCGAAGGCGGATGATGCGTGACGACCGTCACGCACGTCGGTGACGACCGTCACGTTGATTAGTGACGACCGTCACGCACGTCGGTGACGACCGTCACGTTGATTAGTGACGACCGTCACGAGAGATCAGCCATTGAAGACCATCACAAAAAAGATCAACCATCGAGGAAAGATGATGCGTGACAGCTGTCACGTTTGTTGGTGACAAATGTCACGTTCGTGCGTGACAAATGTCACGTTCGTGCGTGACAATTGTCGCGTTCGTGCGTGACAACTGTCACGTTGATTCGTGACAAATGTCACGAGACATTAACCCACTGGAATGACTGTAGCTTCGACGTAGGAGCGGCGGCATTCCTGCCGCCGAATGATTTACAAACGATATGCTATCGTAGTACTTTCTTGGTCGTCAGGAATGACGACCCTCCTACCATTCGGCGGCGTCGGTGGGTTTGCGTTCCCCTCCCACTGTAGGGAGGGGTTAGGGGGGGCTGCTGGTCTTTCAGAACATGATTCGTAAGATTACAAGGGGGCCGCGCAAGCCTGATTATGAATTATGAATTGTGAATTATGAATTAATTACAAGGGCGCCGCGCCAGCCTAATTATGAATTATGAATTGTGAATTATGAATTATATTGTTGTCATTGCCTAACATTATTGCAAATTCAGATAAAATTCAACACAACTAGTAACTTTTTCACCTAAAATCGTTCGTTTGTGAAAAGAATATGTTACTTTTGCATTGTGTTATGAGGATTTTATGAACGAAGAGATTATAGAGAAAACAATCGACTTAGATAAAATCATCTCTGGAAAGATGGGCAATAAGGCAAAGTATGTGCCCGAATTCGTCATCAACTGGCTGCGGAAGACCATCCATGAGGACGAGGTGAACCGGTTTCTTTGGCGCTCACGCAACTTGAAGGGCACACCATGGCTCGAGGAGTGCGTGCGCTATCTCGACATGACGCTCGACCTCGTTGGCGAAGAGAACCTGCCCAAGCACGACGACGGCAAGCTCTACACCTTCGTCTCCAACCATCCCCTCGGTGGCGCCGACGGCGTTGCCCTGGGCTCCATCATCGGCCGCCACTACGACGGGCGCTTCCGCTATCTGGTCAACGACCTGCTCATGAACCTGCCCGGACTTGCTCCGGTGTGCATTCCCATCAACAAGACGGGCAAGCAGAGCCGCGACTTCCCGCGCATGGTGGAGGCAGGATTCCAGAGCGACAACCACATCCTCATGTTCCCGGCAGGACTCTGCTCCCGCAAAATCAACGGTAAGATTCACGACCTGCCCTGGAAGAAAACCTTCATCTCGAAGAGCGTAGAATACAAGCGCGACGTGGTGCCCATACACTTCGGCGGCTGCAACAGCGACAAGTTCTATCGCATTGCCAATATCTGCAAGGCCCTTCACTTGAAGTTCAACGTGGCCATGCTCTTCCTCGTGGACGAGATGTACAAAAACGTGCACAAGGAGTTCCGCGTGGCCTTCGGAAAACCTATTCCCTGGCAGACTTTCGACAAGAGCCATACCCCGCAGGAATGGGCAAAAATTGTAGAAGATAAGGTTTATGAATTATAAGACAATGGAAGAAGAAATCATCCAGCCAATAGACCGGAAACTGCTCAAGGCGGAACTGACACCCGAACGGCAATTGAGAATGACCAACAAGAGTCATAACGAGATCTACGTGGTCACGGCCCAAAACGCCCCTAACGTGATGAAAGAAATCGGACGGCTACGCGAGGAAGCCTTCCGCACTGCGGGCGGCGGTACCGGCAAGAGCATGGACATCGACGAGTTCGACACCATGGACAACGGTTGCAAGCAACTCATCGTCTGGAATCCCGAGAGCGACGAGATCATCGGCGGCTACCGCTACCTCTTCGGAAAGGACTGGAAGATTCAGCCCGACGGCCAGCCTCATCTGGCCACAAGCCACATGTTCCACTTCTCCGAGATATTCATGAAGGAATATGCGCCCTACACCGTGGAATTGGGACGTTCATTCGTCAGCCTCGACTATCAGAACGTACGCCAGAACACCAAATCCATTTTCGCCCTCGACAACCTGTGGGACGGACTGGGGGCTCTGACGGTGATCAATCCCGACTGCAAATACTTCTTCGGCAAGATGACCATGTACCCCAGCTACATCCGCCGCGGACGCGACATGATACTCTACTTTCTGAAAAAACACTTCGACGACAAGGAGCACCTCATCATCCCCATCAAGCCTCTGAAGATAGAGACCCCAGAGGATGAACTGGCCAAGATATTCTGCAAGGATGACTTCAAGGCCGACTACCGCATCCTCAACCACGAGATACGCAAGCTGGGCTACAACATTCCGCCACTCGTCAACGCCTACATGAACCTGAGCCCCACAATGAAGCTCTTCGGCACAGCCATCAACTATGGTTTCGGCGACGTTGAGGAGACTGGTATCCTGATTGCCGTCGACGAGATCTTCGAGGAGAAGCGCATCCGCCACATCGAGAGTTTCGTCAAGGAGCATCCCGAAGCCCTCCACCTCACCAGCGGCGCCAATCAGGTCATATACAAAGTTTGACGAAACTCGGCAATTGCACAGCCAAAATTATGCATTGACAAGGCACAAGCTATGCATAATTGTGGCTGCGTGATTTTTTATAAAGCCTTAAATCGAATTCATAATGTCATCGTCTACCCGCCCACGGCGGAATATACAGGTGGAATGTCTTCCGTTCGATTTTTTCTTTGTCTAACGTTTCTTAATACCTCTTTCATCCTCGCTTATCAGTCTTTTTGTCTTGGTGAATCTAAAAACAATAATTCTATTGATTTCCGATTCGACAAACTTATAAAATCATAACATAAGATACAAAATGCTACAATTTAAGTTGCCTTCCTGTTTCAACCTTGCTGGTTGCAATCCTGTTCGT
>ONYS01000121.1 GCA_900322095.1 uncultured Prevotella sp.
TTGATTGATTTACAGATACAAAGGTACAAAATTTCCATGAGACTACCAACTTTTTGTCCTCTTTTGTTATGGTGCTTCTTATCCCGAACTGGGGTATTATTATTGACAAATCCAGGCCTTAGCTGTTATTTTCAATAAGTAGATGCAAGAGATAAAAAAGTCGGAAGATAGCGTCTGGCAGTTGCTTCAATTGAAAAACTCCAGTCGCTATCTTCCGACTTCTAACCAAAATATCTTTATTCCCTAATCAGGTTTCTTCCGGCATCAATGCGGAGAAAGATGAATAGCAACAGCGTGAAGCCCCATAGGGAGGAGCCGCCGTAGCTGAAGAAGGGCAGCGGAATTCCGATTACAGGCGTAAGGCCCAGCACCATACCCACGTTGATGAAAACGTGGAAAAGGAAGATGCTCAGCACACAATAACCGTATATTCGTCCGAATCGGAACGGTTGCCGTTCGGCCAGTTTGATGAGTCGCAGTATCAGGGCGAGGAACAGCAGCAGCACGCCGGCCGACCCTAAAAAGCCCTCCTCTTCGCCCACCGTACAGAAAATGAAGTCGGTGTCCTGTTCGGGCACAAACTTCAGCTTCGTCTGGGTACCGTTCAGGAATCCCTTTCCTCCCAGTCCACCCGAGCCGATGGCAATCTCACTCTGGTGGACGTTGTAGCCGGCGCCTGCAAGGTCTTCGTCGAGTCCGAGCAGCACATTGATACGCACTCGCTGGTGAGGCTCCAGCACATCGTTGAGTACGTAGTCGGCGCTATAGAAGAAACCGATGGAGCCGATGGCGAACAAAGCGATGTAGAGATAACCTATGAAGCGCGAATAGAGTGCGGCGTAGAGCAGATAGAGAATCAGCACTACGCTCATCAGTATCTGAACGATGGTGATGTCGAAGGGAATGACATAGACTGAGAACAGCAATACGCACACTGTCGTGAGCACCGTGGAGAGCAAAATCACCTGCGTCTGTTTCTTGTTGCCACAATATACATATACCATTCCCGACGTGAACATCTGCACGAGAAGCAAGACGACGAACTTTCCCACCGACGTGCAACCGTCCCACATCATCACTTGCTCGTACTTGATGCCCACTACGAAGTAGACGACCATCGCAACGGCGGTGAACAGAATGCTGCCGGGCATGCCCTCACGATAGAACATGAGGAAGAAGGAGAGGTAGACCAGTGCTGAACCGGTCTCTCGCTGTCCGATGATGAAGAGCATAGGCAGCAAGACGATGCCCGCAGCCATCGCGAAGTGCTTCTTGTTGTGGATGTCGAACCCATAGGTACTCATGAACTTGGCTACGGCAAGGGCTGTGGCAAACTTGGCAAACTCGGCCGGCTGCAGACGCAGTGGGCCTAAGACCAGCCAGGAGCGCGATCCTTTGATTTCGTGTGGGTTGAATATTGTGACAAACAGAAGCAGCAGCAGGGCAGCATAGATGACGTAGGCGAAAGTGTCAAAGACACGGTCGTCGGTCATCAGGATGATGAAGCCCAACACGATGGATGTGGCAATCCAGATGATCTGCATACCCGAACGAGTAGACAGACTGAAGATGTCGGTATCGCCATAGGTATAGCTGGCTCCGCACACGCTGATCCATCCGAAGATGAGCAGCATGAGGTAGATGGCTATCGTCCACCAGTCGAGTGATGCCCAAACACTGTTACTTTGTCTTTCGTTGGCTCTTGCCATGGCTTTCTTTCTTTTTTGTTGGGGGTGATATGGGGTGTATGGGGGTGAATGGGGGCCAGCAGCTCACGCTGCTTATCTTATCGGCTGCTGGCTCCATAAGCGATGCGGCGGTGCTGCAGGGCGTTGGCTTCGGCTTCGGCCGACTTGGAGAGATGGCCCGTGAGATATTGCTCAAAGAGAATCTTTCCGATAGGCACAGCGAAGTCGGCACCGAATCCACCGTTCTCTACATATACGGCGATGGCAATCTTCGGTTCGTCCATTGGCGCAAATCCCATGAATACCGAGTGGTCGTGGCCGCGGTTCTGGGCGGTACCTGTCTTTCCGCAGGCCTCGAAGGGCAGATTGCGCAGCGCCTTACACGTTCCTTTGAGTGCCGACGACCGCATGCCCTCCACCACTGTTCTGTAGGCCCATGGTGCCGCACGGGTGTAGTGACGTTTGCGATATTCGGGATCAAGACTCTTTCCCTGAATGCTCTTCACTACGTGAGGTGTATAATAGTAGCCGCGGTTGGCGATGGTAGCGCCAAGGTTGGCTATCTGCAGCGGCGTGAGGTTGACCTCGCCCTGTCCGATGGCGATGGAAATGATGGTCAGTCCGTTCCACGAACCCTTGTAGGCATTGTCGTAGAACTCAGCGTTAGGAATAAGACCGCGCTTCTCGCCCGGCAGGTCGATGCCCAGCTTGTAGCCGAATCCCATGCTCACCATGTAGTCGCGCCAAGTGTTCATGGCCTGCTGCACATCTTTATACTTGCGGCGGTTGGACATCATGTAGTATAGTCCCCAGCAGAAGTAGCCGTTGCACGACGTGGAGATGGCCTCCACAAGGTTGAGTGGTGACGCATGACCGTGGCAGCCCACGTGGAGTCCGCGGTAGTAGAAACCGTGGTGGCACGGAAAGAGCGTGCTCGGCGTGATGATGCCCTCAGTGAGATAGGTCAGGGCCTGTGTGGTCTTGAAGGTTGAGCCGGGAGGATACTGACCCATGATGGCACGGTTGAGCAGCGGCTTCCACGAGTCATGAGAGAGCATGCGGTGGTTGCGGCCACGCATTCGGCCCACCATCATTCGCGGGTCGTAGCTAGGCGACGACACCATGCACAGCACTTCGCCTGTCGATGGCTCGATGGCGACGATGGCTCCGATTTTACCCTCGAGCATACGTTCGCCGAGCGCCTGTAGTTTCAGGTCGATGCCGAGCGTGAGGTCGCGTCCCGGCACGGGCTTGCGGTCGTATTTACCGTTCTGATAGCGTCCCTGAATGCGGCCGTGGGCGTCGCGCAGCAATATCTGCACGCCTTTCTCGCCGCGCAGGTCTTTCTCGTAGTAGCGCTCTACACCCAGCTTGCCGATATAGTCGCCGGGCTGATAGTAGCTGTCCTTCTCGATATCAGCCTCCGATACCTCACCCACATCGCCCAGCACGTGGGCGGCGTAGGGATACTGGTATTGGCGGATGCTGCGCTTCTGGACGTAGAATCCCGGAAAACGGAACATCTTCTCGCGGAACACGCTGTATTCGCGGTCGGAGAGCTGGCTCATGAAAAGCTGTTGGGTGAAGCGCGAATAGCCGGGATTCTTGTTGCGGTCCTTGATTTCGGCCATTCGCTGTATGAAGAATTCCTTGGTGATGCCGATGGCATTGCAGAATTCAGTAGTGTCGAGACGTCCTTTCTCCTCGTTCATCACCACCATGATGTCGTACGACGGCTGGTTGTAGACCATGAGCTCGCCGTTGCGGTCGGTGATGGTGCCGCGGGAGGGGAATTCTATTTTCTTCAGGAAAGCATTGGAGTCGGCATTCTTCTTATAGTCGTCGCTGGCCAGCTGGAGGGAGAAAAGCCGGATGATATACACGACGACGATTGTGATGGCGATGCCGCCGATGACCAGGCGCCGGTTTTCCAGATTGAAATCTTTCATAGGCATTTACTTGCTCCTGAAATTCTCAACGACAAGCACGAAGATGAACGTCAGCAACGTGCTGCCCACCACACTGCAAATCCAGTAGAGCGGGTTGAAGAAGCTGAAGTCCTCGATGGTGAAGAACGTCAGACAATACACGAAGACGCATATTGCCGCGTACCAAAGAAATTTCCCCGGCCCCATCTGCCTGAGCGAAGGCTCGAAGTCGTCGGGCGTATCGCGGTTGGTGAAGGGCAGGAGAATGTAGGGTTGCAGAAAGCCGAGCAGCGTCATCGACGCAGCAGCCATGCCGGGGGTGTTGGAGAAAATGTCGACGGCAAGTCCCATGGCGAAGCACCATAGCAGGATGCCCCAGCGCGGATAGTTGCGGCGGAAGATGAGCGCCACATACATATATAATAAAGGTGTGGCGAACCCGAAGAGGTGGATATGGTTCAAAACCAAAACCTGCACCAAAAGCAGAGTTACAAAAAGAGCGATGCCTTTGAGCAAATCTATGTTCATGCTATCCCTTTATTACGATTGTTTGTTATTGTGCGTTTTGTTGAAGCTTTAGCGAGTCTTGTGATGCCCGCAGCACATTGATGCTCTCGCTGATGGAGCTGTTGTCGATGACGCATACGTCGCGCAGGTTGCCGAAGTCGGTCGAGAGTTTTATCATCAAGCGGTAGGCGAGACCGTCGGGCGAGTTGTACACATGTTGAATCTTTCCCACCATGATGCCCGGGGGGAAGACCGATGAATAACCACTTGTCACCACGTTCTCGTAGAGCCGGAAGTGGGCATGGCGGGGCACGTCCTCAAGCAAGGCCCACGAAGGGTCGCCGCCATACCAGCGCAGGTAGCCGAAGTAGCCTCTGTTGAGAATCATGCAACTGATGCTCGACTGCGTGTTGAGTTCGGGAATCACCACGGAGTAGTGGCTGCCCACCATGTACACGATGCCCACAACGCCCATTCCGCAGGCCACGCCCATGTCTTTGCGCACGCCGTCGGCATAGCCTTTGTCGATGGTGATGAAGTTGTCGGCCCGGTCGAGGCTGTTGTGCACCACCTTGGCAGGGATGAGCCGGTAGCCTTGCAGCTTGGCCAGCTCACCGCCTCTCGTGGCGGTGCTGTCGCCCTTCAGTCCGGCAATGGAATCGCTCAGCATTCTCACCTGCTGTTCCAACTGCAGGTTGCGTTGGTTGAGTTGCTCGTTCACCTTGGTCAGCGCGAAGAAACTTTCCACCTGGGAGTCCCAGGAGTAGACTTTCCCCGCCATGGCATTGGCCGAGGAGAACCACACGCTTCCCTGATAGCTGTTGTATTGGAACAGCAGGATGAAGCTGACGATTTCCAAGAATATGAATAAGAACCAGTGGTTATATTTAGCAAGAAATTCTAATAGATTTCTCATATACCCCGGTTACTATCTCATCAGGAAGGAGAAGCGGTCTACGTTCTTCAGCGCCACGCCGGCACCCTTGGCCACACTGTGGAGCGGGTCTTCGGCGATGTGGAAAGGAATGTTGATCTTGTCCTGCAGACGCTTGTCGAGTCCACGCAGCAGAGCGCCGCCACCCGTGAGGTAGATGCCGTTCTTCACGATGTCGGCATAGAGCTCGGGCGGTGTGTTCTCCAGGGCGGAGAGCACGGCGTTCTCAATCTTAGCCACGGTCTTGTCGAGGCAGTGGGCAATCTCCTGATAGCACACCGGCACCTCCATAGGCAGGGCGGTGATGCGGTTGGGGCCGTGGACCACGTAGTCCTCGGGAGCCTCGTCGCCAAGGTCGGTCAGGGCTGAGCCCACATGAATCTTGATGCGCTCAGCCATACGCTCAGAAACCTTCACGTTGTGCTGGCGGCTCATGTATTCCTGGATGTCGGCCGTGAGGTCGTCGCCTGCGATACGGATGGAGTTGTTGCTCACGATACCGCCCAGCGAGATGACAGCGATCTCGGTAGAGCCACCGCCGATGTCGACAATCATGTTGCCCTCGGGGGCTTCAACGTCGATACCGATACCGATGGCTGCTGCCATAGGCTCGAAGATGAGGTAGACGTCGCGTCCGTCGGCATGCTCGGCTGAGTCGCGCACGGCACGCAGCTCCACCTCGGTGGAACCAGAGGGCACACCGATCACCATTCGCAGTGAGGGAGAGAAGAAGCGGCTTCCTGTGTGTACCATCTTGATGAGTCCGCGCATCATCTGCTCGCAGGCGGTGAAGTCGGCGATGACGCCGTCGCGCAGCGGGCGGATGGTCTTGATGTTGTCGTGCGTTTTCTCATACATCATCTTGGCTTTCTCGCCCACGGCAATCATCTTGTCGGTGCGGCGGTCGAGGGCCACCACCGAAGGCTCGTCAACCACGATCTTGTCGTCGCTGATGATGATGGTGTTGGCGGTGCCAAGGTCCATTGCTATTTCTTGAACGAATGAAAATAATCCCATTTCTTTTCTTCACTTGCAGTCGGGCGCATATTTACTTTTTCTGCCCCGACCGAAAAACATTTAAAATTGATCTTTTAATTCATAACAGCCTATCAGCGCCGTAAGGCCACAGCCTCGGCGCTTATTTGGCAAACCAGTTGTGTATGGCGGTGTCGTAGTGGCTGCTCACGCCGAAAGCGCGCTCGGCCAGCAGTTTGCGGTCTTCGATTTCTGTCTGGGCACCCTTCTTGTTGAGGATTTCCAGCAGCACGGGATATTCGCTCTTGCTGGGCACGATGACCACGTCCTTAAAGTTCTTGGCTCCTGCGCGGATGAGCGAGATGCCGCCAATATCTATCTTCTCAATGATTTCCTCATCGCTAGCTCCGCTGGCCACTGTCTGCTCGAAGGGATAGAGGTCAACGATCACCAGGTCAATGGCCGGAATGTCATATTCTTTCATCTGTTCTTGGTCGCCCTTGTTGTCGCGGCGGGCCAGGATGCCTCCGAAGATCTTCGGATGCAGAGTCTTTACGCGACCACCCAAAATAGATGGATAGGTCGTAACGTCTTCCACCTTCTCACAGTCGTAGCCCAGAGATTCTATAAACTTCTGCGTACCACCTGTGCTGAGCAATTTGACACCTTGTTCGGTAAGTTTGGCGAGAATGTCTTCCAAACCATCTTTATGATAGACCGAGATAAGAGCGGTCTTCATTTTTCTCGTTTCAGCCATATATATATGTTTGGTGCTAAAAATATTCGGTTGCAAAGTTAGTAAATTCAATCGAAAGAATGTCACTTATTAATGAAAAAAAAGAAAATAAGAATGTTTTCTTGAGGTATGACATCCCAACGCCGTGAATATGAGCCGAAAAAACTTGGTCTATTTCAGCCGGATGATGTCGCTCCAGCGCGTTGTAGGGTTGGGACTCTTGAAGTCGTGCTTGATGACATCCGAGAAATTCTTCCCGCCCGGATATTGCTGTGCGGCCATGATGACGGTCTCGGCGCCGTTGATGCGGTTGATGCGGTCGATGGCGCGGTTGAGCTGTGCCATCTTCGCCCTCTGCTCCGGACTGTCGTCGAACATGTTGAGCTGCAAGGGTCGGCGCGGCGTGATGCCCATGACGATGACTCCCGCGCGCTTGTAATGGTAGCCGATGCGGAAGAGGTGGCCCAGGCACTTCTCGGCAGCCTTCACGATGACCATGGTGGAGTCGGTGGGCGTGGAGAGGCTGACGTCGGTCATGTTCCAATATTGCGGCAGGTCGTCGCGGAAGTGGTTGGTGTCGATGAAAACACCGACCACGGAGGCCAGTGTACCCTGTCGGCGCAGCTTCTCGGCGCAGTGGGCGGCGAAGTTGGCAATGTGGGTGGAGAGCAGTCGCTTGTCGGTGATCATCCCGTCGAACGAACGGCTCACGCACATGTTGCGCCGCCACGTCACCTGCTCGTCGGGCACGCAGTCCTCGCCGTTGAGCTCACGCCACGTGCGCTCGATGACGATGTTGCGGAAAGTCACGCGCAGCCAGTCGCGGTTGTGCCGGGCAAAGTCCCATGCCGTTTTCACCTGCATGGCTTCCAACCGTTTGCAGTAGCGACGCCCAATGCCCCACACCTCATCGATGGGGTAGAGCTGCAGAGCCTTCTGCCGCTTCTCCTCGTTGTCGATGATGCACACGTGGTGATAGCCCTTGTAGTGCTTGGCGTAGTGGCTGGCCATCTTGGCCAGGGTCTTTGTGGGCGCAATACCGATGCTCACGGGCATTCCCACGTCGCGCTGTATGCGGTCGTGGAGCTCGTGTCCCCAGGCCAGGAGCTGTTCGTTGGTGAACCCGTCGAGGATGCAGAAGGCCTCGTCGATGCTGTAGCGGAAGCAGGCGGGCGCCATCTGGCGGATGAGGCTCATCACGCGGCCCGTGAGCTCGCCGTAGAGCTCGTAGTTGCTCGAGAAGACGGCAATCTTCACGCCGGGAAAGAGCGTAGCCAACTGGAAATAGGGCGTGCCGGCCTTGATGCCGAGCCGCTTGGCCTCGGCGCTGCGGGCCACGACGCAACCGTCGTTGTTGCTCAGCACAACAACGGGCTTGCCTTCGAGGTCGGGGCGGAACACACGCTCACAACTCACGTAGCAGTTGTCGCAATCGCAGATGGCATAGTATTTCATTCAGCGTTTCCACTTCTTGATGGTCCACACCACAACTCCCCACACCTTGAAGTCGTCGAGGCTGTCGATGCGTATGGGCTTATAGTTCTTGTTGGCCGGACGCAGTTCGATGTAGCCTTCCTCTCGGTGGGTGAGGTCGAGATAT
>ONYS01000205.1 GCA_900322095.1 uncultured Prevotella sp.
AATAACGATTCACAGCAGGTTGTCATGCCTGCTTCAATTATTATACTTTTAAAACTCAACCAACCAGGCGAAAATATGTCTTCAATCATCATCTAAATATCATCATGCACATTCGTCACAAATACCTGATTGCCGCCCTGATGCTGCTCGCCAGCATGGGCTTGTCCGCAGCGTCATTTACGCGCAGCGGCAACTTCATCACCGTGGAGGTCGCCCATCCCGGTCCCAACGACCCGCAATGGGTGCGCCTGCAGGTCATCGGCAAGAAAATCATACGTGTGGAGGCTACCCGCGAGAAGACTTTCCCTGAGAAGCAGAGCCTCATCATCGTGAAACAGCCGAAGCCCACCTTTAATTATTCTGTATCGGAGGACAGCCGCGACGTGAAGATCAACACGTCGGCCGTCGTTGCGAAAGTCGACAAGCAGACGGGACTCGTCCGCTTCTACGACGAGAACGGCAGGCAGATCCTCGCTGAGGACACTGGGGGCAAACAACTCTTCCCCTATACGGTGCCAGAGCGAGAGATTGGCGTGGACAGCCATCTCACCGACGCACAGAAGCACGGGTGGACGTGGCTGCTGCGCTTCGCCGACAACAAGGGCGAGGCACTATATGGACTGGGACAGCACCAGGCCAATGAACTGAACATGAAAGGGCTGAACGAGGAACTCTATCAGTACAACACCAAGGTCAGCGTGCCCTTTGTGGTGAGCAACAAAGGCTATGGCATCTTGTGGGACAGCTACAGCTATTGCCGCTTCGGCAACCCCGGTGAGAACCTGCCGCTGAACCGCGCTTTCCGCCTCTATGACAAGAATGGTGTGGCAGGAAACCTTACCGGTACCTATACCGACCGCGACGGCAAGACCATCACACGTGCCGAGGACAGCATCTGCTACGAGGTGAGCTTGCCCGCTTTGGCGTTGAAGCGCAACAGCGACGGCGACGTGAGTCATCTGCCTGCCGGTTTCAAACTCAACGGCGCTCACGTCACCTATGAGGGATACCTTGAGGCGCCTGTTGACAACGACTATCATTTCAATCTCTACTACGCCGGATACACCAAAGTATATGTCGACGGCAAGGAGGTAGTGCCCGAACATTGGCGTCAGGCATGGAACCCTAACGCTTGCCGGTTCAACGTTTCGATGAAAGCTGGACAGAAGGTGAAGCTGCTCATCGACTGGTTGCCCGACGGTGATGTGTCGTATTGCGCACTGAGAGTGGCACCTCCACGGAGTGAGGCTCAACAGCAGAAGCTGACTGTGTGGAACGAGATGGCAAAAGACCTCGACTATTATTTCATTGCCGGTAACACTACTGACGAGGTCATCCATGGTTACCGCACACTGACCGGTAAGGCACAGGTGTTGCCCAAATGGGCACTGGGCTTCTGGCAGAGCCGTGAACGCTATAGGACAAGTGACGACATTGAGAAGACACTCGCTGAGTTCCGTCGCCGCCATATCCCTGTGGACAATATCGTGCAGGACTGGAACTACTGGGCCGACGACCAGTGGGGTAGTCATCAGTTCGAGGCTTCGCGTTATCCCAACCCGCAGGCCATGCTCGACAGTGTGCACCAGATGCACGGACGCTTCATGATTTCGGTGTGGCCAAAGTTCTATCCCAACACAACGAACTATAAGGAACTTGATGCCCACGGATGGATGTATCATCAGAGCATCGCCGATTCCATCCGTGACTGGGTAGGCCCTGGTTATATGAACTCATTCTACGATGCCTATGCCGACGGGGCTCGCAAGATGTTCTGGCGGCAGATGGACGAGAACCTATATACGAAATATCACCACGGCATCGACGCCTGGTGGATGGACGCTTCGGAGCCTAACGTGCGCGACTGTACGCCGATGTGGTATCGCAAGGCGCTCTGCGGAGCGACAGCTTTGGGCTCTGCTACTGAGTACTTCAACGCTTATTCTCTCGTCAATGCTGACGCGATCTATAACGGACAGCGTCAGGTCAATCCCAACCAACGCGTCTTCTTGCTCACACGAAGTGGCTTTGCCGGTGAGCAGCGCTATTCCACAGCGACATGGAGCGGTGACATTGGCACACGCTGGGAAGACATGCGTGCACAGATGACGGCCGGACTGAACTACAACCTGGCCGGACTGCCCTTCTGGGGCATGGATCAAGGTGGCTTCTCGGTGGAGAACCGCTATGTGAAAGCCCAGAAGGTCTTTGACCAAACAGGTAAGGAGAATGCCGACTTGAAGGAATGGCGTGAATTACAGGCACGCTGGAATGAGTTCGGATGCTTCATCCCGCTCTACCGCACCCATGGTCAGTGGCCGCTGCGTGAGGTCTGGAACATTGCTCCGGAGTCGCATCCTGCCTACAAGGCAATCGTATGGTATGACCGCCTGCGTTATCGTCTGATGCCCTATATCTATTCTCTGGCCGGTGCCGTGCACTTTGATGACTACCAATGTCTACGATGTCAAGGATCAGTGGATGTTCGGTCCTTCGTTGATGGCTTGCCCAGTTGCTGAGTATCAGGCTCGAAGCCGTAAGGTTTATTTGCCTAGTCAGCGTGGATGGTATGACCTACTTTCCGGTAAGCACTATACCGGAGGACAAACTCTCACTGCCGATGCCCCGCTGGAGCGCATCCCGGTCTTTGTGCCTGAGGGCAGTCTGTTGCCGGTAGGCCCGGAGATGGAATGGAGTGACGAGAAGCCTGCTGAGACGATCGATCTCTATGTCTTCGCCGGTCATGATGGTAGTTTCACGCTCTATGAGGATGAGAACACTAACTACAACTACGAGAAAGGTCGCTATGCCACCATCCCGATGATCTGGGACGAGGCACGGCAGACGCTGACCATCGGGGCCCGGAAAGGTGCTTTCAACGGAATGCTGAAGAACCGCAAGTTCAACGTCATCCTTGTCAGTCCGGCACATGCTCAAGGCCTCGACATAGACCATGCGGTCAAAGGAAAGGTGGTCAAGTACAATGGCAACCGTGTTGTGGTGAAATTATAAATGACTGAGTATTACTGAGGGATCTTCGAAACCAAAGCTTTGCAGGCTTTGGTGAAGACTCCGAAAGTAGACCTGCGGTTAAAAACAAAGGAGGGAGACGATATGTGTTTGTCGTCTCCCTCCTTATTATATATATAGGTGATGAACTCTGTAGGGTAGGCCCTCCTTTCCTTTATGCTTTCGGGGCCTCTTTCAGTGTCATTGTGCTGTCGCTCTTGATGTGCACATCGCGTTGAGGATACGGTATCTCGATCTGATGCTCGTTGAGCGTGTTGTACAGAGCCTCGTAGATCTCGCCCGTGGCATAGATCTGCTTGCGGGAATCCACCCATGCGAGCACCTTGAAGTCGATGGAGTTGTCTCCGAAGTTGACGAAGACCGTATTGATATATTTGATATAGTTCTTGCGTTCGATGCGCTTCACGGCGGCAGCAGTGAGCTCCTTCACTTCTGCTGCGTCGGAGCCATAAGCCACACCGACGGGGATGACGGCGAGCTCGTAGCCGTGGTTCTTCGTCAGATTCTTATAGTTTTTGGTGAAGAGCTGGGAGTTTTGGAACGAGATAATACTGCCATCGAGGGCTTCGATCATCGTCGACGTGTAGGAGATGTTGCGCACGGTGCCGCGTGTGCCGTCGATGCTGACATAGTCGCCGACGCGGATACGGCCTGCCATCAGCGAGATGCCGTAGTAG
>ONYS01000009.1 GCA_900322095.1 uncultured Prevotella sp.
AACACATTTTTCACCTGTGTTAAAACGCCCGAAAATAGGGAGATGAGCATGGCTTCTGGGCTCAAATAGCCCACCAAACCTTATGTGCGAAACTTCAGTTCATAATTCATAATTTTTCCAGCAGTCGGCGAGGTGCGTCGTGATATAGAAGACCCACCCCCAAGCCCTCCCTGCAGAGGGAGGGGGAAGCAAACGAAGAGGAGCGCATAGGAGGGCCGTCATTCCTTACGACCCTCCTACCATGCGACCCTCCTATAAGGTCCGAAAAAAGGAACATTCCTGGATACTCTTCAATACCCATGAATGTTCCTTTATCGAACTGGCGGTATGCGAGACCGTTACTCGTGGACGAGGGTGCCGATGTTCTCGCCTTCCATCACCTTCTTCAGGTTGCCCACCTTGTCCATGTTGAATACGTAGATGGGCAGGTGGTTCTCCTTGCACATAGTCGTGGCGGTGAGGTCCATCACACGCAGATTCTTGTTGTAGATCTCGTCGAAAGTGATTTCCTCAAACTTCGTAGCCGTAGGATCCTTCTCGGGGTCGGCCGTGTAGACGCCATCCACGCGAGTGCCCTTGAGCATCACGTCGGCCTCAATCTCGATGCCGCGCAGCGAGGAGCCGGTGTCGGTAGTGAAATAGGGATTGCCCGTACCGGCGGAGAAAATGCAGATATAGCCATTCTCGAGTGCCTCAATGGCCTTCCACTTGTTGTAGAATTCGCCAATCGGCTCCATGCGGATAGCCGTCATCACCTTCGTCTTCACGCCAATGGCGCCCAGAGCGGAGCTCAAGGCCAGGGAGTTGATGACCGTTGCGCACATGCCCATCTGGTCGCCCTTCACGCGGTCGAAGCCTTTCTGCGAGCCACTGAGACCGCGGAAGATGTTGCCGCCACCGATGACGATGCCAATCTGTACGCCCATGTCGTGGACTTCCTTGATCTGACGTGCGTAGTCGCCCAGCCGTTCAGGGTCGATACCATAGTTTTGCTTGCCCATAAGACTCTCGCCGGAGAGCTTGAGCAAAATTCTCTTGAATCGTGTCATTGTTGTTTATATTATGAATTCTACTTCTTTGAAAGCGTACTCTCTGATGGCTCCCTCGTGGTCGCGCAGGATCAGATGTCCGTTGTCCTCCACTTCCACGATGGCTGCCTCAAACTCGCCGTCCTTGTCGTGATAGGTGTGGAAGCCGTGCTTGCGGTAGAGCGTGTCGTGATAGAGGGCGGCAACGTCGGTGTAGTCGCCGTTCTCGATGAGCGAGTAGCTGTATTTGAAAGCCTTGACGATTTCCTGCAGGAGCTCTTCGCGGTCTACGTCGTGGCCGAGAATCTGCGTGAGGGAGACGGGATTGGGAGCATCGCTCGTGAAGGTCTGCTGGTTGACGTTGAGTCCGACGCCGAAGATGCAGTTGGTGATATGTCCGCAGGAGATTGTCGTCTCGATGAGGGTACCGCTGAGCTTACGGTCGTTCCAATAGACATCGTTGGGCCATTTGAGCGTGATGCCGTCGGTGTACTTGGTCAGAGCCATCTTCAGCGCAATGCCGCCCATCATCGACAGCAGGAACTGGCTTTGCAGCGGAACCATCACGGGATGGATGAGGATGGAGAAGGTGAGGTTCTTTCCGCGCTCACTTTCCCATTTGTTGGTACCCTGGCCGCGACCGGCTGTTTGGTTATCGGCTGTGACCACGGTGATTTTCTCTCCCGCAGCAGGCTTGTAGGAGCGCAGGTAGTTGTTGGTGCTGCCTACCTCCTCCAGCCGGATAATGTTCACAGAGGTGTCTTTTTGCTGTCTTCTGAATATAGATGAGAATGAGACCATCGTTTGAATGTTGTGGTTGGTCAGGCAAAAATACGATTTTTATTTGTATTTGCAAAAAGAAAGCGCTATTTTTGCACGTATGGAAGAAGACGAGAAGTTTATGCGCATGGCGCTCAGCGAGGCTGAGTCGGCCTGTGAGGCGGGCGAAGTGCCTATCGGATGCGTGGTGGTGAGCCGCGGACGCATCATCAGTCGGGGACATAACCTGACGGAAACGCTGCACGACGTGACGGCTCATGCCGAGATGCAGGCTATCACCGCTGCGGCCAACTCTTTGGGCGGAAAGTACCTGCAGGGCTGCACACTCTACGTCACTGTGGAACCCTGCGTGATGTGCGCCGGGGCTATCGGCTGGGCGCAGCTTTCGCGGCTGGTCTATGGAGCCAGCGACGAGAAGCGTGGCTATTCGCGCTTTGCTCCCCAGGCCTTGCATCCCCGTTGCGAGGTCAGGGCGGGCGTGATGGAGGCGGAGTGCCGCGAGATCATCCAGCGATTCTTCAAGGAGAAAAGAGGGTAGAAGAAGACCCACCCCCATCCCCTCCCTACGGAGGGAGGGGAGAGAACATCACCCGATTATTGAATAACAATAGATGTTCGTAGGAGGGCGATAGGAGGGCCGTCATTCCTGACGGCCAAGATTGAAGTGAGAGCCGAATGGTAGGAGGGTCGTCATTCCTGACGACCAAGCCCGTACTCTGATTGCGAATCATAAGCAAATCCTTCGTCGTCAGGAATGACGACGCTCCTACTAATGCCGGCGCTCCTATAAAAAAGGGCAAACGCTTATCCTAGCGCTTGCCCTTTTTGAATTAGACTGTTTTGGGGTGGGTCTTCTACCTTTATTTCACCACAATCACGAGATATTTGCTGGTCGACCAGAAGTTCTGCGGATTCGTGATGCGCAGCACGTACTGCTTATTGGCATCGCGCTCAAGCGTGTAGCTTCCACTGGGATGCACGGTCTTGATCTGAGCCGACTTCGAATAGAGCTTGATCTCACGCGTGTCGCGGATGTCGATCTTCGTGAAATAGTTCTTGTTGAAGTTGCCGCTCATCACCTTACTGCCATCCAGGATATGCTGGTCGCGCAGTTCCTTCTTGGTGCCGAAGACGTACCATGCAGTGTTGAGCAGGTGGTCTTGCGTGCTGATGGTCTGCGACTTCTGAGCGCTTTCCGTCTTGAGGTTGCTCACGTCGCTGTTGAGGTTGTTGATCGTCTCGTCGAGCGCAGAGATGTGGATATCCTTGGCGTCGAGTTCAGCGCGAAGCTGTTGCAGCTGCTGGTCTTTCTCCTGCAACTGTTTGGTGAGGTTGTCGATGGCTTCCTTGAACTGGTCGCCCTTGATGCTGCTCTGTCTTAGCTGCTCGCGCAGTTTCGAGATCAGTTCCCTGTTGCGGGCCATCTGCTTCGAGATGAACTGAATGTCCTCTCTGATTTGCTGCCTCTTGTCGGCACGCTCTCCATCCTTGGCGATGGTGACTCTGTTCTCAGCCTCGTTTATCTCTCTGAAACCCTCTTGAATCTCGTTGAGGGTTCCCATCATGTCGTTCAGCTCATTGTCCTTCTGCTCGATGATTTTTGAGAGTGAATCCGTTTGCGCCGTATCAACCACTGGTTGCGGTGCCTTCTTCTCACTGCATGACCCTAAGATCAGGGCGAGCAGACATGCGAAAAATATTAGCTTTTTCATCTCAAACTATTTTAAGTGATTTTTATTTACTATGCGAGTTACTTGTCTTTGTCCTTGTCCTTCTCCTTGGGCGCGCCACCCACGACGATGACGATCTCGCCCTTTGGCGGTGTGGCCTCGAAGTGGGCTGCCACCTCGTCCAGCGTGCCGCGCACGTGCTCCTCGTGGATCTTCGAGATCTCGCGGGCTACGCTCACGGGACGGTCGGGACCGAAGAACTCCTCCATCTGCCTGAGCGTCTTCACCAGGCGGAAGGGCGACTCGTAGAACACCATCGTCCGCGGTTCATTGCGCAGGGATTCCAGATGGCTCTGGCGGCCTTTCTTCTGGGGCAGGAAGCCTTCGAAGCAGAATCTGTCGCAGGGCAGTCCGGAGGATACGAGGGCCGGGATGCAGGCCGTAGGACCGGGAAGCGTGATCACCTCGATGCCGGCCTTGGAGGCCTCACGGGCGAGGAAGAATCCCGGATCGCTGATGCCGGGCGTACCGGCGTCGCTCACGAGGGCCACGTTCTGTCCGCTCTTCAGGCGCTCCACGATAGCTGCCGAGGTACCGTGCTCGTTGAACTTGTGGTGCGACATCAGGTGGTTCTTGATGTCGAAGTGCTTGAACAGAATCCCTGACGTGCGCGTGTCCTCAGCCAACACCAAGTCAGCCTCTTTGAGCGTGCGGATAGCACGTAAGGTCATATCCTCCATATTTCCGACCGGAGTCGGGACGATGTATAAGGTTCCCATATTATTTGGCAAATATAAACATTTAATCTTCTTGTACAAAAAATAATCATAATTCTTTGCATTTTTTAAGGCAAGAGAGGAGAGATGGTAATTCATAATTTGTAATTCACAATTCATAATTAGGCTATTGCTAGTGCAATTGGAGGAATGCCGCATGGTAAAAACGCTCCTACCAATGCTGCCACTCCAGCCCACGAAACACACCCATAATAAAAAGGAGCCAAAGCTTATTGCGGCTGTCCTCTCGGATGATGCCACGATAGCTTTGACTCCTTTGACTTCTATTATATTATGAGATCACTTATTCTTACATACTTTTCTCAATTATGAGCTCACTGACTCTAGCATACCTCTATTATAAGGTCGCTCGCTAAGCATACCTCTTTTATATAAGGTCACTCGCTCAAGGATACCTCTTTATATAAGGTCACTCGCTCAAGGATACCTCTATTTATGAGGCCATTTACTCTTGCATGCCGCAGCTCGCTTGCTCCATCCTCCCGCGAGCTCACTTGCTCTTGCATACCGCGAAGGTCTTGGCGGGGATGGTGAGGGTCAGGGCGTTGCCGTCGGCGCTGACGGTCTGCTGCTGGGGCACCACGCGGTCAGGACGCTCCAGGGTGTTGGTGGCGTGCGGATCGTCGCTGTGGAGCGTTGTCAGACAGAAAGTCCTCAAGTCCTTGGCGCCCTTGAAGTTGATTTTTACCTGCTGGGCCTTGTCGCTCGTGTTGGCCACCTTCACGATGTAGCTCTTGCTGTCCTTATCCCACACGGCACTGGCGTAGAGACCGTCGGCGCCCTCCACGGGATTGCCGTTCTCCGTGAGCTTCAGCATGTTGGTGCCGCGGTTGGTGGAGTAGAGCATCTGCACATACCAGTTGACCGAGCGCACGCTCTTGAGGTTGTCAAACCAGATGAGGTCCGGGCGCCACTGCCATCCGTCCACGTGGGCGAAGAGTGGAGCATAGGTGGCCTGATACACTACGTCGGCATTCCGTTCCAGACCCGTCATGAAGGCAGCCTCGCAGAGTGCGGCCTGGAAGTCGTTCTTGGCCATCGTGGGCTCCTTGTCTACGTCTTTCACGTGGCAGGCGTACTCACCGGCAAACACCTTCGGACCCTTGCGCGGATACTTGTCGTAGCGGCCGGCATTGTTGAGGAACCAGTCGGGATCCATATAGTAGTGCTCATCCACGAGGTCTACACCAATCTTGCGCATCTGCTCCCAGCCGTAGTCGAACTTGTCGCCACTGGCCGAGGGACCCGACGTGCCGCAGATCTTGATGTTGGGATACTTGGCGCGAATCTGCTCCACAAACTTGGCCAGGCGCTCCGGATAGAGCGGTCCCCACTGTTCGTTGCCGATGCCGATCTCTTTCAGGTTGAAAGGCTGGGGATGACCCATCTTGGCCCGCAGTGCACCCCATTTGGAGCTGACGGGACCATTGGCAAACTCTATCAGGTCGAGGGCGTCGTCGATATAGGGTTGCAGGTCGTCGAGGGCCACATGGGCGTTTTTGTCGTTGTCCTTGTTCTGGAATTGGCAGGCCAGCCCGCATGAGAGCACGGGCAGAGGCTCCGCGCCAATCTTCTCAGAGAGCAGGAAGAACTCGTAGAAGCCCAGTCCGTAGGTTTGGAAGTAGTTGGGGAAGAGGCGGTGGGGGAAAGTGTAGTTCCAGCGGTTCTCGTTGAGCGGACGGTTCTCCACGTCGCCCACGCTGTTCTTCCACTGGTAGCGCGTGGCGAGGTCGGTGCCCTCCACGATGCAGCCGCCGGGGAAGCGGAAGATGCCGGGATGCAGGTCCTCGAGGTCTTTCACGAGGTCGGCCCTCAGTCCGTGCCAGTTGTCGGCGGGCATCAGGCTCACGTGGTCGAGGTCGATGCTCTCGTTGCCTTCAAGGAAGATGCGCATGAGGCCCTTCTCCACGGTGCGGTCCGACTTCAGCGTGCAGCCGAACTTCTTCCATTGGTTGCAGTCTACGGTGATGGTCTGGCGGTCAACCACCTCATCCTGGTCGTCGACGAGCTCCACGCGCACCTTGGCCTGCTTGCCGTTGAGCATGTGCAGACGGGCATAGACGCTGAAGTCGTAGGTCATACCTTTCTTCAGACCCATGCCAAAGAAGCCGCGGTTCTCCAGTCCTGAGACCTTGTCGGAGTGGCCCGAAGGCTCGATGGTGGCATAGTGGGGATTGCGGTCGAAGGCGGGTGTCTTCTCGCCGATGCTGACGTTGCCGAAGGCATTCCATCCCATCAGCCGGGTGGGGAACTCAAACGAGCGGTTTTCCACCATCTCTGCGTAGAGGCCTCCGTCGGCTCCGAAGTTGATGTCCTCAAAGAAGATGCCGTACATAGTGGGTTGAACAGCAGCACCAGGACGCGTGTCGACGCTGAGCTGCCGCTGGGCCATAGCAGGACCTGCCATAAGTGCAGCAAGCGCCAATGCTGTCAGAAACTTGATTTTCTTCATATTGATTTTTAGCTTTAATGATAATTAGTCTTCAGTCGGTTGCAAATTTAGTGCTTTCTATTCATATAAACAAGAGTTTTAGTGTTTTTAATACAACAAAACACTTAAAACCCTAATTGGTTAGCCCATTGCAGCACTTTCGGACGGCGAGTAATGGCGGGGTAGCTAGCTGGTGGAGATGAATAAATTTCAGTCTACTGACAATTTATTTATGGTGAGTTGTTGCCGTCCGACGTTCGTCGGACGATTGTCTGACGTTCGTCGGAAACCATCTATGTACGTATCTATGATGATGAGTCGGGCAGAAATATGAGACAGTTGGCCCAAGAGAAGCGAGACGAGTAGAAATCTTGCCTTTTCCATAAATGATTAATTTTAAATGAAACGTTATTTGATTCTATGTTGTGTCTGAAACATCAACGCTGCAAAAGTAAAGAAAAGGCTTAAAAAAAAGTGGCAAAAAGTAATCCGCAGATGTCGCATCTTCTGAAAATAGACATTAAACCGCCTGTTTATGAGCAATATAGGGCAATTCTATAGATGGTATTGTCATTCTCATCTCCGGCTGTCAATAATCAAGTAGCTATTCTTATACCTGGCAAGAATAGAGCATTGTCCTTTCTATTAATTCTGCATGCACCGTGTATGACAAGTTTATCGGTTTTGGAATCCTTGTCATGCTCCCGATAGAGGAAAGAGGGAACAATTGTGCCCTCTTCACCTGGTCATTGTGCGTTGGTACAACACTTGCACCCAAGAGAGTAGAAT
Organism: uncultured Prevotella sp.; assembly: GCA_900322095.1. Lineage (GTDB taxonomy): Bacteria > Bacteroidota > Bacteroidia > Bacteroidales > Bacteroidaceae > Prevotella. Next base: position 7,496 of record ONYS01000009.1, read on the forward strand.
ACAAAAAAATAAAGATTATGAGCAAGAGAATTCAGAAAGGTGAGACATTCAAGGCCAATGAGGCCATCAGTTATGCTGAGGGTGGCGTGGTGAGTAAGGAACTTATTCACAACGATTCGGGCAGCATCACGCTGTTCTCTTTCGATGAGGGACAGGGACTGTCGGAGCATATTGCGCCGTTCGATGCCCTCATTCAGGTGATCGACGGCGAGATGGAACTCACGGTTGAGGGTACAGCCTACGACATCAAGGCGGGTGAGAGCTTCATCATCCCGAGCGGGGCACGACATTCGGTGGCGGCCCACAAGCCCTTCAAAATGCTGATCACGATGATTCGCGGGAATGCAGCCAACAGAGTGAGATTCACCAATTAATAACAATCATAAAATAGATGCGGTTATGAGAGCACATGAGGACAAGAGAGACTATATGGTCTCGAAAGACGTGGATTTGGCAAGAGCCATCATCGGTTCAATCCTGAGCAGAGGAAGAATCACGGGCGGATCCCTCGTGGCATGATGGCAACACAACAAGAATATAAATTATAGAAAGGAATAACGATGAAAACATTAGTTATCTATGGTTCCACAACGGGAACCACCGAAGGAGTGGCAGAACAGATAGCACAGAAGTTGGGTGCTGAGGCTGTAAACGTTGCCGACGTGACCGACGAGCAGATAGCAGAGGCCGACAACCTGATACTCGGTTCCTCTACATGGGGCGCCGGAGAGCTGCAGGACGACTGGTACGACGGCCTGGAGAAGTTGAAGGCGGCAGACCTCAGCGGCAAGATCATAGCCATCTTTGGAGTCGGTGACTCAGCCAGCTACAGTGATACTTTCTGCGGTTCGATGGCGGAGCTGTATCACGGTTTGGAAGACAGTGGGGCTCAGATTGTGGGAGCCGTTCCCACAGACGGCTACACCTTTGACGACTCAGAATCGGTTGTTGACGGGAAATTCGTCGGGCTGCCCATCGACGAGGAGAACGAGAGCGACAAGACTGAGGAACGGATTGACAACTGGGTGAAAGAGATAAAGCCCAGCCTGAAGTGACGCTGGGGAGGAAATAAATCTTCCATAAGCAGGAGGCCGTAATGAGATTATTGATTATCTTTGTAGCGGATTACCTACATGCTTATGGAAGATTCTGTATATACGGCCCTGCAGCGCTGCCCCCTCTTTGCCGGCATGGAGCGGATGGAGATTGTGCTTGCCCTCAATGCCTTTCCTTGTCGCATTGTCGACTATGCCCGTCATGAGATTTATGCCTTGGCGGGCCTTCCGCTGGGTTATGCCGACATTGTGGTGAGTGGTACGCTGGTCTGTCGCATGGCCTCGCTTCATGGCCGGCCCGTGGAGATGACGCGGCTCAAGAAAGGAGATATGGTGGCTCCGGCTCTTCTCTTTGCTGAGAATGGCGTCATGCCGGTGAGTGTGGAGACTGACTCGAAGGTGAGGGTGCTGCGTATGACGAAGGAAGACTTTTAGGAGATGATGGATAAGAACTCCCGGCTGAGAATGAATTTCATCCGGCTGCTCTCCACCACCTGCCTGTTTCTGACCAAGCGCACGAGGATGCTGGCTCTGATGACCGTACGCGAGAAGGTGGCCTTCTTCCTGCTGAAGGAAGCCCGCGGGCAGAAGTCGCAGAAGATTGTGCTGCCTCGCAGCCGACAGGAGATCGCCGATAGTTTTGGCATTCAGAAATACTCGCTCAAGCGGGTGCTGGCAGAGATGGAGAAGGAGGGCATCCTGATGGTGGATGGCCGCGAGATTACGATTCTCAAACCCGAGGAGCTAAAATAGCTCTCTGTGAGGTATCACCTGTTGTCAGTTACGTATACTTCAACTTCTTCGCTGAGCGCAAGGCCGCCGAGGAGCCGATGAAGAAGATGGCGCGTGCCATGGGTGTGGAGAATCCGCAGAGCGGCAAGGACTTCATCGATGCCCTCGACCGATTGATAGCCTCAGTGGAATGCTCCGACCTGAAGATGAGCGACTACGGCATCACCCGCGATGAGCTGAAGCTCTGGCCCGCGCGCATCCACGAGGTGCTCGGTGGCGACATCACGGCCGACCCGCTGCCCATGACCGGCGAGGACTACCTGGGCATCTATGAGCGTTCGTTCAAGTAATCATCACTTCTTTTTATAATATTCAGAGAGAGGCGATCCAGGCAGACCGTCTCTCTCTTTGTCTTCGGGCTACCCGCAGGGGTCAAATCAGGAATGGACTGCCCGATAATTTGATTCCATGATGGTGGAACTCTCCTTCCATCGGCTATAACCACGAAACCTTATAAATTTCTTTCTATCTCGAGATGCCCTATACGGACGAACACAAGGCTCGCACGAGGCATTCTTGCAGTCCGCCACACGACTGAAATCGATGTTATTCGCTGGGCCTAAATCCGTTTAACCCGCCTGCAGTTCACGATTTTGCGGTTAAAAGTAGTTAAAGTACACTTATTATTTTGAGTTGTAGATTAAATAGTGTACTTTTGCCTACATAGAGTTACTAAACCAAAAACTAAAAGATGAAAGTAAAGACACTATTATTATCCACAATGATGCTTGTACCCTTGGGAATGCAGGCACAAGTGACGGTGGGCGTCGACGTGGCTCATCCGCTGTATGATGTTTCCCCCACATTGTACGGAATCTTCTACGAGGACATCAACCATGCAGCCGACGGCGGTCTCTACGCCGAGCTCGTGCGCAATCGTTCCTTCGAGGACAATGCCCATGCGGCCGACCATTGGACGACGGTAGGCGAGGGCGCAGCGCGTGCCAGCTTGCGTCTTGTCAGTAAGCAACTTCTCAACTCGGCCCAGCATGCCGCCCTTGAGGTGACCTTCAAAGGCAGCAAGGGTCAGAAGTCGGGTGTTGCCAACGAAGGCTTCTGGGGCATCAATGCCGTTCAGGGCAGCAGCTATCGGCTGTCGTTCTGGGCCAAGGGCAAGCTTCAGGCTCCGCTTCGCGCAACTATCACGGATGCTGCGGGCACGAAGGTCTATGCAGAAGCTGTCGTACCCGGTCAGATTTCAGGCAAGTGGCAGAAGTTCACGGTAGCGTTGACCGCCAATGCCAACGATGCCAATGCCCGACTCGCGCTCACAGCCGAGGGCAAGGGCGTGGTGACGCTCGACGTGGTGAGTCTGATGCCGCCCACCTTCCACAATCATGCCAACGGACTCCGTCCCGACCTGGCCAGTATGCTCGATGCCCTTCATCCCAAGTTCCTGCGCTTCCCCGGCGGCTGCTTCGTTGAGGGACAGGAGTCGCCAGAGAATGCTTTCCACTGGGAAAAGACCATCGGCCCTATCGAGACACGTCCGGGCCACAAGAATGTCAACTGGGGCTACCGCACCAGCGACGGCATGGGCTTTGACGAATACTTGCAGTTGGCTGAGGACATCGGTGCCCAGCCGCTCTACGTGGTCAACGTGGGCTTGTGGCACGGTGGCATGACTCCCTACGACTCCATCCAGCCCTGGATTGACGAGACGATGGCCGCCCTGGAATACGCCAACGGTCCCGTGACCAGCAAATACGGCGCGCTGCGTGCCAAGAACGGTCATCCCGCACCTTATAATATAGAGTATCTGGAGATTGGCAACGAGAACAACCAGCCCGACCCGGCCCTGCAGAGCGACCACTACTACGACCGCTTCAAGCAGTTCAAAGAGGCTGTGCTCGCCAAATATCCCAACATGCACCTCATCGGCAACGTTCAGGCCTGGGGCAACGACGATCCCAAGTGGGAATCCGATGAGAGCGTGGAACTGGTGGATGAGCACTACTACCGCAATCCGGCCTGGTTTGCCAACAACTTCCACAAGTACGACAGCTACGACCGCAAGGGACCGAAGGTTTATGTCGGCGAGTATGCCGTCACGCAGGGCTTCGGCAATCACGGTTCTCTCGATGCAGCCTTGGGCGAGGCCGTGTATATGATGGGCATGGAAAACAACAGCGATATCGTGCGCATGGCCAGCTATGCGCCCATCTTCGCCAACGTCAACGACCTGAAGTGGCGTCCCGACATGATTCAGTTTGATGCCAACAACGCTTTCGGTACGCCTTCCTACTACGTGCAGCAGATGATGGCCGGCAATGTGGGAACGAAGGTGCTGAAGACCGACTTGCAGAATCCTTATCCCATCGACGAGAAGCAGGTGGAGATGCGCCCGAAGATCTGCCAGGTGGGTGTGGGCACATGGAACACACAGGCCAGTTTCCAGCCCGTCTCGCTTGAGTCGGCAGATGCTAAGGCACAAAACTCAGCGCAGCAGGCCCAGGTGAAGGGCGAGTGGAAACAGGACGGCAACACACTGACGCAGACCTCAAATGCCGAGGGTGCCATCCGACTCACCTCAGCCAAGTTCGCCTCCGACGAATATACATATAAGGTACGTGCCCGCAAGGACGCCGGAGCCGAGGGCTTCCTGATCGTCTTCAACTATATCGACAAGGACAACTATTGCTGGCTCAACCTTGGCGGCTGGGGCAACACGCAGCATGCCATAGAGCAGGTGACCAATGGCGGCAAGGGACAGCTGGCCTCCTGCACGGGGACGCTAGAGCCCGGACGCTGGTACGACGTGACCCTCCACGTGAAGGGCGACTCCATCTATGCCTCGCTCGACGGCAAGCAGATTTTCGCCACGGCTCTCCAGCCCAACGTGAAGCCCGGACTCTTCCAGTCGGCAACGCTTGATACGAATTCGGGAGACGTCATCGTGAAGCTGGTCAATACCACCGATCAGAACACCACAGCCCGCGTCAGCCTGCAGGGCAAGCAGGCCACGAAGGCCCGCGTGATACGTCTGACCAGTGCGTCGGGCGAGGACGAGAACTCGCTCGAAGCTCCTACGAAGATCTATCCCACGGAGCAGACGCTCAGTCCGGACGATAGCCACGTGGACGTGCTGCTTCCCGCTTATTCGCTCAATATCGTAAGAATCAAATAGATTGAGCAGGACGGTAGAAATCAGGAGTCTTTACAAGCGGACTTCTGATTTCTATCCTCCGGCTCTTTCTAAAAACAACTGATTGATTTGTCTTTTCCCGAGAAATTCTTTTGAGAGCAGATAAATTTTCTTTATCTTTGCGGAAACTGTATAAGAACTTCAAAACCTGATAACTTTCTCTTCGTGAGGGTAACCGGCGAATCAGAAATTTTCGGGCTTACAACTGAAGAATAGAAACCAATACAATTTAGAAGGTTGTGATGAGAAGCAGATGGTCATTCATTTACGTATTGTTGGCCTTGTTGTGCAGCCTCAGGGTCTGGGGCTTCGATGACAAGAACCTGATGGCGTCGTATCTGAACATTACAACCGGACTCCCCAACAATTTTGTGGATGATATCTACCAGGACAGCCAAGGATTTATTTGGGTCAGCACGCAAGGTGGCGGACTGGCCCGCTACGACGGCTTCGTCTATCGCTATCTTGGTGTGGGACTCTCGGCCTATCCCCTGCGCAGCAATTTCTGCCACAACGTGACGGAAGACCGCCACGGCCGTCTGTGGGCAGCCTTCGACGAGGGAACGCAGGTGATCAGCTTGCGCTTGGCCATGCCCGTCAGTCCCGAAGGCACCAACGACAATATCACCCGCCAACTCGACCTGATGGCCAAAGAGACCGGCGACCGCGTCTATTGCGACTCGCGTGGAGCGGTATGGGTGCTCACCCGTCAGCATCTCTACCGCCTCACGCTCGACGATGATGGACGCGTGAATCAGATGGCCTCCTTGGCTATAACCACAAATCCAACGGGCGGCTGCCTGCGCGACCTCGACAAGGATGGCTCCGTCTACGTCAGTTATTCCAGTGCATTGTGGCATGTCTCCTTCTCCGGAGGAAAGCTTCGGGCCGAGAATCTCGCCGGGCGCATTCCTGCTATCCGCGGCCGCTACGTGACCGATGTGCTGAAAGTGAGGGGCCTTCTTTGGATAGCGACCTCTACGGGACTCTTTCGTAGTGACGGCCGGCAATGGCACAGCGCTACCGACGCCGACCTGCTGCCCAACGACTTCGTGACGAGTCTTGAGATTGTCAATGGTCAGAAGCTACTCGTGGGCACGCTGTGCGGCATCACGATTCTCGACCTCAACAACGGCAGTCATGAACTGTGGTCGGTCAGTTCCCAGTACAACCCGCTGAGCAGCAACTTCGTCAACTGCATGTTCTATCGCCAGGGCGTCCTGTGGGTGGGAACAGAGTCGGGCGGCATCGTGAAGTTGTCGCACCGCATGCTCAAGCTCGACAACTATGTTCATTCAGACGCTGCGTCGTCCATCTCGCCCAATGCCGTGAATGCCATGTATGTCGAGTCCAACGGCACGCTGTGGGCAGGCACGGTGGAGGGTGGTCTCAACCGAAAGGCAGATGGATCGTCAGCCTTCACACATTATACTACCTCCAATTCGCGATTGTCCCACAATTCCGTATCGACATTGACGACAGACTCTCTGCATCAACTCTGGATTGGCACGTGGGGTGGGGGAGTCGACGTGATGAGTCTCGACCATCCCGGACAGATAGAACCCTTGCGTGCGGCGGCCGGGCCTAACATGAATATCAGCTTTATCGGAGCCCTGGCCTACGACCGATTCAACGATGGCATGTGGATTGGCGCCAACGACGGACTCTTCTTCTATGACATGAAGACCAAGCGTCTGGAAGAGCCTTTCAAGGACTGCCGCGACGTGCGTGGCTGCATAGGCTCGGTCATCACCCCCGACGGCACACTGTGGATGGGCAACCTGGGGGGAATGGTGCAGGTCGACTTGCGGTCGCGGCGGGGGAAGCAGAGGTATTTCAGCAGGAAATACTGGCATTATAAGCTCGATCAGCCCGGCAGTGGCGTGCATGAGAAAATCTGGTGCTTCTGCCTTGCCAAGGACGGAACCCTCTGGTTGGGCAGCGGCGGATACGGACTCTACAAGATGACGAAGGACAAGGGTGGCCGGACGGTCTTTGTGAACTATTCCCGAAAAGACGGACTGCCCAACAATGGCGTACGCGGCATCGCTGAGGACAAGTATGGCAGACTTTGGATTACGACCAACAATGGTCTCAGTGTGTTCAATCCGAAGACGCAACTCTTCACCAACTTTGATGAGGAGGACGGACTTGTCTCAGCCCAGTTCTATTTCAATAGTGTAGAGATCTCGTCGGCAGGTCATGTGTTTCTTGGGTCTGAGCGGGGACTCATTGAAATTGAAGGCGTTGATCTTAGTCATGTGGGGCAGGGAAAGCTGCGCTTCACGGGATTGAGCGTGAACAACGTGCCCGCTACTCCGGCCCAGCGATACCTGAAGGAAGATATCACGTTGGCCAAGAAAATCTATCTTCATGAGTCAGACCGCTCGTTCTCCATCGACTTTGCCGTTCTCAATTATAGTTCAGACCTGACGGGAACTTACAGCTACCGTATGAAAGGCTATGAAAAGGAATGGATTGTGCTGCCTCCCGGTCAGCACAGCGTGCGCTACTCCACGTTGCCCTCGGGCAACTATACGTTCGAGGTGCGCTTTGTTCCTGACTTTTCCAGCGGGAAGCCACAGCAGATCAGTATCGATGTGCACGTGAGTCCCTATTTCTTCAAAAGTTGGTGGTTCATCTGCCTGGTGTTGTTGGCTGCTGCCTACGTGGGCTTCCGTCTTTACCGCTATCGTATAGCCAAGATGAGGGAAGAGGAAGCCAACGCTCTCTTTCAGCCCATCGAGGAAGCTCTGCGCGAGAGTGAGAATCCCAAGATGCTGCAAGACCGCATTCAGACCATCATCAGTAACCAGAAGCTATACTATGTCAGACTCGACAAGACCGCAAAAGAGCAGAACGAGGAGGACAAGCGAAAGCACTTGTCGTTTATGGACCGGATCATCAAGTGCATGGAGCAGAACTATGCCAACTCTGCCTTTGGCGTTCAGGAACTGTGCATCGCCATGGGCATGAGCCGTCAGGTGATCGTGAAGCAATTGAAGGAGGAGACCGGAAAAACATTGACCCAGTTTGTCCGCGACTATCGTTTGGATATGTCACGTCGTCTTATCATGGAACAAGCCGACAAGATCAACATTGCCGATGTGGCCTATCGCGTGGGCTTCAACGACCCGAAGTATTTCACCCGTTGCTTCACCAAGCGCTACAACATCACACCTGTTGCTTTCAAGGAGCAGTGCAGACCGAATAATTTATAAGACCCACCCCCAACCCCTCCCTACAGAGGGAGGGGAGAAGCATCGGGGGCAAATCATCAGTTGATGCACGTAGGAGGGCCGTCATTCCTGACGGCCAAGGAAAAAGGGGACGCCGAATGGAAGGAGGGTCGTCATTCCTGACGACCAAGAAAGACCGCTTGCAAATCACAAGTAAATCTTTCGGCGGCAGGAATGCCGCCGCTCCTACAACTCCCTACGAAGGGTGGGGAGTGAAGAAGTGCCGCTTCTCTTTCTGTCTACCCACGAAGTGGGTTGCGTTATCATAGCGAGGGGATGAGGAGAAACGAAGTTTCGACGATTCCCCTCGTATGGTGTTCGCGGGTGTTTAGCTACCCCCGGATGGGGGTTGCGTTAATCGTAGGTTTTCGGAGCATCGATTGGGTATTGACGCAACCCCCTGCCGGGGGTAGCTCAATCCGGGGGACTCAACTACGAGGGGAATCGCTCATTCGCTTCGCTCATCTCGCTCATCCCCTCGCTATGTTGACGTAACCCCCTACCGGGGGTATAAACATCAATCGAATTTTACAGTTCTGATGTTCTCCCCATCCTTTGCAATTGGTAGGAGCGCTTAGGAGGACCGTCATTCTTGACACCAAGAAAGATATGTGATTGCATTATGATTGACCTCGATTTGCTTCTCCCCTCCCTACAGAGAGGCTGTAACAAAACTCTAAAATTGGCTTCCGTTAAGGGTACTTCGAAATTTTTTAGTTGCATTATGCTTGCTAAAGACATTACTCATTAAACAGGTTGTCACTTTATTGTCGAATTTGAGAAATTATTTTGTGTAGGGAGGTTTGGCTAGTGAAGATCTCGGAGGTTTTGTTACAGCCTCTACAGAGGGAGGGGAGAAGCAAGCGGTGAGTAAACGGTAGGAGCGCATAGGAGGGCCGTCATTCCTTGCGGCCAAAAAAACACAGACCATCAGCTAGATTTACACGATAACAGTAAAGCAACTTCGTCTGAAAACCGACAGATGATCATTCGTGACAGCCGTCACGTTTCTTCGTGACAATCGTCACGTTTCTTCGTGACAATCGTCACGTTCGTTCGTGACAATCGTCACGTTCGTTCGTGACAACCGTCACGTTCATTCGTGACAGCTGTCACGATACATCATTTTCCCATTATTCTTGTAGCCTTATGCCGATAGAAAATCCTCTAATTCAAGAAAAAAGTGAATAAATCCTTTGTCATTTACCGATGGAAGATTCTCTAATTCTTCAATTCTAGACATAAAAAGAATAATTCCTTTACCCGTACCGATAAAAGATTCTTTAATTCTTAAATTCTAAGCAAAAACTACAAATAATTCCATTGCCCTGCACCGAGAGAATCCTCTCATTCTTGACGAAAAAATGAAATCTTCCTTATCCTCCATTGATAGAAATTCTCTAATTCTAGGCAAAAATTATGAATTATGAATTATGCATTATGAATTATTCTGTTCGGCCATCATTCTTTTCCGATAATTGACTTCACGGCGGCCGATTGTTTAGAGATAAGTGAAAAAAGTACACTATCTAACTGTTTGGTATATTATGAGTTACACGTGTGTCCACCTATTAGAGCGTTTTGTCCACCCGGTTTATATCATGTTTTTAGTAATTTTGGCAGCGAAAACAAATGAACTAAAAAATCAATCCCGCCAGCCTCACTTCAGCAAAAGCGGACTCAAGGATTCAGAGTTGAAAGTTTACCTGAACGGACTGAGGAATTACCTGACGAATCAGTCCCGACGAAAAGAAAATTCATATAAATAGTATCAACCTAATTAAACAAGAACAAAAACATGAGGAAACAATTATTCTCAGTGATGTTAGGTTTTTGTGCCTTTGGTAGCTTAACGTTTGTGCCTACCCCCGCACAGGCAGTTACAGCCCAAGCGCCTACCATCAAGATCAAAGGTTCGGTTGTCGACGAACAAGGCGAGCCCCTCATCGGCGCCACAGTGAAGGTGAAAGGCGCGCAAACAGGAGTCGTGACCGACTTCGACGGCAATTTTAGCCTCGATGCTCCCGCCAACTCAGTACTGATTATCAGCTACGTGGGCTACAACGACCGCGAGGTGGCTGTGAACAGCCGCGCCATCATCGACAAGATTCAGCTCGAGTCCAACACCAAGACGCTCGACCAGCTGGTGGTTGTGGGCTACGGTACGCAGAAGAAGGCCGACCTGACCGGTTCTGTCTCGGTGGTCAACGCAGAGCAGCTGAAGAAGGTCTCCAACTCCAATATCTCCACGATGCTTGAGGGTAAGGTGCCTGGCGTGCAGATTACGACCGACGGTCAGCCCGGTGCCGATCCTAGCGTGCGCATCCGTGGTATCGGATCCTTCGGCAGCACGGCTCCTCTCTACGTGATCGACGGTGTGCCCATGGGAACTACCATCCGCGATTTCTCGCCCAATGATATCGAGACCATCCAGGTGTTGAAGGATGCCGCTGCAGGTGCCATCTACGGTTCGCGTGCAGCCAACGGTGTGATCATCATCACCACGAAGAACGGTAAGAAAGACCAGCCTCTGCGCGTTGACTACTCCGGCTACTTCGGCGTAGACAATGTGTCGAGCAACGTATACGACGTGATGAACGCCTCCGACTATAGCAACTATCTGGGTCAGGCCTGCGCCAACTCTGGCACTCCTCTTCCCGGTGGTTATCACTTCGACGACGCCACGAAGCGCTACGTCTTCCAGAACGGAACAGATACCGACTGGTTTGGCGAGGTCTTCAAGACCGGTATCCGTCAGGACCACAACGTCAACCTCAGCGGTGGCGGTGCCCACAATACCTATAATATCGGCCTCGACTTCTTCCAGCAGAAGGGTGTCATCGAGGGTGCCGGTCCTAACTACAAGCGTTATACCGCCCGCGTGAACAACACGATGGACACCAAGTTCATCAAGTTCCGCACAAGTCTGGTCTACTCCCACTCCGATCAGGACAACCTCTCCATGTCGAATGCCTCTGAGTACGTGCAGGGCCTCTATGGCGATGTGACCAACGTGCTGCGCGGTACGCTGATTATGCCGCCTACCATCAAGGCCTACGATCCCTCTACCTGGGTGCTCGACGACAAGGTGGGCGCTGCCAGCGACTACCACTACGACGCCTATGGCTACGGAGTCTACTACGATACCGTGCATGGCGACATTTCAGCTTCCAACCCACTGCTGGTCAACAACAAACTGACGCGTAACACGCTGGTCGACCGCTTCGTTGGAACAGGCTCTGCTGATGTAGACCTCTTCAAGATGGTAGGCTTGGATCTGAAGAATCATCATTTGAACTATAAGATCAACCTCTCTTACAGCAAGACCCACTGCTCCGACAAGACTTGGATTCCTTCTTGGATTCAGAGCAACCGTGTCTATCTGGCCAAGAGCAACGAGCAGCTCACGAAGGGCTCACGCGACTATTCCGACGCCCTGATTGAGAACACGCTGACCTACGATGGCCACATCGGCAAGCACAACATCAACCTCGTGCTGGGTCAGACCTACGAGGAGGAGCACACCAATACGCTCACCGGTTGGGCCAACAACCTCTCAGAGCCTTACTACCTGCAGCTGCAGAATGGCTCCACCCGCGACGCCAACTCTTACGAATACAAGCACGCCCTGGCCTCATTCATCGGCCGACTCAACTACAACTACGACGAGCGCTACCTCATCTCCGGTACGATCCGTCGGGATGGCAGCTCGCGTCTGTCGAAGAACATCCGTTGGGGCACCTTCCCCTCAGTTTCTGCAGGTTGGCGCTTCGATAAGGAAAGCTTCTTCCCCTTCAACCGCAATGTGGTCAATCTGTTCAAGATCCGTGCCAGCTATGGTGAGCTCGGTAATGAGAACATCGGTGAATACCAGTACATGGCAACCATGGCCCGCAACAACATGAGCTACAGCTTCGGCAACAGCGTCGTCTATGGTTCAGCCATCTCTACCTTCGTCAATGAGAATATTGCCTGGGAAAAGAAGAAGTCGGCCAACATTGGTCTCGACCTCGCCCTGTTCAACAACCGCTTAGAATTCACCGCCGAATGGTACAACAACCGTTCTGAGGACCTGCTCTACAACGTGCCCGTGCCCGAGTCGGCTGGTGTGTCCAACTCTACCGTGACGATGAATGCCGCAACGATGGACAACAGCGGCTTCGAGTTCTCGGCTACCTACCGCAACCGCGACCATGCCCTCAAGTATGAGGTGGGCGCCAACCTCAGCACGCTTCGCAACCGCGTCAAGTCGCTGGGCTTCAGCACCAAGTCGTATATCACCGGTGCCTACATCACCGAGGTGGGTCATGAGATTGGTAAGTTCTACGGCTGGAAGTATGCCGGCATCATCCGCGACCAGGCTCAGCTCGACGCACTCAATGCCATTGCAACCCAGAACGGCAAGACCGTCTATCAGCAAGGTGCCAACATCGGCGACTGCTACTATGAGGATGTCAACGGCGACGGTACGATCGACGAGAGCGACCAGACCGTGCTTGGCAGTGGTCTGCCCAAGATCAACTTCGGCATCAACGCCCGTCTGGAGTATAAGAACTTCGACCTGAACATCTCCACCTATGGAGCGCTCAACTATCACGTTGCCGACGATATCTACAACAGCCTTCACTCCTGCTACGGCTACTACAACAAGGACGTCGACATGCTCGATGCCAACCGCTGGTCGGACAACGGCTCAACCTACCTCTCCGGCACGCCCCGCACCTATGCCGTCAACAACGCCCCGATGGCCTGGAACGACCTCTTCAGCTCGCGTAAGATTCAGAACGCAGCCTACTGGAAGATTGCCAATGTGGAACTGGGTTACAACATGCCCGACAAGTGGTTCGGCGGCTATGTGTCTGGAGTTCGCCTCTATGTTTCTGCCCAGAACCTCTTCACCTTCACCGGCTATCACGGCTACAACGTCGACTATGCCGGCGGAACATTCACTCCGGGCTACAACTTCTGCTCGTTCCCGACTCCCCGCACCTTCATGTGTGGCCTCCACTTCAGCTTCTAATAAGGAAAGGCTGAGCAAAACAACAAAACACAATATATAAAAACAACGAAAACAATTATGAAACTATATAAGTTATCCTTGGCCCTGTTTCTCGGTCTTGGCTTGATGGCGTCGTGCAGCGACAACCTCAATGTTGAGAACCCCAACGACCAGACTTCAGGCACATTCGGCTTCAATGCCAATGATCTTGAGGAATCCGTAATAGCAGCCTACAACCATACGCGTATGGGCGGTTCCTACGGCCGCGTGAGCTACACCTTCGATGTCACCCGTGGCGATGAGGTCTGGAACTCCTCTCAGCAGTGGTATCTTCCCTTCGACGACTATGATGATCCCATCACCGACGACATCGGCAAGGGTCCGTATATGGACTGGTACTACACGGTGAACGTCTGCAACTTCGGTCTTTCCCGTTGTGGCGACGACGACAACAGTCTGTCGCAGCAGATGAAGCGCATCAAGGGACAGCTGCTCTTCCTCCGTGGTCTGGCCTACTACAACCTCGTGGGATACTATCAGAACCCGCCATTGATTACCGACTACAGCTCCTATTCAACCCTCGAGGGTCTTTATGGATCCAACAGTTCTTATGACGAGATTTGGGATCAGATTGAGAAGGACTTCAGCGAGGCCATGACGCTTCTGCCTTCGCGCGACGAAGGCGGACAGTGGGCCAAGGGACGTGCCACCTGCGGCAGCGCAGCCGGATTCTACGCCCGTGCCCTGATGCAGCGCCACAAGTACAGCGAGGCTCTGGCCGTCTTGAAGGACATCATCAACAAGAAGTACGGCACCTACAAGCTGATGGCCAACTACGGCGACAACTTCCGTGAGGGTCAGGAATATGAGAACAATGCCGAGAGCCTCTTCGAAATCCAGTTCCTCGACTATGGTTCGCAGGGCACCGTGGATGAGTGGACTCCTGTCAACACCACCAAGAATGCCACTCAGGGACAGTCTGTAGAGAGCAACTATGCTCCTGGCGACTTCGGCGGTTGGGCCGACCTCTCTGCCGCACCTTGGCTCTACAACCTCTTCAAGGCAGAGCGCACCACCGACGGCCATCTTGATCCCCGTCTCTACTGGACCATCGGTACCTACGAGGCCGACTGGGACAACAACAGCCAGACCCTGGGCAACGTGGCCTACACAAAGAAAGTTTCTGCCACCGATACCATCGTGACGAACAACAACAATGGCGGTCTGCCCATCTGCAAGTGGACCAACATGCGTACGGGTCTCTACAGCAGCGTCACCACCGGTCTGCGCTGCGGTATCAACCTCCGACTGATGCGTTATTCCGACGTGCTGCTCCGTGCAGCCGAGTGCGAGAACGAGGTCAACGGTCCTGACCAGCAGGCTATCGACTGGATCAACCAGGTGCGTGAGCGCGCCGGACTGGCCGACCTGAAACTGGCCGACTTCCCCACCGCCGACAAACTCTTTGAACAGATTGCCAACGTGGAGCGCCCGAAGGAGTTCGGCTGTGAGTATGGCCGTGGCTTCGACCTCATCCGCTGGGGATTCTTCTACAGCGCCGACCGTCAGCAGCAGCTCAAGGAGCATGAGACCTTCCGCCGCTCTATCCATCGCATCACCGAACCCGTCAGCTATTCGCAGGTGGGCGTGGATCCTGAGCTGAAGTGCTCTTTCGATACCTATGTGCAAGGTCATGAGTTCATCCCGTTCTGCCAGATCCTGACCAACGAGAACCCGAACCTTGGCGGCAACTCTGCCAACAACAGCACCGACAATGGTGAATACTTCAGAGGAAAAGGCTGGACAGTACATCCTGTTGTAGACTTGAGCAAGTAAGCGACCCTTTCCTCAGACAAACCAAAAACGACAAAGAAATATAAACAAGTTATGAGACATCTCAATAAAATAGCAACCGTGTTCACAGTGGCAGCCCTTGGCCTGCTGTCGCTGACGGGATGCGAGGGCGGCGACCTCTACGATATGGACGCCCCCGACTGGATCTCCCAGAAGATTGACTCCATCAACAACTCCAAGAGTTCAAACGAGGAAGTGCTGGTGGGCATGCAGGAGGATGTATATACCATCGGAAAGACCGACTTCACGTCCGGTTTCTGGTCAGCATTCTCAAAGTATTATGTCATTGGCGACAACCAGAAGTGGAACGCCCAGTTCAACCTCAACCTCAACCCCAGTGACAATACCTATTATAAGAACTTCGCCCTCATCATCACCAACGACTGCGACCGTGGTTCTGCCGACTATAAGGAGTACGGAGCCATCCGCTTCGATGCCACCGGCGACTCGGCAAAATACAACTCGCAGTGGGGCAGTGCGGTCAACAAGCTTCCGTTCAAGTATACGGAGTGCAACCTGCTGCTGAACCCTGATGGCGAGAACGCCGATGCCAACGTGCAGAAACTTGGCGGTAAGGTGACGCTCACCGTAGACCGCTCACGCACCGACACCTTCTATGTGAAGATGACCAATGGAACAGTGACGAAGACTTATATCCAGCCTTTCAAGCTGCAGAATCTGAACACCGACGCGTCGAACACCAACATTCGCTGCTTCCTCGTTCCCGAAGGATCCTACATCGACTTCCTCTCTACCAACATTGTTCCTATCGGAGGTCTGACCTCAGCCCAGGACAAGCAACCTGTCTCGATGGTGCTGCAGAATGTTCCCGACGAAGTGGAGCGCGGTACATCTCTTGAAGATGCCATGCAGAATGTCTCGGCTGTGGTGACCTTTGAGGAGGGCGTCACCAAGACGGTGCCTGCTTCCGAACTGATGTTCTCGGCCATCAATGATATGGATGTGCCTGGCGAGAAGACCCTCATCGTGATCTACAACAAGACCTTCAAGGGCGAGAACTGCTCGAAGCCCATCGTAGCCAATGCCACGTTCAGAGTCGTAGAGCCTATCTCGTCCATCAAGGTGACCAAACTGCCTACGCGTACCAACTATTACTTCTATAAGAGCGACGCTACCGCAGCTCTGGGCGACCGCACGATGGCCTTCGATCCCACGGGCATGGAGGTTACGGCCACTTACGCCGACGGCAGCACCGGTGTGGTTGACAACTCGAAGCTTACCTTCACTACTGTAGCCGCTTCGGCCGGCAAGCACTCTGTCACCATTACAGCCAAGGGTGGAGCAACAGCCAAGATTGCCGTCACCGTCGCAGAGTCGAAATGTGAGGCCGCAGCCTTTACTCCCTCTGTCGTAGGTCTTGAAGATAACACCACAGGTTGGTGGACAGCCTTCAGCGATGACGTGAAGATTCCCGCAGGCGAGACCCGCTCGTTCAGCTTCACCAACTACAGCGACGTGGCCAACAACTGGGATAACTTCGTTGTCATTCTGCGCAATGCCTCTCTCGCCGAGTATGCAGTGCTGCGTGCCGACAACTACGGTTGGGGCAACGGCTATGATGCCTGCACCCACGATGCTACGGCTGCTGCCGATTGGGATGGCTGGCGCAATGCCATGAACGGCGCTAAGGTGACGGTCTATGTCACCAACTGCAACAACGCCACGGCCGACGTTCAGGCCATCATGAAGGGCACTGACGGCAAGACCTATACGCTCTACTATCTCGGCATCAACACCGTGGATCCTAATGATTTCCAGACGGCCTTCACCGCTGACCACAGCCACCTCGTAGCTGGCACGGCCTCGGCTAAGCGCCATGTTTACAGAAGAAGATAATACTCATTGAGAGTTAGGAGTCTGGACTTTCTGCCGCAAGTCTCGGATTGGAAATGAATCCAAGACTGTCTGTGCAGGAGAGTCAAACTCCTAACTCTTTTTATTTTATAGCGAAAGAATGAAACGTTTCTATATAGCTTTGGCCCTTGTTGCCTTTGGCCTGACGATGGCCCACGCCGACGACAAGACGCGGGTCGCTTATCAGGAGGTGTCGGTCCACGACCCCTCCGTCGTTGTTTCCGGTGATACCTATTATGTCTTCGGTTCCCATCTGGGGGCAGCCAAGTCTTCCGACCTGCTCAACTGGACTTCGTTTGGCGGTGGCGAGACGGGCAGTTGCACGCTCTTCGCCAACACCTCGGGTGTGCAGACTGGCTATGCCAATGCCTACACCACCCATGCCGTGACCAAAGTGAAGGACTATCAGGGCCGCGAGGTGAGCTTCGGCAACTTCAATGCCCACAACTGGCAGTTCAAGGGCAACAGCGTGCAGGGCATGCAGTGGGCTCCCGACGTCATCTACAACAAGAAGATGGGCAAATGGCTCATGTATATGTCGCTCGATGGTGACCACTGGTGCTCGAGCATCGTCTGTCTTGCCGCCGACAACATCGAGGGCCCCTACGTCTATCAGGGACCGGTGGTGTTCTCCGGATTCATGGGCAGCTATGAGCACAATGGCTTTGCTGCCGACAACGACTGGCAGCACACCGACCTGGCCATCGCCACAGGTGCCACGTCGCTGCCTGCCCGCTACAACGTGGGCGGCAGTTGGGGCAGCTATTGGCCCAACTGTATCGATCCCTGTGTGTTCTATGCCGAGGATGGCCGGCTGCTGATGACCTACGGCTCGTGGTCGGGCGGCATCTGGGAGATTCAACTGGATGAGAATACTGGTCTGCGCGATTACACCTACACCTATAAGTATCTGGTCAACGATGCCGAACCCGTGTCGGAGAATGCCAGCGAGAACACCACGAGCGACCCTTACTTCGGCAAGAAGATAGCCGGCGGCTACTACGTCTCGGGCGAGGGCTCCTACGTGCAGCACATTGGCGACTACTATTATCTCTTCATGAGCTATGGCGGCCTGAACCCCAATGCGGGCTACGTGATGCGCGTCTTCCGCAGCGACAATCCCGAAGGTCCCTTTGTTGACGGTGAGGGCACGAGTGCTGTCTACAGCAGTTATCAGCTCAACTATGGCAACAATTCGACTACCAACCGCGGCCAGAAGCTCATAGGCGCCTATGCCGGCTGGGGCGGAATGACCAGGGGCGAACGTGCGCAGGGACACAATTCGGCCTTCGTCGATGGCGACGGCAATGCCTTTGTGGTTTATCACACCAAGTTCGACGACGGCACCTACGGTCATGAGGTTCGCGTTCATCAGCTCTTCGTCAATGCCAATGGACTCTTGGTGGCTGCGCCCTTCCGCTTTACGGGCTTGCAGACCACGACCAAGCAGGTGGAGACACAGCGTCTCTTCACGGCTGAGCAAATGGCAGGCGACTACAAACTCCTGATGCATCCCTATCAGCAGACGTGCGCCTACAACGATGCTGCCGATGCCGAATACAGCAAGCAGAACGAGCAACGCCCCGTCAACGTGACGCTCAGTGCCGACGGCTCGGTCAAGGGCGACATCGCTGGCAGCTGGCAGTTCACTCAGGACGGGACTTCCTTTATCACGCTCACTCTTGATGGCTGGGACTACGATGGTGTAGCCATCCGGCAGAATGTGGATTACTACAAGGATGTTCCCGCCACTTGCATCACGGCCGTAAGCTTTGATGGCGTTCCCGTTTGGCTTTACAAGGAAGGCACCACGACCGACATCAAGTCGGTTGAGACTCATGAAGTCAGTGCTGCTTCCAAGACTTATAATCTGATGGGTCAGCAAGTTGGCCGGGATTATAAAGGCGTGATGATTGTCAACGGAAAGAAAATCCTAAAAAAGTAATGAGTCTTCTTTGAGTTGGAAGATAGAAGTTCAATCGCAAGCTTCTATCTCCTGACTTTTAATAGGACGTCAGATTATTATGATGCGTACAGTTCGAACAATATTCATGGTGGCGATAGTGCTGATAGAAGGTGCTGCCGGTCTTTCCCAGGCAAAGGGCCTTCCTGTCGATACGCCTATGGTGCACGACCCTGTGATGGCCCGTGAGGGAAACGTTTGGCATCTCTACAGCACAGGTCTGGGACTCAGCCACTTCACGTCATCCGACCTGAAGCATTGGCAAATCGATACCGTCGCCGTGCTGCGCAACCTGCCGCAGTGGACCCACGATTCCGTGCCGGGTTTCGACCGTCACGTCTGGGCTCCCGACATTCTGCATTGGCACGGACAGTGGTGGCTCACCTATTCGTGTTCCACCTTCGGACGGAATACGTCGGCTATCGGACTGGCAACGTCGCCCACGCTCGCTGGTGCCCGCTGGACCGATCGCGGATGCGTTGTCGCCTCTCATGGAGGACGCGACAACTGGAACGCCATCGACCCCAACGTCGTCATCGACGAGCACGACCGTCCCTGGCTGGTGTTCGGTTCCTTCTGGGACGGCATTCAGCTTGTACCCCTCAACGATAGTCTGCACGTCGTCGACGGGCAGCAGCCGGTGACGATTGCGCGCCGCTGGGATCTCAGTCGTCGACTCTCTCATACCACGTCCGACTCTGTAGAGGCCGGCACCAATGCCATTGAGGCTCCTTTCATCTTCCGTCATGGCCCCTACTATTATCTCTTCGTGAGTTGGGACTATTGCTGCCAGGGAATGAAGAGCAATTATCGGGTGGCCTATGGTCGCAGCCGCAACGTCGAGGGGCCATATCTAGACCGCGAAGGCAGAGACATGCTGCTTGGAGGAGGCACCTTGCTCTTCGAAGGCGATAAGAAAGAGCTTGAGGCTCTGGGCCATTGTGCCGTCTACGCTGATCCTTCCGGCTCCGACAAGGCTCTCTTCATCTGTCATGGCTACAGCATTCCGTTGCAAGGGGCTCCCGTGCTCGTGCTGCGCACGTTGCAGTTTTCGAGAGATGGCTGGATCGCGAAGAGAAGTAACAGCAAGAATACCGGAAGCTAATGAAAGGAGACAAGTGTCGGCACGTCTGCTGACGGCCGTCGGCAAATCTGCTGATGACCGTCGACAGATCTGCTGATGGCCGTCGACAGATCTGCTGATGGCCGTCGGCAAATCGGATCTCAGCTGTCGGCAGACGACAATGGCGGTTTTTCTGCACGACTTTGCTTGCAGTTTGTCATGCATCGGCTCTGTCTGAAGCATGCCCTTTCCCTGCTTTTGCTCCTCATCTTGAGGCTGTTGGATTCCCCAATGACTGCTCGCTAGATGAGAAGCCGTCACGCCCAATCAGCACAGGCCTTTCAACGAGGGTGGGGGAGTCGCTATCCAATCTTCAATCAGTCGCAAATTGACCGCTCAGAACTCTTAATATAGTTTAAAAATAGACGCTTTTCGGCTCTTAAGTGTGAAAAATACACTTTGAGAGTAAACTTTTAACGGTTGAACGATACAAGTTATTGGAATTTATTGTAATTTTACACCCAAACTAATAAACCTACATATAAAAACGACTATGGCAAGTTACAAACATCAGTTGGCTGGTTTGGGAGCGGCGCTCCTGATCTTCAGCTCTTGCAACACAAACGGCAACCTGACCGCATCAGGCTTGAATCCTACTGCGTTCGATACGACCATCAACGGCAAGCAGGTTCAGTTGTACACGTTGACCAACAGCAATGGCATGGAAGTGTGCCTGACCAACTATGGCGGCCGCGTGGTTTCGCTTACCGTACCCGATAAGAACGGTAAGCTGACCGACGTAGTGCTGGGCTATGACAATATCAAGCAGTATGCCGATACGCTCAACAGTCCCTCCGACTTTGGCTCTTCTGTGGGCCGTTATGCCAACCGCATCAAGGATGCCAAGCTGACTGTCGACGGAAAAGAATATAAACTGAAGGCCAACGACAACGGCAACTGCCTTCACGGCGGTGGCACGACGGGCTGGCTCAATCAGGTATATGACGTGAAGGCAAAGACCGACTCGTCTATCGTGTTCGCCATTACGGCTCCCGACGGCGAGAACGGCTTTCCTGGCATGGTGAAGGCTACGGCCACTTATACGGTGAAGAGCAACAACACGCTCGACATCGTGTTTGAGGCTACGACCGACAAGGAGACGGTGGTCAACATGACCAATCACTCCTACTTCAATCTGAATGGTGATCCCTCGAAGGAAGGCATGGACATGGTGCTCTATATCAATGCTGACAACTGGACTCCCGCCGACAAGTTCTACATCCCCACGGGCGAGATCAAGGACGTCACCGGCACGCCGATGGATTTCCGCAAGCCCCATGCCATCGGGGAGACTATCGTCGACACCACTTTCGACCAGATCAAGAACGCTACTGGCTACGACCACAACTGGTGTCTGAATACCTTCAGCAACGGTAAGGGCGACGACACGAAGGTGTGCGCCAGCCTGTATTCGCCCAAGACGGGTATCCTGCTTGAGATGTACACCAACGAGCCCGGTGTGCAGGTCTACACCGGCAACTTCCAGGGCACCGGCATCAGCTGCAAGCACGGCATCAAATATCCCAAGCACGTGAGCGTCTGCCTGGAGAGTCAGAAGTTCCCCGACAGTCCCACGAAGTTCACGGCCGGTACCAAGGGCTGGGAATTCTCCAATCCCTATCTGAAGCCCAGCGAGAAATATTATAGCCACGTAGCTTATAAGTTCTCGGTGAAATAGGGATTTTTTAGTTGCTATAGTTGCTATAGTTGCTATAGTAGCTATAGTTACTATAGAGCATTCTGGCGCAAACAAAAAACTAAAAAACAATAAAGACAATGAATTGGAACGCAAAAGAGTTCATCTGGCTCGACTGGGTGGTTTTGGCCATTGGCATTCTGCTTGTTGCGGTGGCCGTCTACAGGAGCATTATGAAAGACAAGAAGAAAATGAAGGGAGCCGACAGTCAGGATTATCTCTTCGGCAAGGGAGAACCCTGGTGGGTGATTGGCGCAGCTATCTTTGCTGCCAACATCGGTTCTGAACACCTCGTAGGCTTGGCCGGAACAGGAGCCAAGGACGGCGTGGGCATGGCCCACTGGGAGATGCAGGGCTGGATGATCCTCATCCTCGGCTGGCTCTTCGTACCCTTCTATCAGTTGCTCAACAACAAACTGGGTCGCATCATCACGATGCCTGAGTTTTTGAAATTCCGCTACACCAAGGCCACCGGTTCATGGCTGAGCATCATCACGCTCGTTGCCTACGTGCTGACTAAGGTCAGCGTGACCGCCTTCACGGGAGGTATCTTCTTTGAATATCTGCTGGGCATTCCTTTCTGGTATGGCGCCCTTGGACTGATCTTCATCACAGCCGTCTTCACCATCTTCGGTGGTATGAAGGGCGTGATGACCATGTCGGCCATTCAGACTCCTATCCTCATCATCGGCTCGTTCCTCGTGCTCTTCCTCGGTCTGGCCACGCTGGGCGACGGCAGCATCACGCAGGGTTGGTCGAACATGATGACCTATTGCAGCCATCTGCACAACGGCTATGGCACGACCCACATGTTCCACTGGGAGCAGGGCGACCCCATGTATCATCAGTATCCCGGTTTTGTGGTGTTTCTCGGAGCCTCGATCATCGGCTTCTGGTATTGGTGTACCGACCAGCACATCGTACAGCGTGTGTTGGGACAGACCCGTGGCGAGGACAATCGTGAGGTGATGAAGCGTGCCCGCCGTGGTACGATCTGCGCCGGCTACTTCAAGCTTCTGCCTGTGTTCATGTTCCTCATCCCCGGTATGGTAGCCGCCGCATTGGCCGCCAATCCCGCCAAGTACGGACTGGTGATGGACAACACCGATGCCGCCTTCGCCCTGATGGTGAAAGACGTGCTGCCCGCCGGTGTGAAAGGCATCGTGACCATCGGTTTCATCAGCGCTCTGGTCACCTCTCTGGCCGCCTTCTTCAACTCCTGCGCCACGCTGTTCACCGAGGACTTCTATAAGCCCCTGCGCGCCGGTAAGAGTGAGGCCCACTACGTGTTCGTCGGTCGTATGGCCACTGTCGCTGTGGTGCTGCTCGGTCTGGCTTGGATGCCTGTGATGATGAGCATGGACACGCTCTACAGCTATCTGCAGAACATCCAGTCGCTGTTGGCACCGGCAATGGTTGCCGTCTTCTCTCTGGGTATCTTCTCCAAGAAGATCACGCCTATGGCCGGTCAGTGGGGCCTCATCGGTGGTTTCCTCATCGGTATGCTCCGCCTGGTGACCAATGTCATCACCCACAATGGCGACGCCACCATGACTGGTTGGTTCTGGGAGAACACCACATGGTTCTGGCAGACCAACTGGCTCATCTTCGAATGCTGGCTGCTGGTGTTCCTCATCGTGATGATGTTTGTCATCTCCATGTTCACCAAGGCACCGTCGAAAGAGCAGATTGCTGCCATCACCTTCACCTCTGACTATAAGACTCAGATTCGTGAGAGCTGGAACAAGTGGGACGTTGTTGCCTCTCTGGGTGTTGTGGCCCTTTGCGCGGCATTCTATATCTACTTTTTCTAATATACGGGAGCAAGGAGAAGCCAGTGACAGCGTCATTGGGCACACCATCGTAACGCGGTGAGGCCGCCGGGCTTCTCCTCCTCCAAAAAGAAACAGAAAACGACATGACAGACTTCTATATAGAGCACCCCAAACTTTTCGTTTCTGTCGACTGCATCGTCTTCGGCTTTGAAGAGAACAAGCTGAAGTTGCTCATTGGCCGGCGCAAGATGGATCCGGGACGCGGAGAGTGGTCGTTGTATGGAGGCTTCGTCGGGCAAAACGAGAGTCTGACCGATGCCGCCAAGCGCGTGCTGTTCAATCTCACCGGCCTCGACAAGATCTACATGAAGCAGGTGGGAGCCTTTGGTGCCGTCGACCGTGACCCCGGTGAGCGAGTCATCTCTGTGGCCTACTGCGCGCTCATCAACGTGCAGGACTACGACAACCGGCTCTTGGAGAAGTATGGCGTGGAATGGGTGGACATCAACAAGCTGCCCCGGCTCTATTCCGACCACAACCTCATGGTGAAGAAAGCCATCTCGCTGTTGCGTCTCCATCTGTCGAGCGAGCCGCTGAGCTTCAATCTCCTGCCCGAACTCTTCACGCTGACCCAGCTACAGAAGGTCTACGAGGGAATCCTGGGCGAGGAAATCGACAAGCGCAACTTCCGCAAACGCGTCAAGATGATGGACTTCATCGAGAAGACCGACGAGATTGACAAGGTGACCTCACGCCGCGGAGCTGCTCTGTACAGATTCAATAAGAAAGCATATTTGGAAGATCCTACATTTAAACTATAAATCGCAATGTTAGAAGAACTGAAACAAAAAGTATATAAAGCCAATCTCGACCTCGTGAAGCACAACCTGGTGATCTTCACCTGGGGCAACGTCTCCGGCATCGACCGCGAGAAGGGACTGGTCGTGATCAAGCCCTCCGGCGTGAGCTACGACGTGATGAAACCCGAGGATATGGTAGTCGTTGACCTCATGACCGGCAAGGTGGTGGAGGGCGACTTGAATCCTTCGTCGGATACCCCAACGCATCTCGTGCTCTATCGCGAGTTTCCCGAAATCAGCGGCATTGTCCACACCCATTCCACCTATGCCACCGCATGGGCGCAGGCTGGTCGCGACATCCCCAACATCGGTACTACTCATGCCGACTATTTCCACGACGCCATTCCCTGCACCGCCGACATGATGAAGGACCAGATGGACGAGTATGAAAAGAATACCGGCACCGTGATTGTGGAGCGCTTCAAGAAAGACCACATCAACTGGGTGCACACGCCCGGCGTGCTGGTGAAGAACCACGGACCCTTCGCCTGGGGAACGAGTCCCGACAATGCCGTCTACAATGCCGTAGTGATGGAGCAAGTGGCCAAGATGGCCTTCGTGTCGTTCTGCGTGAATCCCCAGACCACGATGAACCCCCTCCTCATCGAGAAGCACTTCAGCCGCAAGCACGGCCCCAACGCCTACTACGGCCAGAAAAAGCATAATTAGTAGGTCCTTATCGCCCATAATCCCCCATTCACCCCATAACACCCCAAAAATAAAAGAAACAACCACTAAAACATATAAAAGCAATGATTGACGCATTTAAAGATTTTGAGATTTGGTTTGTCACCGGAGCACAGCTCCTTTACGGAGGTGACGCAGTGAAGCAAGTTGATGGCCACTCTAAGGAGATGGTAGCCGGACTGAACGAGTCTGGCCGTCTGCCCATCAAGGTGGTCTACAAAGGCACAGCCAACAACACCCACGAGGTGGAGAGCATCATGATGGCTGCCAATGCCGACAAGCACTGCATCGGTGTCATCACCTGGATGCATACCTTCTCGCCTGCCAAGATGTGGATCCACGGATTGCAGAAGCTTCAGAAGCCACTTCTCCACCTGCACACACAATACAACCAGCACATTCCCTACGAGACGATGGACATGGACTTCATGAACCTGAACCAGAGTGCTCATGGCGACCGCGAGTATGCCCACATCATCGCCCGTCTGCGCAAGCCCCACAAACGCGTGATCGGCTATTGGAAGGACGCCAAGACTCAGAACCACATTGCCGTCTGGGAGCGCGTCTGCGCCGGTGTGGCCGATGCTCAGGACTGTCTGATTCTGCGCTTTGGCGACCAGATGAACAACGTTGCCGTGACCGATGGCGACAAGGTGAGCTTCGAGCAGACACTGGGCTATCACGTTGACTACTGCCCGTTTTCTGAGGTGATGACCTTCTTCGACAAGGTGAAGGATGAGGACGTCGATGCCCTCGTTCATGATGTCTACTTCAAGGAGTATGTCGTGGCCGACGAATTGAAGGACGAGAGCAGTCTGGCCTATAAGAAGATTTGGAACTCCGCCAAGGCTGAGCTCACGCTGCGTGCCGTGATGAAGGCTTACGGCGCAAAGGGCTTCACCACCAACTTCGACGACCTCGGCGACGCCAATGTCGAGGAGACCGGTCGTGGCTTCGACCAGATTCCCGGTTTGGCCTCACAGCGCATGATGCACGACGGCTTCGGCTTCGGTGCAGAGGGCGACTGGAAGAGCGCCTGCCTCTATCGCACGACATGGTTCATGAGCCAGGGTCTTGAGGGCGGCACTTCCTTCCTCGAGGATTACACGCTCAACTTCGATGGCGACAACACGAGCATCCTCGAGAGCCACATGCTCGAGGTCTGCCCCGACATCTCGGAGGAGAAGCCCCGTTTGGAGGTTCACTTCCTCGGCATCGGCTATCGCAAGAGCGAGACCGCACGTCTGGTGTTCACCACCAAGCAGGGTCACGGCATCACAGCCACCATCGTCGACATGGGCAACCGTCTGCGCCTCATCGCCAACGATGTCAACCTCATCAAGTCGAAGCCCCTGCCAAAGCTGCCCGTGGCCAGTGCTCTGTGGATTCCCGAGCCTACGTTCGAGGTCGGTGTGGGATGCTGGATGGAAGCCGGCGGTACCCACCACAGCTGCTTCAGCTTCGGTCTGACCGACGAATACTGGCGCGACTTTGCCGACATCGCCGACATCGAGGCCTGCATCATCAACAAGGACACCGACTATCAGGAGTTCCGCAAGGAACTGCGCTGGAACGAGATCTACTACATGCTCAACCGCTCACTGCGCTAATCAGATAAGAACAGGGGAGACTCTCCTTGCCGCATCCTGAGAGAAAGGACGCGGCGGAGAGTCTCTTTTTGAACAATACAAACACAACCAAGAACAACTATGGACGCTAAAAATACCATCACGAGCGGCAAGGCCATTCTGGGTATCGAGTTTGGCTCTACCCGCATCAAGGCCGTGCTCATCGACGAGAACAACCAGCCCATCGCACAAGGCAGTCACCAGTGGGAGAACCAGTTGGTCGACGGCCTGTGGACCTACAGCATCGAAGCCATCTGGAACGGCTTGCAGAACTGCTATGCCAGTCTGCGTGCCGACGTATTGAAGCAGTACGACGTAGAGATCGAGCATCTCGCAGCCATTGGCATCAGTGCCATGATGCATGGCTACATGCCTTTCGGTGCCGACGGCAAGATTCTCGTGCCCTTTCGCACGTGGCGCAACACCAATACCGGCAAGGCCGCAGCCGAGCTCTCCCAACTCTTCGACTTCAACATTCCCCTCCGCTGGAGCATTTCCCATCTCTATCAGGCCATCCTCAACGAGGAGCCCCACGTGAAGGACATCAAGTTCCTCACCACGCTGGCCGGCTACATCCACTGGCAGCTCACGGGCCAGAAGGTGCTGGGCATCGGCGACGCTTCGGGCATGCTGCCCATCGATCCCGCCACGAAGAACTACGACGCGACGATGGTCGACAAGTTCAACCAGCTCATCGCTCCCCGCGGCTTCGACTGGACCATCCTCGACCTGCTGCCCCGCGTGCTGCAGGCTGGCGAACCGGCCGGAACGCTCACCGCAGAGGGAGCCAAGCGCCTCGACATCTCGGGCCACTTGCAGGCCGGCGTGCCCTTCTGTCCGCCCGAGGGTGATGCCGGAACCGGAATGGCAGCCACCAATTCTGTCCGTCAGCGCACGGGCAACGTCTCGGCCGGAACGTCGTCTTTCTCGATGATCGTACTGGAGAAGAATCTCTCCCGCCCCTACGAGATGATCGACATCGTCACTACCCCCGACGGCAGTCCCGTGGCTATGGTCCACTGCAACAACTGCACGAGCGACATCAATGCCTGGGTCAACATCTTCAAGGAGTTTGAGCAGCTCATGGGCCGCGAGGTCGACATGAACGTGCTCTTCACCCGCCTCTTCCAGGTAGCGCTCGAGGGCGACGCCGACTGTGGCGGACTGCTGGCCTACAACTACTTCTCGGGTGAGCCGGTGACGAAACTCGGCGAGGGACGTCCGCTCTTCGTCCGTTCGGCCACCGACAAGTTCACGCTCGCCAACTTTATGCGGGCCAACCTCTACGCAGCCATCGGCGTGCTGAAGATCGGCAACGACGTGCTCTTCAATCAGGAACATGTGGCCGTAGACAAGATCACAGGCCACGGTGGCTACTTCACCACTCCCATTGTCGGTCAGCGCTTCCTTGCCGCCGCGCTCAACCTTCCCATCTCGGTGATGAAGACAGCAGGCGAGGGCGGACCTTGGGGCATGGCGCTGCTCGCCTCTTATCTGGTCAACAAGCAACCCCAGCAGTCGCTCGCCGACTTCCTCGACGAGAAGGTCTTTGCCGGCAATGCCGGAACAGAGATTAAGCCCGATCCCGCTGAGGTGGAGGGCTTCAACCGCTACATCGTGAGCTATCAACGTGGACTGGCCATCGAGCAGACGGCCGTAAAGAACAAGCAATAAACCAATGAACGACAAGAAAATAATGAACCGTGCAGCCGACAACATCCGCATCCTGGCTGCATCGATGGTAGAGAAAGCCAAATCCGGACATCCCGGTGGCGCCATGGGCGGAGCCGACTTCATCAACGTGCTCTTCTCCGAATTCCTCGTCTACGATCCCGCCGATCCGTTCTGGACGGGTCGCGACCGCTTCTTCCTCGATCCCGGTCACATGAGTCCGATGCTCTACGCCGGACTAGCCCTTCGCGGATTCTTCACCATGGACGACCTGAAGCAGTTCCGCCAGTGGGGCTCCATCACGCCCGGTCATCCCGAGCTCGACGTGGCCCACGGCATAGAGAACTCCAGCGGTCCGCTGGGTCAGGGACACGCTCTCGCTGCAGGTGCTGCTGTGGCCGAGAAGTTCCTTGAGGCCCGACTGGGCTCGACGATGATGCAACACAAGATTTATGCCTACATCAGCGACGGCGCCGTGGAGGAGGAGATCTCGCAGGGTGTGGGCCGCATTGCCGGCACCCTGGGACTCAACAACCTCATCATGTTCTACGACTCCAACGAGATCCAGCTCTCCACCGAGGTGGGCGACGTGATGCGCGAGGACACTGCCATGAAATACCGTGCGTGGAACTGGAACGTGATGACCATCGACGGCAACGACTGCGACCAGATACGTGAGGCCCTGCAGAAGGCTAACGCCGAGACCGAGCGCCCCACGCTCATCATCGGCCATACCGTCATGGGCAAGGGAGCGCTGAAAGACGACGGCTCGAGCTATGAGCATAACGTGAAGACCCACGGCTCACCCCTCGGCGACGGAGCCTACTGCAATACCATCCAGCATCTGGGCGGCAACCCCGACGATCCCTTCGTCATCTTCCCCGAGGTGGAGCAGCTCTATGCTGAGCGCCGCGAGCAACTGAAGAAGATTGTGGCCGACCGCCGCAGCGCAGAGGCCGAGTGGCGCAAGGCCAACCCCGACAAGGCCGCGCTGATGGACGAGTGGTTCAGCGGTCGCGCGCCGAAGGTGGACTGGACAAAGGCTGTGCAGAAGCAGGGCTCGGCCACGCGTGCCGCCTCTTCTGTGTGCCTTGGTGTGCTGGCCCAGCAGGTGTCCAACATGATCTGTGCCAGTGCCGACCTCAGCAACTCCGACAAGACCGACGGCTTCCTCAAGCAAACCCATGCCTTCAAGCGGGGCGACTTCTCGGGTGCCTTCTTCCAGGCTGGCGTCAGCGAGCTCACGATGGCCGACATGTGCATCGGCATGATGCTTCATGGAGGCGTTGTTGCTGCCATGGGTACGTTCTTCGTCTTCTCCGACTATATGAAGCCCGCTGTGCGTCTGGCTGCGCTGATGCGTGTGCCAGTGAAGTTCATCTGGACTCACGATGCCTTCCGCGTCGGTGAGGACGGTCCCACCCACGAGCCCGTGGAGCAGGAGGCACAAATCAGACTGATGGAGAAGCTGCAGAACCATGCCGGTCAGGACAGCGTGCGCGTCTTCCGTCCCGCTGATGCCGACGAGACCACTGTGTGCTGGCAGATGGCGATGGAGAACACCGCCACGCCAACGGCCCTCATCCTCTCGCGTCAGGGAATCGCTCCGCTTCCCGCAGGCAACGACTACAGCCTGGCCCGCCGTGGTGCCTACGTCGTGGCAGGCTCAGATGCTGATCCAGACGTCATCCTCGTGGCTTCCGGTTCCGAGGTGTCAACGCTCGAGAGCGGTTGCGACGCCCTTCGTGCCGACGGCCTCAAGGTGCGCGTGGTGAGTGCGCCTTCCGAAGGCTTGTTCCGCCGTCAGCCAGCTGACTATCAGGAGAACGTGCTGCCCAGCGGAGTCAAGAAGTTCGGCTTGACGGCCGGTCTGCCCTGCACGCTCGAGGGCCTTGTGGGCATCGGTCCCAACAGCCGCATCTTCGGTATGAAGAGTTTTGGATTCTCTGCTCCCTACAAGGTGCTCGACGAGAAGCTCGGCTTCACGGGCGAGAACGTCTACAAGGAAGTGAAGATGTTAATTCACAATTCATAATTCACAATTCATAATTGGCTGCGCGTTGTTATTAGCTGCGCGGCCAATTTATTTTTGCAGAAGGATATTGTTTCTTATGACACAAGAAATTGTAGGATTGGCCAGCGACCATGCTGGCTTTGCGTTGAAACAGTTTGTCAGGCAGTATCTTGATGAGCATGGCTACCGCTACAAGGACTATGGTACGCTGACCGATGCCCGCTGCGACTATCCCGACTATGGTCATCTGTTGGCCCGCGGACTGGAGCAGGGTGAGGTGGGTCGTGGCATAGCCATCTGCGGATCAGGCGAGGGCATCATGATGACGCTCAACAAGCATCAGTCTATCCGGGCGGGCTTGTGCTGGATGCCTGAGATAGCCCACCTCATCCGTCAGCACAACGATGCCAACGTGCTCGTCATGCCCGGCCGATTCATCGACAACGATATGGCCCGCAAGATTATGGACGAGTTCTTCTCCACTTCCTTCGAGGGTGGACGCCATCTGAGGCGAGTCGAGAAAATACCCGTTGCTAATTCATAATTCACAATTCATAATTCATAATTAGGCTGCGCGTTCTGTATTTTACTCTCTAAGCATACTGGGTTGCGCAGCCTAATTGTTTTTAGGAGGGCCGTCATTCCTGACGGCTAAGAAAAAAAGGCTCATCGGATATTATATGTTGTTGCAGTTTTACGGATGCGACGATACGTGACGGCCGTCACGTTTCTTCGTGACAACCGTCACGTTCGTTCGTGACAACCGTCACGTTCATTCGTGACAACCGTCACGAAACATAAATCTCCCGATGTAGCTTGATACTTTTTATTCCAAACCAAAGAAAATATTCGGGAATCGGTTCTGCGCACTACGTGCTGGTGTGCCGCCTTTGGGGCACTGAGTCCAAAGAGAAGTGGGTCTTTATCCCCAGTCTGCGCTCCTATCGTCGCTTGACTGGGGTTACCGAGAGTCAGCCCCTTCTGGGCTGATTGAAGAGTTCTAGTCTTCCTCCGGAACTGTAGGAGCGGCGGCATTCCTGCCAACGAAGAAAATAATAAAGCGACTGGGCCGAAAAAAAGGAAGGATATCCTTCAATCTTGATGGAAAAAATAGGGTAGGAGGAACGCAATGCAGCCACATTCCAAATCTTGTTGAAACGCGGCTGCGGTATTAGAAAAACATAGAGATTTATAGGAGTTATACTTCCGGGGGTGATTCCTGACCGTTGATCACTCAACGATGCACCGGCACCCAAACTTAGCCCCACGAGTCGCGAAAGGAATGTCCAATCACTATGTCGTGGATACCCTGCAAAAATAAGGAAAACAGCTTGAAGACATTTGGTCCATTTTAGTCCTTTTTTAGGTTGGGTCTTGGAGATTAGAAAGTTTTGCTGTATTTTTGTCGCTAATAACAAAAAGACAGAGACATAAGCCATGGAGTAAAAAATAGATGATGTGAGACGGCTCTGCCGGGAAATAGAGCAAGGAGCAGGAAGGGAGATGCGCACGCCACGCGACTTCGACTGGCTCTCGGGACTTATCGACGGACGCATCTCGGTGAGGATCTCGCCCACAACCCTCAAGCGCACATGGGGCTACTTGAAGAATCCCTCAAATCCAAGTGCATGGACGCTGGATGCCTTGGCACAGTTTGCCGGATACAAGGATTTTGAAAGTTACACATCGGCAACCAACGGCGCACTGGATTATTTCCGTGGATAAGAATTTAAAGGAAAATATTCTTGTGCATGCTTAATGCTCTCACAAGAGCGTTGGGTCTCAAGCGATAGGAT
>ONYS01000051.1 GCA_900322095.1 uncultured Prevotella sp.
ACGTACATTTGTAAACATAATATCACTATGTGTTAAATAATATGAAACATTGAAAGATTTTCGGTAAAATCCTTGTCAGAAAACATAGGAAGCGAGCGAACGTGACAACTGTCACGAAGTAACGTGACAACTGTCACGAGACATGATTCAGCTGGAATGTGTAGTTTATGGGGAAGATGCTCACTGTGTTGTGAGCGGCAGATTAGGAGTTCCAAAAATAGGAACCGTCAGTATTGATGTCTTCTTCTGTCACCAAGTCCTCTATGGCAGCCGCGATAACAGGCAGGGGAGCCTCCAGTTCCTGTATTTCTTTTACGGTGTGCTTCTTTCCGTCGGCAAGGAGCTGGCGGATCATGGCCTGTACGGGCGCTATGTTCTTATGGGAAGTCTCGTCGTGAGTATGGCTCAGACAGACATCGCATTGTCCGCAGTCTTCCGAATTTTTCTCGCCGAAATAGCGCAAAAGCTGACGGCTGCGGCATACGTTGTCGTCGTTGGCATACTGCAGGATGGCCATGATGTTTTGCTCATATTGGCTTTTGCGGATGGCATAGACGTCTTCGGGAATGACGATGCGCTCCAGCTCCTCCCTCGGCCGGGTATACTCTACGAAGGGCATCTGGCGCTGGGGAATGAAACTCATGATGTGACGCTGGCTGAAGCTGCGAAAAATCTGATAGACCGCCGTGTCTTTCATCTCGCAAATGTGGGCGATGAGCGGCAGGCTGATGTAGGCGTAGTCGGTGAACAATCCGCTGTAGGTGCGCAGCAGGGCTGTGACCACTTTCTCCTCTTCCTCCGTGGTCTCGTCCAGCATATACAGTTCGTTGCGCGACAGCAGGAAGCGGCATCTTGCTGTGTTGTCGGGTTCTTCCTCATAGTGGATGTATCCGGCGCCTTGAAGAATATGCAGGGAAGCCCCAACGCTCAGCGGCTGAAAATTATATACGTGGCTGAATTGGGCAACATCAAAGAGAAAACGATGGCCTTCTCCGCTGCCTATGCCCACTTGGAAGAAGTAGGCCAAGTGTTCATAGACGTCCTTGATGAAGTCGATGGGCGGATAATTATATTCGATGCGACGTTTCAGGATGCGCTTGTCGTTGTCGTTGTAGAGCAGAACGGCATAAGCTTTCTTGCCGTCGCGGCCCGCACGGCCCGCTTCCTGAAAGTAGGCCTCGATGGAGTCGGGGGTGTCGTAGTGGATGACGATTCTGACGTCGGGCTTGTCTATGCCCATACCGAAGGCGTTGGTGCAGACGATGATGCGGATGTTGTCCTGCTGCCAGTTGTTCTGCCGCTCGTCCTTCACCGTATGGTCGAGGCCGGCATGAAAGAAAGTAGCGTCCAATCCGTTGTCGCAGAGCATCTTGCTGACGCGCTTGGTGTGGTCGCGGCTATAGCAATAGACGATAGCCGAACCCTTGACCGATCGCAAGATATGAATGAGTTCCTGATCTTTGTCGATGGTCTTGCGCACCACGTAGGCAAGATTCTTGCGGGCGAAACTCATACTGATGACATTCTTCTCCTTGAATTGCAGCTTCTCTTGAATGTCATCAATCACTTTTGGCGTTGCCGTTGCCGTGAGGGCGAGGATCGGAACGCCGGGCTTCCGCTTGCGAATCTCTGCTATCTTGAGATAAGAGGGCCGGAAGTCGTAGCCCCATTGACTGATGCAGTGGGCCTCGTCGACCGTGATGAAGCTCACTTTGATGCGCTCCAGCTTGTTGAGGAAGATGGGCGTCTCGAGGCGTTCGGGCGAGACGTAGAGCAGTTTTGTGTCGCCGAGGATGCAGTTGTCGAGCGTTTTCACGATCTCGCGGCGCTCCATTCCGCTGTAGATAGCAGCGGCGATGATTCCGTTGCTGCGCAGATGGCTCACCTGATCCTTCATCAGGGCGATGAGAGGCGAGATGACGATGCACACGCCTTCCTTGGCGAGGGCCGGCACCTGAAAGGTGATGCTCTTGCCGCCGCCTGTAGGCATCAGCCCCAGAGTGTCCCGGCCGCTTCCAATGCTCTCGATAATCTGGCGCTGGATGCCGCGGAAGTCGGGATAATGCCAGTATTGCTGAAGGATTGCTTTGTAGTCGGTCATTCCTCGTTGGGTCTGATATCCTCAATCTGCAGCTGAACGGCATTGCGCTTGAAGATATTCTCCTCGATGGTATAGGCGATGTCGAAGCTGCGCTTGCTCTTGATGTATCTCACGCTCTCGCTCTGCCCGAAGGCGATGCCGTTGACCACCGTGGGCGACTTGGAGTCGACGAGCTCCAGTTTGATATGCTCTTGGTCGCGGCCAACAACCTTCGACGTGCCGTAGTCGTAGACGTTGAGCGTGCTGAATACGGGTTTGGGATTGAGCGGACCGAAGGGAGCGAACTTCTTCAGGTCGTTGTGCAGCTTCTTTGTGATGTCCTTGAAGTCGATCTGTGCGTCGATGTCGAGGTTGGCCTCCACTTGCTCAGGCTGGATGTGCTCTTCCACGTAGTGCTGGAAGCGCTTGCGGAACGTCGGGACATCGGCCCACTGCAGGGTGAGTCCGGCTGCGTAGGTGTGGCCGCCGAAGTTGATGAGCAGGTCACGGCAGCTCTTGATGGCCGAGTAGATGTCGAATCCTGTCACGCTGCGCGCTGAGCCTGTGGCCAAATCGCCATCGCGGGTCAGCACGACGGTGGGGCGGAAGTACATCTCCGTCAGTCGGCTGGCCACGATTCCAATGACGCCCTTCTTCCAATGCTCGTCGTAGAGCACGATGCTGGAGCGATGCTTCATGGAGTCGAGCTTCGAAACGATCTGGTTGGCCTCCTCGGTCATCTGCTTGTCGATGTCCTTTCGCTGTTCGTTGTATTCGTTGATGTGCTGCGCCATCTTCAGTGCGGTGGGGTAGTCCTTCTCCACCAGCAGGTCGACGCTCTTCTTGCCGTTCTCCATGCGGCCGGAGGCGTTGATGCGGGGGCCGATCTTGAACACGATATCGCTCATGGAAATCTCACGTCCGCTAAGTCCGCAGATGTCGATGATGGCCTTCAGACCGATGCTTGGGTTGATGTTGAGCTGCTTCAGTCCATGATAGGCCAGAATGCGGTTCTCATCCACGACGGGCACTATGTCGGCAGCGATGCTGACGGCACAGAAGTCGAGAAGCGGAATGAGTCGCGAGAAGGGTATGCCATTGTTCTTGGCAAAAGCCTGCATGAACTTGAATCCCACACCGCAGCCGCAGAGATGCTTGAAGGGGAAACTGTCGTCTTCGCGCTTGGGATTCAATATGGCCACGGCGTCGGGCATAACCTCGTCGGGCACGTGATGGTCGCAGATGATGAAGTCTATGCCCAAGGTCTTGGCATAGGCAATCTCCTTGATGGCCTTTATGCCACAGTCAAGGATGATAATGAGTTTTACTCCGGTCTCGCTGGCATATTCCAAACCTTTCTTGCTCACCCCGTAGCCCTCGTCGTAGCGGTCGGGGATATAGTAGTCCACGTTGGAATAGAACTGCTGCAAGAATTTATACACCAGAGCCACAGCTGTGCATCCGTCCACGTCGTAGTCGCCGTAAACCAATATGCGTTCCTTTCGTCCCATAGCATCATTGAGCCGGTCAACAGCCACGTCCATGTCTTTCATGAGGAACGGGTTGATGAGATCGGCCAGCTGGGGACGGAAGAATCGCTTGGCGGCACTTTCAGTGGTGATGCCCCTTCGGATGAGCAAGTGGGCGAGGATAGGACTCATGTTGAGTTTGTCACCCAGCTCTTTTGCTGTTTTCTGCTCTTCAGGTGTAGGAGGTACGTAGTTCCATTTGAAGTGCATTTTAGTTTTTATTTTTTTCTTTCTGCGTGTAAAGTTACAAAAAACTCGTTGAAACACAAAACTTTTTTATACAATATGAATTAAAATCGATTTTGGATTTTAGTTGCATTCAAATGTAGCAAGATATTTTCGCAGAAAGAAAATCGGCAAGAAAAGAACTTGCCTTTTCTTGCCGATTGTTGAGTATCTTAGACTTATGAGTGGCTGACCTATCAGATACCGCACTTCTTGCGGACATCCTTTGGCACAGCGTTCTTGTTGATGAGGAAGTCCATGGTGTTGGCCACGATGAAATCCTTGGTCATGTACCAGATGCCCTTGTAGTCACCGGTCTCGCCCCAAGAGTTCTTCACCATATAGTATTCCTTGCCGTTCTGATCCTTGGCAATACCATAGATGAGCATTCCGTGGTCGTCGGTGAGCTGCCAGCTGTCGTAGCGCTCCTGGCGCTGCTCCTGAGTAGGAGTCACCTCGGGAACCTTGCAGCCCAGAGAGTCGATATAGTTGCGCTTCTCAGTCTTCGAGAGCTTCAGCCAGCGTGCCATGTCGGAACCCTGAAGGCTCTTGTTGTGCTTCATGTCGATGTTGTAAGCCAGACCCGTGCGGGTGAAGCCATCTTCCGACACGTCGCCGCCCCAAGCCACGGTGTAGCCGTTCATGATTGCGTTGTCGATGATCTTGGTGAGCTCGTCGATAGGAACGTTCCATGACAGCGGATTGCGCCAGTTGTCCTGCACCTCAACGGGGAATGCCGTCCAGAAAGGATGGTGAGTGTAGGAGGTGAAGCTCACGTAGTCGTCCCAATTCAGTCCCAGGCTCTGGGCGAAGGTCATCGGAGTGTAGGTCTTTCCCTCATAGGTGAACTTGTCGGGGCACTTGCCCAGATAGGCGTCGAGGATGCCCTGGAGTCCAACCTTCCACTGGGTGGAGAGCTTCTGTGAATTGCTCTTAGCAACGCCTGCCACGTAGGGTTCAAGAACGGCGAAGAACTCGTTGAAGTTGTTGAGCGAGTCACCATAGAGGCTGCCGGGGAAGGGCATGGCGTCCTCAGGACAGATGCCGTAGTGCTGCAGGCAGTAGAGCACGTCGTAGGCGCTGCCGCCTTGAGCGAACTGGCAGTCACCATGCAGACGCACCACCTGGATGGCACGGTCCATGTAGGTCTTGTTGGCGACGAACGACTCGCAGAGGTCGTAAGTCTTTTTCTTCGCTTTCAGAATCTCTGCCTCAAAGAAGCTCAGCGTGGAGTAGTCCCAGCACGTACCGGAGCGGTTCTGGTCCTTGATACTTGTGATAGGATTCTCTTTTACTACTGTGAAAACGGGTTTGTTGGGGTTTACCGAGTCCTTTTTGGCCTCGGCGAACGCGCCTGTCGCAATGGTAGCAAACAAGGCAATTGCTAAAAATAATCTCTTCATAATATATATTTAAGATAAAAGGATTAATTCTTGCTCATGAATTCCTCTACATCCTTGGGGTGATAGGGGATGCGGTCCTTGCCGAGGAAGCGGCAGCCGTCCTTTGTCACGAGGATGTCGTCCTCGATACGTACGCCACCGAAGTCCTTGTAGGTCTCCAGTTTGTCGAAGTTGATGAACTCCTTGCAGTGGCCACTGGCCTTCCAGTCGTCGATGAGGGCGGGGATGAAGTAGATGCCCGGCTCGTCGGTCACCACGAAGCCTTCCTCCAGGCGACGGCCCATGCGCAGGCAGTTGGTGCCGAACTGATCAAGGTTGGGACGAGTCTCTTCGTCGAAGCCTACGTAGATCTGGTTGAGGTTCTCCATGTCGTGCACGTCCATACCCATCATGTGGCCAAGACCGTGAACGAGGAACATGGCGTGTGCACCGGCACGAACGGCTTCCTCGGTGTCGCCCTTCATCAGACCAAGTTCCTTCAGGCGGTCGGTCATGTGGCGGCAAATGGCGAAGTGGACGTCCCAATATTTCACACCGGGCTTTGCCAACTTCAGGGCCAGGTCGTGGCATTCCTCTACGATGGTGTAGATTTCCAACTGACGCTGAGTGAACTTGCCGTTTACAGGCATCGTACGCGTGTTGTCCGAGCAATAGTGGTTGACGGTCTCGGCACCGGCGTCGCACAGAACGAGGCGTCCGTCCTCCAGCAGGTTCATCGAGGGAGCGCCGTGCATGATCTCGGCATGCTGCGAGAAGATCGTGGGGAAGCTCACCATAGAGCCGTAGCCATTGGCGATACCGTCGAGCGTACCGGCGATGAGCTGCTCTGTTACGCCCGGCTTCACCATACGCATGGCTGTGGTGTGCATCTTGTAGCCGATGACGGCAGCACGCTCCAGCTCCTCGATCTCCTGCGGCTCCTTGGTTGAGCGCATCTTGACTACAGCCTTGATGAGCTTCAGCGAAGCCTTGGCGGTCTGATCCTTGGGATGGATGCCGAGCAAATCGAAAATCTGAATCATGATGTCGTGCCGATAAGGCGGCAGGAAATGTATGGTGCGCTTCTTGGCCAGAGCCTCCTTGCAGATGTTGTCCAGTTCGCGCATCGGTGCCGTGTGGGCCACGCCAACCTGTGCAGCCATATCGCTGACGCTGTCTACGCTGCCATACCACACGATATCGTCGATGCTGATATCGTCGCCTACGAGGGTCTCAACATTGTTGTCAACGTCGATAACGCCGACAAGTCCCTCACGCTGTTGACCAAAATAATATAGGAAAGAGCTATCCTGGCGGAAAGGATGATAACCGTTGTTGGGGAAATTGGCTGGTGAATTGTTGTTGCCAAACAAAACAATCACGCCGTCGCCGACGAGCTTCTTCAGTTCTTTTCTACGGCGAATATAAGTGTCTTTGTCAAACATGATGTAATTGTTTTAATTAATAATAATTGCAAAGATAATTAATTTCAGCTAAAAAAATTGTATCTTTGCCAAAAATTAACAAAAAGCGGGTCTATTTACAATAGTATTAATACTTTTGACCAAATTTCCCCGCTAAAAGAGGTAATACTTTCAGCAAATTGTATCAGCTTGACAAAGGCGAATAATAAGTAAACGGTAATGAGAATTGATGATTCTATAGGACTCGTCTTGGAGGGTGGAGGCATGCGTGGCGTCTTCACTTCTGGCGTGCTGGATGCGTTTATGAAGCACAACTTGTATTTTAAATATGTAGTTGCGGTGTCTGCCGGTGCCTGCAATGGCATGTCTTACATCTCGCGCCAGCCGCGTCGGGCTCGCATCTCCAACATCGATTATCTGGCCCGCTACGACTATATCGGACTGCGCCACCTTGTCACGCAGGGATGCATCTTCGATCAGAAGCTTCTCTACGACCGTTTTCCCAATGAGCTTATTCCCTTCGACTTTGAGACATACTTCAAACATGCGGAAGGCTTCGAGATGACTACCACCAACTGTCTGACGGGAACTTCGATGTATCTCAGCGAGACTCACGACCGCCAGCGCGCCTTGGACATTGTCAGGGCTTCAAGTTCTTTGCCCTACGTGAGCAAGATCACCATCGTGGATGGCATTCCCATGCTCGATGGAGGCATCGTTGATTCCATTCCCGTCATGCGCGCCATCAACACGGGGCATGAACACAATGTGGTTATCCTCACCCGCAACAAAGGCTGGCGCGACACGAGCAAGGACCGCAAGGTGCCGCATTTTATCTATAAGAATTACCCCCGATTGCGCGTGGTCTTGAGCAAGCGCCATGTGAGTTACAGTGCACAGCTGCAGTTGGTTGACGACCTGGAGGCTGAAGGACGCATCACCTGCATTCGTCCCGTACGCCCCATGGAGGTGACAAGAATGGAGCGCGACACGCAAAAACTGGAAAGTCTCTATGAGGAAGGATTCCAACAGGGGGAGAAATTCGTAAGAGAGTTTTCTTCGAAATGAGCGCTGCGCCGGAACAAAGTCGTTCATACAATTATGGGGCAGGATTCCATGTTATAGAATTTTGCCCCATACTGTTATTTGGTTATTGCTAATCTATCCATCCGAAAAGCAACCTGTTTGGATAGCTTAGTTAGCTGTAATCACCTGGCCTTGACCGTTGCTGTATTTGACCGGACCATCGAGCAACACGGCCAAAACTGTGATTTGCGGGTCAAGAACGCTGTCGGGAACATCGATATAGAGATTACCGGGCGTAGAGCTCCAGTAGGCTTTGTTGTAAATCTTATAGTTGAGCATCGTGCCGTTGCCCACCACCCATACGCGATTCACGCGGTTGAGCAGTCCTTTCACCTCCACGCAGCCGTTCGGACGGTAAGGTATATAAAGGTATAGGATGTCGCCGTCTTTATTCAGTGCGTTGTAGCCTTGGAAGCAGTAGGCAGGAATGCCGGCCCGGGTGCCGTAGATGGCTTCTGCATGTTTGTGGGTCCAGCGACCGAGTTCCTTCAGCACGTCCACCTCTTCTTGGGGGATGGTTCCGTCCTCGCGCGGACCAATGTCGAGCAGCAGATTGCCGCCATTGCTCAGACAGTCGCAGAATGTTCGCAGTACCTGATAGGGACTTTTGAAGTTCTGGTCGGTGGGCTGGTATCCCCATGAGTCGTTGATGGTCTGGCAAAGCTCCCAGTATTCAGCCGATGGCCGGGTGACGGGAATTCCCTGCTCGGGCGTGGCGTAGTCGCCGTAGCCCTGA
Organism: uncultured Prevotella sp.; assembly: GCA_900322095.1. Lineage (GTDB taxonomy): Bacteria > Bacteroidota > Bacteroidia > Bacteroidales > Bacteroidaceae > Prevotella. Next base: position 8,463 of record ONYS01000051.1, read on the forward strand.
ATACGGGAGTTGACGATGACGTTGGGATTCTTCTTGCGCAGCAGCTTGATGATGTCTGACGAATGCCAGGCTTCAGCCGTCTGCTCCCAGTCGCCGTCGAACCAGAAGAGATCGGGATTGAACTCGTTGCTCAGTTCGGAGAGCTGCGCCATGTTGAACTTCACGAATTTATCCCATCTCTGCGGGTCGTTGGTATAGCGCTTCTGGTTTTTCGTCTTGTTGGGATAGTTCTCGTTCGACCAGTCGAGCAGCGAGTAGTAGAGACCTAATTTCAGTCCGTGGCTTCTCACTTCCTTTGCGAAGGGCGTGATGAGGTCGCGCTTGGCTGGTGTGCATTTCTTCATGCTCAGTTCTTCCGCCTTTGTGTCCCAGAGTGCCATGCCGTCGTGATGCTTCGTCGTGATGACGGTGTATTGGGCACCGCTCTCCTTGATGAGGTCCACCCATGCTTTTGGATCATAATTCTTTGCGGTGAATCCCTTGGCCTGACTCATGTATTCGTCGTAGGGCAGGTATTCGTTGTAGAACGACCAGCTCTCGGAAACGCCTCTCACAGCATAGATGCCCCAATGGATGAAGATGCCGAGCTTGGCATTGCCAAACCATTCCATGCGTTTCTCGTAGGATGCTGAATCCTCCTTCTGGGGCTCTTGGCCCATGACAGGGAAGACGGCGAGCAGTAATAAGGCTGTCAAGAAAAGAAATCTTCTGTTCATATGTTTTGTATAGGAATTTTTGTTTACTGCAAATGTAGTAAAAAATCTCTTGATGGTCGAAAGTTTTTGAAAAAACATGCTTTCGATAGGCTGTTTTCATTCTTTTTGTTACCTTTGTATCACGATTGAAAATTAAAAACTAAATAACAAACGATGACTTATTTGAAAAGACTGTTTTTGCTGCTCGTTCTTCTCGCGTCGATGATGAAGGCTGGAGCCGCTGTGCCTGTCTATGCATGGACGGGCTGGGATGAGAAAACCACTTCTCAAGAATTGTTGAAGCAGTTTAAGGACTGGAAGAAGCGCGGCGTTGTGGGCGTCTGCGTCAATTGTGGTTTCAATATCGACCGTATTCGCGAGGCCTCGCGCATGGCCCGCAAGGCCGGATTGGAGTATCACGCCTGGATTCCCACGATGGTTCAGGCCGGACTCGACAGCACGTGGTACACGGTGAACCGACTCGGACAGTCGGCTTACGACCATCCCGCCTACGTGGAATATTACAAGACACTCGACCCGCGCAATCCGCAGGTGCAGAAATATCTTGTAGAGAAATTCACAGAGGTGGCCCAGTTGCCTTATGTAGACTACGTTCAGCTCGACTATATCCGCTATGCCGACGTCATCCTGGCTCGTGCGTTGTGGGACAAGTACGGTCTCTATATGAATGGAGAGTATGCCGCAGCCGACTATTGCTACTGCAACAACTGCGTTGAGGCTTTCAAGCAGCAGTCGGGCATCGACATCCGGAAGGTCACCGATCCCTCGAAAATCAAGGAGTGGGCTCAGTTCCGCTGCGACAATATTACGCATTTGGTGAATATGATTGCCGATGCGGTTCATCAGCAGGGCAAGAAAGTCAGTGCCGATGTCTTCCCCGGTCCTGACAGTTATGCCCGCTGGATGGTGAGACAGGAATGGAACAAATGGAATATCGACGCCTACTTCCCGATGAATTACAACGACTTCTACGAGGAGCCGGCCACTTGGCTGCGCGGAATCGTGGCAGAGGAAGTGAATAGTGTGAAGGGCAAGAACACGCCTGTCTACAGTGGTCTCTTCATCTGTCATGATTGGCAGAACAAGAAAGCGGTAGTAGATCCGGAGAATTCCGGCCTGCTGCCCTCAGAAATATCAGAGGCTGTCCGCGGCTCCATGGCATCGGGCGCAAAGGGCGTCTGCCTGTTCACTCCGCAGAGCATGACCGAAGACCATTGGAAGGCACTTGAGGAAGTCATCAAATAGGACTTTCTTATTCCTTATTATATATAGGTGTAATGTAAGTAGTATCACTTCCAGTCATTGGAAGAAATATTTCTAAGAATAGAATTAAGGGCAAAGACAAGGAATTGTCTTTGCCCTTAGTTGTTATATGATTGTCGTTTTGCTGGTATTCGTCACACTCTCTTGATAAAAAGTCTGACAAGTTTGCCATTATTGGCAGAATGAAGTGTGACAAAAATGTCAGTCTGCGACTTTGGCACGCTTTTGGCTATTGTCAGGGTGACTCAATTGCTTCTTTATGGAGCATGCGAGCAAGTGGTAAATATATTAAATCATTAAAATATAAACATTATGACAATCAAACCATTAGCAGACAGAGTTTTGGTGCTTCCTGCACCAGCTGAGGAAAAAGTAGGTGGTATTATCATTCCTGATACAGCCAAGGAAAAGCCGCAGCGCGGTAAGGTTATCGCCGTTGGCGAGGGCAAGAAAGACGAGCCCATGGTACTGAAGGCTGGAGACGAGGTGCTCTATGGTAAATATGCCGGCACTGAGATCGAGAACGACGGTGAGAAATACTTGATGATGCGTCAGAGCGACGTCCTCGCTGTTGTAGAAGGCTAATTGATTTACATAAACACAAACTTTAAAACATTTTCTATACAATTATGGCAAAGATTATCAAATTCGATACAGAAGCTCGCAACTTGCTTAAGGATGGTGTTGACCAGTTGGCCAACGCTGTGAAAGTTACACTCGGTCCTAAAGGCCGCAATGTGGTCATCGAGAAGAAATATGGTGCTCCCCAGATCACTAAGGACGGTGTTACCGTAGCTAAGGAAGTGGAGCTCGAAGATAAATTCCAGAACACAGGTGCACAGCTTGTTAAGAGCGTTGCTTCCAAGACAGGCGACGATGCCGGTGACGGTACGACGACCGCTACAATTCTGGCCCAGAGCATTGTCAACGAGGGCTTGAAGAACGTTGCAGCTGGTGCAAACCCCATGGATCTGAAGCGTGGTATCGACAAGGCTGTGGCCAATGTCGTTGACTACATCAAGACCAACGCTGAGGTTGTAGGCGACAACTACGACAAGATTGAGCAGGTGGCTACAGTGAGTGCCAACAACGATCCTGAGATCGGTAAGCTCCTGGCCGACGCTATGCGCAAGGTTTCCAAGGATGGCGTTATCACCATTGAGGAGAGCAAGAGCCGCGACACCCACATTGACGTGGTTGAGGGTATGCAGTTCGACCGTGGCTATCTGTCTGGCTACTTTGTGACAGATGCCGACAAGATGGAGTGCGTGATGGATAATCCTTACATCCTGATCTACGATAAGAAGATCTCTAACCTGAAGGACTTCTTGCCTATCCTGCAGCCCGCTGCTGAGAGTGGCCGTCCATTGCTCGTCATCGCTGAGGATGTTGATTCTGAGGCACTGACCACATTGGTTGTCAACCGTCTGCGTGGCGGATTGAAGATCTGCGCTGTGAAGGCTCCTGGCTTCGGCGATCGCCGCAAGGCAATGCTTGAGGATATCGCTACGCTGACTGGTGGCGTTGTCATCAGTGAGGACAAGGGCCTGAAGCTTGAGCAGGCTACACTCGAGATGCTGGGTTCTGCCGAGAAGGTTACCATCACGAAGGACAACACTACGATCGTCAACGGTAATGGTGACAAGCAGGCTATCAAGGATCGTGTGGCTCAGATCAAGAACGAGATTGCCAACACGACAAGCTCTTACGACAAGGATAAGCTGAAGGAGCGTCTGGCTAAGCTCGCCGGTGGTGTTGCTGTGCTCTATGTGGGTGCCAACTCTGAGGTTGAGATGAAGGAGAAGAAGGACCGCGTTGACGATGCACTCTGCGCAACTCGTGCAGCTACCGAGGAAGGTGTTGTCGTTGGTGGTGGTACTACTTACATCCGTGCTCAGGAAGCTTTGGCCGACCTGAAGGGCGACAATGCCGATGAGCAGACAGGTATCAACATCGTTTGCCGTGCTATCGAGGAGCCTCTCCGTCAGATTGTCACCAACGCTGGTGGCGAGGGTGCAGTCGTTGTCAACAAGGTTCGCGAAGGCAAGGGCGACTTCGGCTACAATGCTCGTACCAACGTGTATGAGGACCTCCGCAAGGCTGGTGTCATCGATCCTGCAAAGGTGGCTCGTGTTGCTCTGGAGAACGCTGCTTCTATCGCAGGCATGTTCCTCACCACAGAGTGCCTCATCGTTGACAAACCCGAGGAGAAGCCTGCAGCAATGCCTGCAGCTCAGCCTGGAATGATGTAATTCGCAGACAATGATCTGAATTTCAATCATAAGCATTAAACGAAGCGTGGGTCAGCAATGGCTCACGCTTTTTTTAATTCATAATTCACAATTCATAATTCATAATTTCGAATATTTGCTTTGAGTTTACACCGATTTTCCCTACTTTTGCATTATGAAATATCAAGTAGACTGGATAAAGGTGATTGTCTTCTTCCTCGTGGCAGGAGGGCTGATTCTCATTACGGGCTCATTTCTGATGTCGCTCGGCATCTTCCTTTTGCTCCTGATCATTGATGGCTTTATTCAACAATGGCAAAACAAGAAGGAATTTGAGAAGAAGTGGAAAGAACTGATGGAACAAGAGAAGAAAAAGCGCAATGAATAATCTTGTAGCACTCTATAAGCAATGGAGCGGGCATACTCCCGCCAGTGTTGAGAAATTGGCCGGGGCCGGAAGCAACCGGCAATATTATCGTTTCACCGACTCGGCGGGAAATACCGTCATCGGCGTGGTAGGCACGAGTAGGGAAGAGGACCATGCCTTCATATCGCTGGCCCGACATTTCACCCTGCGCAAGCTTCCCGTACCCGAGGTGCTGGCGGTGAGCGACGACGAGATGCGCTATCTGCAGACCGACTTAGGCCACACGTCTCTCTTCGATGCCATCAAGGGCGGTCGCGAGGCCGGAGGGCGCTACAACCGCAAAGAGCAACAGCTGCTGCTGAACACCATCCGCGAGTTGCCCGACATCCAGATTCGAGGCGCACGGGGTTTGGACTTCAGCGTCTGCTATCCGCAGCCCGAATTCGATGAGAACAGCGTGCTGTTCGACTTGAACTATTTCAAATATTGCTTCCTCAAAGCTACCGAATTGGACTTCAACGAGCTTAAGTTGGAGGCCAACTTCCACATGCTGGCAAAGGATCTGACTTCAGAACCCGCCGAAAGTTTCCTTTACCGCGACTTCCAGGCACGCAACGTGATGCTCGACGCCGAAGGTCATCCTTACTTCATCGACTTTCAGGGCGGCCGCAAGGGACCGTTCTATTACGATCTTGCCTCCTTCCTCTGGCAGGCTTCGGCTCACTATTCCTTCAAACTTCGCCGTGAGTTGGTTTATGAGTATTACCAGAGTCTGAAGCAATATACCGAAGTGCCCAATGAACGCCACTTTGCCGAACGGCTTGCCTTGTTCGTCCTCTTCCGTACGCTCCAGGTGCTTGGCGCTTACGGCTTCCGTGGATATTTCGAGCGCAAGCCCCATTTCCTCCAGTCCATTCCTCCCGCCATCGACAATCTGCGCGACCTGTTGAAGCTGAGGCCCTCGCTGTTTCCTTATCCTTATATGATGGATATGCTGCGGCGGCTGACCGAGTTGCCCAGATTTGCATCGGCTGAACCCGTCGTTGCCCCGCGTAAGGACGGCTTCAAGACCACCGATCATCCCATCTATCCCACAAATCCCCAGGATGGACCAGCCACATTCTCAAAATTTGACGGCAAGGGTCCGCTCGTGGTGCGCGTCTATAGCTTCTCCTATAAGAAAGGAATTCCCGAGGATCCGTCGGGCAATGGCGGAGGCTATGTCTTCGACTGTCGTTCCACCCACAACCCCGGCCGCTATGAGCCCTACAAGAAACTCACGGGACTTGACGAACCGGTGGTTCGATTCTTGGAAGACGATGGTGAGATTCTTGATTTCCTCAAACCCGTCTATCAGTTGGCCGACCATCACGTGGCCCGCTACATCCAGCGAGGCTTCACCAGTTTGATGTTCAGCTTCGGTTGCACGGGCGGACAGCACCGCAGCGTCTACAGCGCCCAGCACCTGGCCGAGCATATCAGTCAGAAGTTCGGCGTCGAGGTGCATGTTTTTCATCGGGAACAGAATATCAGTCAGGTATTTCCTGCACATCCAGTAACCACTAAAAAATAATACGATATGGAACAAGAACAAGTCTTCAAGTCAAAAGCGAGTTGGCAGTTTTGGGCAGTTATGATTGCCTTGTTGATTATCTTCACTTTGTGCGCGTTAGGTCCTGACGGATCCAATCGAATCTTCGAGATAATCACGATTGTGCTTACAATTCTGCTATTCTCCTACACTTGGTTTGTCCGCTATGTCGTGAACGGCGATACGCTCATTCTCTATGGCTTGTTCCGCAAGACGCAAATACCCATCAGTGCCATCACCTCCGTAAGCCCCCTGCATAAGGGCAACGGCGCTTCGGCTTCCTCGCAGCATAAGCTCATCATCCGTTACAATAAATACGACGAGATTCGTGTCACGCCAAAAGATCCCGAGTCTTTTGTCGCTGCTCTCAAGGCGGTGAATCCTCAGATGGTGACGGAGAAATAAGTGGCTGGTTGGCTGGCTTCCTGATATGGAGTCAGGCCACGATTGTCGCAACGGAACATACTTTCAATAACTTATAAAAATGAATAAGAGCAAGATTTTCAAAACTCAAGTGGACTGGTGGTATTGGGCTATCTTACTGGTTTGTTATTTTTTCCCGCTTTATTTGGGGCATATTTTATCATGGTGGGTTTCTTTCGTGCTCTGGGCGGTAGCGTTGTATATTTTCTCGTTAACAGCTCTTGTTCGCTATGTGATAGATGGCGATACGCTTTGCGTGTTCACTGGATTTTTCACGAAGACAATCATTCCCATCAGCTCTATCACCAGCATCCGTCCTTCCCGCAATCCCATCAGTTCTCCGGCTCTGTCGCTGCGTAGGCTCTCCATCCGATATAACAAATACGACGAGATTCTTGTCTCACCCAAAGACCGCGAGGCCTTTGTAGCTGCTCTCAAGGCCGCAAATCCTCAAATTTTGACGGAAAATTGATAAAAAGGTGCCTGTTTTGCAATGATTTTCTGATTTTTATGTTAACTTTGCAATATGAAACAGGCAATGATTTTCGCAGCCGGACTTGGCACCCGCCTCAAACCTCTGACCGACCGTATGCCCAAGGCTTTGGTCAGAGTGGGGGGAGAACCGCTGCTGAAGCATGTCGTATTGAAATTCCGTGATGCCGGTTTTGACCGTATTGTTGTCAACGTGCATCATTTTGCCGGGCAAATCATTGACTATCTTCAGGAGAATGACAACTTTGGCATGGACATCCGTATTTCCGACGAAAGCGACATGCTCTTGGAGACAGGCGGTGGCTTGAAGAAGGCCGCACCGCTTTTCGACCCTTCTTCTCCCATCTTCATCCACAACGTCGACATTCTGAGCAATCTTGACTTCAATGCCTTCTATGGCGCCGACCGCAAGATGATGTGTCCCTCGTGCGGTGTACCCCACGAGATGGCAGGGGCCACGCTTCTCGTCTCCTGGCGCCAGACCAAGCGCTACCTCATCTTCAACCGCCAGCTACGGCTTGTGGGCTGGGTGAATATAGAGGCACGGCAGATAAAGAGTTGCTATGAGGAGATCAAGGCGTTGGAACCGGAGATACAGACGGGCGATGTCTTGGAAACCATCCGCGAGCACAAGCTCAGTGTCTATGCCTTCTCGGGCATCCACACCTTCTCGCCCAGTCTCTTCGGCCTGATGGACGGTTATCCCGACAAATTCCCCATCATGGATTTCTATTTGCAGAACGCAAGCCGGGTGGCCATCAAGGGAGTCGTTGAGGACAACTTACAGCTGCTCGACGTGGGCAAACTCGAAACACTGGACAAAGCAGAATCTTTTTTAATTAAATATCGTTGCTGAGCCGCAAGGCCGGCAACAGACTTAAAACATATCAAATGCAACAGAAGATTATCATACTCGATTTCGGTTCGCAGACCACACAGCTCATCGGCCGTCGTGTGCGTGAACTCGACACCTTCTGCGAAATCCTTCCTTACAATAAATTCCCGAAAGACGATCCCGGCATCATCGGCGTGATCCTGAGCGGCAGTCCCTATTCGGTTTATGACAAGGAGGCTTTCAAATGCGACCTAGGCGAATTTGTGGGCAAGTACCCCGTGCTGGGTATCTGCTACGGCGCACAATATATCGCCTACACCAACGGCGGCAAGGTGGAGCAGACGGGCACGCGCGAATATGGCCGCGCCAATCTTCGCACCATCGACCTCACCAATCCCTTGTTTAAGGACTTCGAGCCCAACTCCCAAGTGTGGATGAGCCACGGCGACACGATCACGGCCATTCCTCAAGACTGTCATGTCATCGCCAGC
>ONYS01000066.1 GCA_900322095.1 uncultured Prevotella sp.
GCTTACGCCGATGGTACTGCAATGCAATGTGGGAGAGTAGGTAGCCGCCTTCTTTTAAGGCAAGGGTCTTTGCAACAGATGTTGCAGAGACCCTTTTTTGATGCCTATAGCAATAGTTGCTATAGGGCTATGGTTGCTATAGGGGCTATAGTTGCTATAGGGGCTATAGTGACTATAGTATCTATAGGAGGCTATAGATACTATAGCCTCTATGAATCATTCGGGGATGCGGTTGATTACCCACCAGCCGAGCACAACCTGAAGCAGCAGTCCGGGCCAGCCCAGTTGCCAGTCCTGCAAGGGTGCTGAAATATTGCTGGTGATAAGGGCCTCGGCGGCACCACCAAGAAGCTGATAGCCTACGACGACCAGCAGCAACAGTGGTAAGGTGGCGCGCTGGAAGCGATGGGCCACGAAGGCTGCCACGAGTGCAAGGGCTGTAGACTTGGCCAGTAATACGGGGAGCATTGCGGCTGGTGGCATGCCAAAGAGCAGATGGTTCATCAGCGGCGAGGCCCACGCGATGAGCAGACCTACGCGCCAGCCATACTTGTAGGCGCCGATGAGCGTGAAGAAATAGATGGGCAGCAGGATGAGACCTCCCTGCGGTATGAGATGGCACAGCTGGGGTGCCACGATGTTGCCAACGGTGAAGAGAGCAGCCAGCAACCACGTGCGGCGCTCCTCAAACGACAGGCTTTGATAAACTGTATTCGATTGCATAGTTCTTTATTTATTTTTTTTTTGTTTCATTTCCTGAAAATGGCGGCGCAGCGTGCCGACGACATCTTCCGCCGTCTGGCATGAGGCCACAATCTGCTCCAGCGGACAACGGTCGTCACCAGCGGGAATCACGATGTGGTCGACGAGCTGACCGAAGCTGTAGTCGATTTTTGCTTTTTGCAGTAGGGGCAGCGCCTTGCGGCTCATCACTTCGGCATAGACGCTCCTCACACCGCCAACGACAACCATTCCCGCGGCTGCCTTGCCGATAACCTTGTCGGCAAGGCAGGCACCGCGAAGCCGTTCGGGCTCATGGTCGAGAAGGTTCTCCAGGTCGCGTACACCTTTCTTATTATACAGCGTCACGCGGCCCGAGGCGTCTCTCACCACGAGCGAGCACTGCTCACGCCTTAGGATTTGGACTAAAGTCTCCACGTTTCAGCTGCTCGATGAAGGTTGATAACTTCGACATCTCCTCCGGTATCTGTATGTTCTGCGGACAGTGAGGCAGACAGTGGCCGCAGCCGATGCAGTGATCGGGCTGGCGGTCGCGCGGTACCACTCGGTCCAGACCGATGAGGTATTGGCGACGATAGCGGGCGTAATCCTTGCTCTCCTTGTCGTGGGGCAGCGCTCCCTCGTTGATGCATTTATTGTAGTGGGTGAAGATAGTGGGGATGTCCACGCCCCACGGACAGGGCATGCAGTATTTGCAGTCGTTGCAGGGGATGGTCTTCAGGTTGAAGATCTCCTTGGCAATGGAGTAGAGCAGTTTTTCCTCGTCGGCAGTGAGCGGCTTTAAGGGGCAATAGTTGATGAGGTTGTCCTTCAGATGCTCCATGTAGGTCATGCCACTGAGCACGGTCAGCACTCCCTTCGGCGTACCGGCATAGCGGAAGGCCCATGAGGCCACGCTGCGCTGCGGCTCGCGCTGCTTGAGACGGCCGACGAGATACTGCGGGATATTGGCCAGACGTCCGCCCAAGAGCGGCTCCATGATGACGGCCGGTATGCCGCGCTTTTGCAGTTCGCCGTAGAGCACGCGTGCGTCGGTGTTGAAGTCGTTGATTTCGTTGGCATAGTCCCAGTCGAGGTAGTTGAGCTCTATCTGGCAGAAATCCCAATGATACTGGTCGTGATGGTCCATGAGCCATTGGAAGGCCTTGTAGTCACCATGGAAAGAGAAGCCGAGGTTGCGGATGCGGCCCGCCTTGCGCTCCTCCACGAGATAGTCGATGATGCCATTGTCGAGATAGCGGCTCTTGAACTGTTCGAAGCCGCCCATGCCTACTCCATGGAGCAGATAATAGTCGATATAACTGGTTTGCAGTTGCCGCAGCGACTCATGATACATCTCGATCGATGCCTGCCTGCTCCACGTCTCCTCAGAGAAGTTGCTCAGCTTAGTAGCGATGAAGTAGTCTTTTCGAGGATGGCGCTTCAGCGCGATGCCCGTGGCCTTCTCCGACTGTCCCTGACAGTAGGCGGGTGACGTGTCGAAATAGTTCACGCCGTGTTCGAGGGCATAGTCAACGAGCTTGTTGATCATGTTCTGGTCGAGCGGACTGTCGTTCTTGCGGCCGGATTTTCCGTCGATGGTCGGGAGCCGCATCATGCCGTAGCCCAAGAGCGACACGCGGTCCTTGGTGGTGGGATTGATGCGGTAGGTCATCTTGCCCTTCGGCGGTTCAACCTGTTGTTCATATTCGTCCCCAACGGCATTGTCGTTCTTGGTCTTGCAACCGGAGAGTGCCGCCGCCGTCACCACAGTGCCTGCAGTGAGCGTCTTGAGGAAAGATCTTCTGTTTATATTCTTGCTCATGATTTCTTTGTTTTATTATGGTTGACGTGAAACAGCAACCTACGAAGCTAGTTAAGATTAAGAGTGGTCGGGCCTAAATGCTCTTGTGCACCTCGTGGCCTTCCACATAGATGGCGGAGAAGGGACGGGCAGGGCATACATATTCGCACTCGCCGCAGCCTATGCAGCGCGCCTCGTTGACGGCCGGCACCATGGGAGAGTTGGCATCGTCCTTGTTGAGCGGCACCATCTCGATGGCTCCCGAAGGACAGTGGCGGGCGCAGTTGCCACAGCTCACCTTGTCGGCTACGGCCACGCAGTTGTGCATCAGCCACACGGCATGTCCAATCTGAGTGCTCGACTTTTCGGCTTTTGAGATGGGTTTGATGGCTCCCGTGGGGCAGACCTGCGAACAGCGATTGCACTCGGGACGGCAGGCACCGCGCTCAAAGCTCATTGTGGGCTGCATGAGATGTTCCAGATTGGCCGACGGGCGCAATACACCGTTAGGACACTCGGCAACACAGAGCTGGCAGGCTGTGCAGTGCTGGGCGAAGTGCTCGGCACTCCATGAGCCGGGAGGCGTGATGGGAGTGTGACGGCGGGGAGCGGTCTTCTTCTCGATGACGGCCAAGCCGCCGTCAACCTTCTTGTCCTTCTGGGCCATTGCGGCGGCTGTTGTTGCCATTGCGGCAGCTACGAGGAAGGTGCGGCGGCCGGGGTCGGCGGAATCTTGAGAAGAATGGGGGAATTGGGGTTGATGGGGTTGTTGGGGTTGTTGGGGGGATTGGGGGGAATGGGGTTGGTGGGCGAGGCGGGGCTTATGATAATAGCCTAGGGCGTCGAAATTGCACTGCTCCAAGCAGTCGCCGCACACCACGCAGCGGGAATAGTCCACGGTGTGGGTCTTGAAGTCTATGCAAGCAGCCTTGCAGTTGCGCGAGCACTTGCCACACTTCTTGCAGGCATCCTCGTCGAAATGAATTTTCATCCATGAGAAGCGGGAGAAGAAACTGAGGAAGGTGCCCACGGGACAGACGGTGTTGCACCACGTGCGTCCATTGCGCCAGGCCAGAACGCCTACCAGTACAAAGGTGATGAGGGCTACGATGAACGTGGGCAGCGAGCGCATCCAGAGGTCCTCGTGGTAGAAGGCATAGCTGTCCATGCTCTCTGAAATGGAGGCGAGGATGTTGTTACCAAAGATCCACACGGGCTGGAAGAGGTTTTGGGCGATGCGGCCGAAGGCGGAATAGGGCGCAAGCAGGGCAGCCGCAGAACCGACTCCGGCAATGAGCAGGACGAGGAACAAGGCAAGGAAACCGTAGCGCAACCAACGCTTCTCCTTGCTGTAGCTGTAGGGATTGCGACGACCGATGCGGCCCAGACGGGCGATGACATCCTGAAGCACGCCTAAAGGACAGATGATTGAGCAATAGACGCGGCCGAAAAACAGTGTGAAGGCCAACAGAACGACCACGACGACAACGTTCAGCGCCAGGACTGCCGGTAGGAACTGCACTTTGGCAAAGCCGCCAAACCAGTGGCGGGCCGTGCCCGTGAAGTCGACGAAAAGCAACGTGATGCTGATAAAAAACATCAGTGCTACTAAGATGCGCGTCTGTCTGAGCCGCAGCGCGAGACCTACAGCCAAACCGCCACTCAGGAGTCCACCAAGGATGCTCGCCACCACAATGGAGTTGTGCAGTACGGGCACGGTGAACAGAAGTACCAAGCCCACAACAAGGGCTAACGGTAGTAGATAAGGTTTGAATTGCTTTTTCATATATCTGTTTTTGATTTCTTTTCTATATCGGGGACGTTGTGATCCAGCGCTGTACCTTACACGGGATGCGCGAGGAAAGTTCTCGGCTTAGATCTCTGCCTCGCTTTTGTCGGCGGCGGACTCGGTGCGGGCTACGATGAGAACGCTGGCCTCATAGAGCAGCCAGATGGGGAGCGAGACGATAGCGAGCGTGAAGGCGTCGGATGTGGGCGTGATGACGGCAGCAATGATGACGACTGCCACGAAGGCGTGCTTGCGATAGCGGCGCATCCATTCGGCCTTGAGCAAGCCGAAGACGGCGAGCAGCCAACTCAGGACGGGTATCTCGAAGACGATGCCAAACGTGAGGCTCATCATCAGCAGCGTGTCCATATAGCTCTGCAGCGAGAGCATGTTGCCTACCTCGGCACTCACGGAGTAGGTGGCAAGGAAGCGCAACGTCAGGGGGAAGACGATGAAATAGTTTACCAGCAGCCCTACCATGAACATCGCATATCCGGCGATGATCAGTCTCGAGGCGTAACGCCGCTCACGGACGTAGAGACCTGGCGCGACAAAACGGTAGAGCACATAGAGCAGGTAAGGCAGGGCTGCCACGACGCCAAAGAGCATGGCCGTCTTCATGTGGATGAGAAACTGCTCCGTGATGCCGATGTTGACGAGTTTGATGTTGTACGGCTGCACGCCTATCAGCCGGTAGCTGATGAAGCTGGAGTCTTTCGGCGCCAGAACAATGTCGAACATCTGGTCTTTCAGGCAGAAGGCCACAACGGAGCAGACGATCCAAACCAACAGCATGCGGATGATGTCGGAGCGCAGCACGTCGAGGTGATCCCAGAAAGTCATTTCCTGTTCGCCAGCCATCGTCTATTTCTCTTCCTTCTTATTATCCTCTGTAGACTTGTCGGTATCGCCAGTCACATTGTTCATTTCGTCCTTAAAGTTCTTCACGCCCTTGCCCAGGCCCTTCATGAGTTCGGGAATCTTCTTCCCGCCGAAGAGCAGCAGGATGATGAGCGCGATGATAAGAATTTCTTGTGTACCAATCATATTTATTGAGTTGTGTGAATTTATAGTGATGTCTCTATTTGCAAAAATAACGATTTATTCTCAGACTGACTTTCAAAAATAGATGTTTTTATTTCATTTTCCGCCGAAATGGTTATTAAATCCTTATTACAGGTTATTCTAGAGGCTTTAAATAATCTAGAAAATCCAGACGCTCTAGAAAACTTAGCGAGAATCCAAGCTTGCGACCGCCGCGCCAGCCAATTATGAATTATGAATTATGAATTATGAATTAAAAAAATCTCCCTCCTTCCCCTAATTAGGAGAAAGCGGGAGATATTATGATTTTCAGATGATTTCTGATTCTAGATGCTTATCATGCGAGTCTCTTCTCAAGACGCTCGCGGATGGCGGCGATGAAGTCCTTGCTGTTCACCTGACGGGCTTCGACGCCCTCCATCAGGTTGACGAGGTCCTTCGTTGCGATGCCATCGTTCAGCGTATCGAAGCAAGCGCCCTCAAGCTGGTCGCCAAAGTTCATCAGCTCCTTGATGCCGTCCTTCTCACCGCGCTTGCGGAGAGCGCCCGACCATGCAAAGATCGTGGCGATAGGATTGGTGGATGTCTCCTCACCCTTCAGATACTTATAATAATGGCGGGTCACGGTGCCGTGGGCTGCCTCATACTCGTAGTTGCCCTCCGGGCTAACCAGCACGCTCGTCATCATAGCCAAAGAACCGAAGGCCGTGGAGATCATGTCGCTCATCACGTCGCCGTCGTAGTTCTTGCAAGCCCAGATGAAGCCGCCCTTGCTGCGGATGACGCGGGCTACGGCATCGTCGATGAGTGTGTAAAAATACTCCAAACCGCGCTTCTCGAACTCGTCCTTGTACTCCTGGAACACCTCTTCGAAGATGATGCGGAACTGAGCGTCGTACTTCTTCGAGATGGTATCCTTCGTAGAGAACCACAGACTCTGGTTGGTGTCGATAGCGAACTTGAAGCAGCTGTGAGCGAAGGAGCGGATCGACTTGTCGAGGTTGTGCATGCCCTGGATCACGCCTGGGCCCTTGAACTCGTGGATGACAACTTCCTCGTGCTTGCCGCTCTGACCGTCGAATACCAGCTTGGCTGTACCCGGCTCGTCAACTCTCATTTCCACGCCCTTGTAGACGTCGCCGTAGGCATGACGGGCGATGGTGATGGGCTTCTCCCAGTTCTTCACTGCCGGATGGATTGACGGAATCGTGATGGGCGTACGGAATACGGTGCCGTCGAGAATGGAACGGATGGTGCCATTGGGGCTCTTCCACATCTCGTGGAGCTTGTATTCGTCCATGCGCTTGAGGTTGGGCGTGATGGTGGCGCACTTCACGCCCACACCGTATTTCTTCGTTGCCTCAGCAGCCTGCACGGTCACCTGGTCGCGGGTCTCGTCGCGGTGCATCAGGCCGAGGTCGTAGTATTCCGACTTGAGATCGACGAACGGAAGAATCAGTTCGTCCTTTATCATCTTCCAAAGGATTCTGGTCATCTCGTCACCGTCCATTTCGACGATGGGAGTTGTCATTTTGATTTTTTCCATAGTTGTGTCTTATGTTGTTTAGGATTTATTTGTTGTGTAGCTTTGCATAATAGTTCATGAGGCATCCGGCCAGCAGCACCTCGCGCTCGGTCTTGCCGAGATTGGTGAAGAAGAGGTGGATGGGCTTCAGACCGTCCTTGGTGATGACCTGAGCGTCGATTTCCTCCTTGCCTTCCTCCATGGCCTTGCGGATGCCGGGCACGAAGATCATGTCGCCCGGTACATAGTCGAACGGTGTCTCGCGGGCAATGGTGAACGGCACGATACCCCAGTTGATGCAGTTGCTGCGATAGCGCTTCGTTGCATACTCGTAGCAGACGTTGGCGTCGCCACCGAGCACCTTCTGGCAGGAAGCAGCCTGCTCACGTGCAGAGCCGTCGCCGGGCTTGTTGGCGAAGACGCAAGAACCGAAGGATGTGTCCTTGTCGCTGGCGCCCACCTTCTTCAAGGCGTCGAGCACGTGCTGCGGAGTCTTGCCGTCGCGGCGCTCGTGGTCTTCCTGCTGAATGCGCTTGGCGATTCCCACGTATTCGGGAACGCGGCGCGAGAGGGCGAACTCAGAGAGTTTGAGCGGGTTGGAGCGGTAGCTTGACGTCTCGCCCGAAGGAATCAGCTCGTCGGTAGTGGTCACGGGATCGTGGATGACAGCGGCGAGTTCCAGCAGCATGTTGTCCATCATGGGGAACATGTGGGGCCAGTCCTTGATGTTGGGACCGTAGCGCAGCTCATAGTCGGGCTGAGCCTTTCCGAATCCGTTGTATACGCGGTGCTCGTAGATGCGGCCGTCGTATTTGTAGGGAGCGTAGTTGTCCTCGTATTCCACGTCGGTAGCAGCAGTGATGCGGCCGCCGTTGGCTGCAGTGGCAGCGATAGAGCGTGCGTCCATCAGGGCCACCCAGGAGATCTGTCCCTGTCCGGGCTTAGAGCCTTCGCGGTTGGGGAAGTTGCGGGTGGTATGGCGGATGCTCAGGCAGTCGTTGCCCGGCACGTCTCCTGCGCCGAAGCACGGACCGCAGAAAGCGGGCTTCAGCACTACGCCAGCCTCGGTCAGCGTCTGGGCTACGCCGCTGCGCTGTGTGGCAAGCGACACGGGAGCTGACTGTGGATAAGCCGACATCGTGAAATAGTCGTTGCCGATAGACTGTCCGTCGAGAATGGCGGCAGCCTCGCACAGGTTGTCGTAAGTACCACCGGAGCAGCCGGCGATGATGCCCTGGTCGGCCCATACCTTACCGTCGCGTATCTTGTTCATCAGGTTGATGTCCTTCACCTTGTCGCCATAGCGCTTGATGCCGTCTTCCTGAATTCTCTTCAAGATTTCCTCGGGATGCTCCTGAAGCTCATGGATGGTGCAGGCATTGGAGGGATGGAAGGGCAGGGCAATCATAGACTCCTGCGTGTCGAGGTCGATGCGGATCATGGCATCGTAGTATGCCGTCTTGCCGGGGCGCAATTCCTTATAGTCCTGCGGACGGTTGTGGAGCTCGTAGTGATGTTTCACTTCCTCATCGGTAATCCAGATGGAGCTCAGGCAGGTGGTCTCTGTGGTCATGATGTCGATGCCATTGCGGAAGTCGATGGGCAGGTTCTTCACGCCAGGGCCGGCAAACTCCAGCACCTTGTTCTTTACGAAGCCGCTCTCAAACGTGGCCTTCACCAGCGAGATGGCCACGTCGTGCGGGCCGATGCCCTTCTTGGGCTTACCCTCGAGCCATACCAGAACCACCTGCGGCGGATTGATGTCCCACGTGTTGCGGAGCAGTTGCTTGACGAGTTCGCCACCGCCTTCGCCGACGCCCATGTTGCCGATGGAGCCGTAGCGGGTGTGGCTGTCAGAACCCAGAATCATGTTGCCGCACTTGGCCATAGCCTCACGTGCATACTGATGGATAACGGCCAGGTTGGCGGGCACATAGATGCCGCCGTACTTCTTGGCTGCTGAGAGACCGAAGATGTGGTCGTCCTCATTGATGGTGCCGCCAACGGCGCAGAGCGAGTTGTGGCAGTTTGTCATGGCATAGGGCAGCGGGAATTCCTTCAGGCCGCTGGCGCGGGCTGTCTGGATGATGCCCACGTAGGTGATGTCGTGCGACATCATGGCATCAAAACGGATGTGCATTTTGTTGTCTGCGGAGTTTCCGGCCTCGTGAGCGCGCAATATCTGATAAGTGATGGTTTGCTCGCGTGCTTCGTCGGGTGCGGGGAGTCCTTCCTGCTGAGGAACTATCTGCTGGCCATCCAGCAAATAAACTCCATGATTAATAAGTTCCACCATAATAGATTTAAATTTTAGGAAATGATAATAAATTTATTTTTTTCCTGCCGTCTGGCCTCATGGGCCGGAGTGCAGATTGTTTATAATCAGTTGTTGTCGAGGCGGGGCAGAACGGCGTCGAAGAACAGTGTCATCGAGAGCATGTCGGCACTGCCACCTGGCGAGATCCACTTGTGGATGAACTGCTCGTCCATGGCGCGGAGGCCACGGGGCGTGAAGTTGTCCAGCAGTTGTGCCGACTGACGTTTCACCTCACGCGCTGTGGCCAGGTCGGTGCGATAGATGATGTTGGTGTCGTCGAGCATCGACATGATGAGCAGCAGCGTCTTGTGGTTGCGCCACGGGTCGGCGTGATTTTTGCGTAAGAAGGGCAGCCACGCGGAGAACAGGTCGGCATATCCGCCCATCGCCACCGAGCGTGCACCGCGTGCACTGGTGTTGCGGCAGACGTAGTTGCCGTGGGTGCGGGAGGCTGGCGGTACATGGCTGGCCAGCGAACTGATGACCTGTCGCAGCGAATCGACATCGATATGCTCAACGCCCTTTGTCCGGGCTAGATACGAAGTGGCGGCAATGGCGAGTCCCATGCTGAAGAGTGCTCCGCGATGCGTATTGACTCCTCTCGTGGCTTGCAGCATAGCGCGCTCCGCCTCGCATCCCACTTGCCGCAGCAGGTCCATGTTGGGCTCGGCGCTGATGAAGCTCATCTCGGCCAAGCGGGTGAAAAACGGGTGTAGCGTCTCTATGCTGCGGGTCATGATGGTATGGTCCATGTCGTTGTGGGCGCCGTTGTTGTCCTTGTCGACGAGTCCCGGCTTCGGAGTGGTGTCGAGTTCTTCCTGCAACGCGCTTGTGGCGAGGAAGGAGATGAGATAGGGCACCGTGGTGTCGGCCACAAGTTTGGCCGCATCGGCGAGCGAGCGGCGGCGCAGGGCTTCCCTGACGCGCGACGCGCTGACTGCGATTCCATCTTCCGACTTGCGCTCTACACAGCGCACCTGAATACCCTTCGGTGGAAGCAGCTCAATCATCAGCTCGTTGTAGCGGTTGGTGAGCGGGTCGGTGGGTTCGGAGCCCACGAAGCGCACGCTGGCGTTGAGCGACGGCGCTATGTAGCGCGAGAAGATGTCGAGGTCGACCTGTATCTGACTGTCGGTGAGATCGCTGAGCCGCTTGATGAAATAGGAGGGGAAAGTCGACGACGACACCGTGTAGGCGCTGCCTCGGCAGACGGTGACGTTCTTCAGGTTGCGCGTGCCTTCTTCGATCATCTTCTTACGCTCGGTATAGGGAAACACCGACCGCTCCTCTTTCACGGGAATGATGAAGAGATGGTCCACCTCTCTGGCGGCTATCTCGATGAGATAGCGGTGACCGCGGGTGAAGGGATTGGCGTTGATGACGATGACTCCGCAACGGCCCTCAACACGCAGCGAGCGCAGATAGCTGCAGTAGCGCGAGAGGGGCTCCATGCTGTTTTCCATGAAGATGGCCTTGTCGCTGCGGCCTATCGTCTCGAAGCCCATGCTGCCGAAGATGCCGGCGTTGCACGGCTTCGTGATGACCTTCACCGAAGGATAGCCGCGGCGGCCCACCATCATCACGAGATGCGACACCAGCCGGTTGGCGAGATGCTCGTCGCGACAGTCGGGACGAACGGCCACACAGCGTATCGTGTCGCCCAGGAGCCCGCCGGCGGCCAGGATGTCGTCGCCGCCCATGGGCGTCACGACGGTGTAGTAGTCCATGTCGTCAACCCGCAGGTCGCTGTTGCCGAGAAAGTCGGCCACCTTCTTGCGGGCGGGAGCATATCGCAGGGGTACTTCGTGTATGTCAAAGTCGCTGTACATAGTCGTCGATCATCTCCTTAATTTTGGCCTGCAGTTCCTCCTGCGTGTGGGTGTGCATCCTCATGCACAGCCGGGCCTCCTTGCCGCAGATGAGGCAGGTGCGCGGCGCCAGTCCCAACTGCTGCCGCGAGATGGGAACGCCACCCGGACCAATGACATCGATGTCGAAGAGACGTCCGAGCGGATGCCGCTCTTCAATGATGCAGCAGCGGCGCTTGGCAGCCTCAGGCTTCACGCTCACCATGCAATAGGCCTCATAGCCTGTGGGGAGGTCTTTCTGCTCCCATAGGCTCATCTCCTCGTCGAAGGCTCCGTGCAGAGCCTTGGTTGCGGCTTTGGCTACAATGAGAGAACTGGCATTGCGCTTCACCTTTCCGGGCATCACAACAGTGAGGCAGATGAGGGTCTGTTTCGGATAATGGGCCATGAGAAACTTCTCGTGGCTCCACCGCCGGTCGCGGCTGTCGAGCAATTCTGTCAGCGTAATCTCCTGTTCTTTCATCATTTCTGTTGGAGTTGTAAGGTATGGGGGAGTCAAGGGAGCGGTCTCCTTCAACTCCCCCGTGATATGATTAGTCCACAATGTTTCTGATAACGTCCTGCACCTGTCCGTGGCGGTTGAGCACCACACCTACCACCTTGTCGCCGAACGGCAGGGGATCGGGCGTACCAATCGTGCGGAGGGCACGGTCGCGCAGTTCTTCAAGGGTGACGAGCTTGATGCCGCTGGCCTCGAGTTTGGCTGCGAGTTCGGGACGCTGCGGGTTGACAGCCACGCCGTATTCAGTCACCACTACATCAACGTTCTCACCCGGAGTGATGAGTGTTGTCACGTGGTCGACGATGCAGGGGATGCGTCCGCGCAGCAGCGGGCAGACGATGACGCTCAGGGCCGAGTCGGCAGCCGTGTCGGGATGGCCGCCGATGGCACCGCGGATGATGCCGTCGCTGCCAACGAGCACGTTGACGTTGAAGTTGACGTCCACCTCAAGGGCCGACAGCACGACGATGTCGAGGAAGTGGGTGGCTGAGCCCTGCTCTTCGGCACTGGCGTATTCGTTGGCGGCAACCTCCTTGTGCATCGGGTCGGTGCGCAGCGACTCAGCGGCCACCTTGTCGAACGACTGCACGTCGACCAGCCGGTCGATGAGGCCTTCCTCGTGCATCTTCACCATGTGGGCGGTGATGCCACCGAGGGCGAACGAGGCCTTGATGTTGTTGTCGATCATATACTGGCGGATATACTTCACCACGGCGAGCGACGCACCGCCCGAACCGGTCTGGATGGAGAATCCGTTCTTCATGTATCCACTGCTGATCATCACCTTGGCTGCGGTCTGTGCCAGCAGGATGTCGCGCGGGTTCTTGGTGTCGCGGATGGCGCCGGAGGCAATCATCGACGAGTCGCCCACGGAGTCTACGGCAACGACGTAGTCAACGTCGCGCTCCGAGATGGAGTTGTGCAGGTTGGGGTAGGCCACGAGGTCGTCGGTGAGAATCACGACATGGTCGGCATAGCGCGAGTCGGGCAGGGCATAGCCCAGTGAGCCGCAGATGCTCTTGGCATTGGGCGAGCTGGAGTAGCCGCAGGCGTTGCCGAGCGGGTCGCACGACGATGCGCCGAGGAAAGCCACGTCGATGTGCAGCTTGCCGTTGACGATGTCCTGTCCGCGAGTGCCGTGGGAGCGGAACACAACGGGCTCCTTCAGGATTCCGTGAGAGATGGCCTTGGCCAGCTCGCCACGCATACCGCTCGTGGAGATGCCTGTCACGACGCCGTTCTTGATGTGCTCAATCAGCGGCGTGTCGGCATCGGTGAGGCTTGAGGCAGCAATCTTGATGTCCTTGAATCCCATCTCGGCAATCTTGTCCATCACGAGGCACAGCACCTTGTCGCCCTTGCGGAAATGATGGTGGAAGGATATGGTCATGCCGTCCTTGAGACCCACCTTGCGGATGGCCTCCTCGAGGGTGACGACCTTGGAACTTTCTTTCTGATATTCGCTGCGGGGCGTGGCAACCTTCTTGTCGTTGCGGTCGCTCACGTTCATATTCAAATGTTCGGCCACTTCCTGTATGAGGGCGCGGCGATCTTCTGTTGTCTTCATGCTAAATCCTCCTTCTTTATAACGTGGGATGCTAATGCGAGGTCGATGACGCGCTGTGCTCTGAGCACTACGGGACGGTCGACCATCTTACCGTTGACGGCAATCACGCCGCTGCCTTTCTTCTCTGCGTCCTTGATGGCTGCAACGACGCGCATGGCCTTCTCGATGTCTTTCTGCTTGGGGATGAAGACCTCGTTGACCACGGGAATCTGACGGGGATTGATGATGGACTTTCCGTCGAAGCCGAGCTGCTTGATGAGCTCCACTTCCTTGCGGAAGGTCTCCATGTCGTTAAGGTTGGAGTATACGGTGTCGAGGGCGTCGATGCCGGCGGCTCTTGCGGCCACGACGATGGTCTGGCGGGCCAGCAGCAGTTCGATGCCTTCGGGCGAGCGCTGTGTCTTCAGGTTGGCGCAGTAGTCCTCAGCGCCGAGGGCTATGCCCATCATGCGCTTTGATGCTGTGGCGATGGCGTAGGCGTTGACAACACCCAGCGCGCTCTCGATGGCGGCCATGATCTTTGTGCGGCCCACGCATCCCAGTTCGGTCTCCACCTTCTCGATTTCGGCTTCCACCTCTTTCACTTCCTCAGCGGTCTCGGTCTTGGGCATACGGATCACGTCGACGCCGGCTTTCACCACGGCCTCGATGTCTTTCTTACCGTAGGGCGTATTTAGAGGATTGATTCTCACCACCATCTCGGTATCGCCGTAGTCGATGGTTTTCAATGCATTGTAAACAAGCAGTCGTGCGGTGTCTTTCTCAGCCATCGTCACAGAGTCCTCCAGGTCGAGCATGATGGAGTCGGGGCCGTAGATATAGGCATCCTGCATCATACCGGGATTATTGCCTGGCACGAACATCATGGTTCTTCTTAATCTCTGCATAAGTCAATTGAAGATTAAAAATGAT
>ONYS01000007.1 GCA_900322095.1 uncultured Prevotella sp.
AAGATACTCCTGATGTTGCAGATCCATGATTGGCTCAATACCGTTAATCAAGTCCTGCTGTCTTTTCTTCCTAAGACGTTTTGCCTCTGCCTGACATTCCTCGGAACAGTATTTCTGCATACCACTCCTTGGCACAAATGTCTTGCCACAAAATTCACATTTTCTTGTCGGTCTCATACTCTTTGATATTACTATGTTCTACATACTTTGAGTATTCCACCTATGGAGTAAACGGAAGTGAACCATTGACAACCTTTGTCAATCCAGTCCACGATATAACGCTTTTTGCCTATCAGCTTTCAAATCTGTCCTCCATCGTAACCACTCGTAAACCCTTGTCAACTACGTTCACGATATGACAAAATAAAAGCTCCGCAAATTCTCCACGGTAGAAATACGCTGCAAAAATATGCAAGGCTTTAGGGTTAGTTAGTCATAGTAAGTTATGGTTAGTTATAAGGCTCTAAATACAATTGGCAAAAGTGTAGTCGGGCAGCGAAGTCACATTGGCGGGAACTGTCATGGACTGCAGCTTGTCGCATCCGCCGAAAGCCCCAACGCCAATAGAAGTCAAGGACTCAGGCAGCGAGATGGCTGTCAGATTCCGGCAGAAGGCAAAAGCATACGGCCAAATATCAGTAACTGTAGCCGGTATCTCAAAAGAACTGAGGTCCAGCGCTGGAGGAAAAAGGCACAGCGTGGTGAACTGCTTGTTGTAGAGCACGCCCTCTTTGACCGCATAATTCGCATTGCCCGCGTCAAGCTTCACCTCCTTCAGGTTGCCACAAGAAACGAAAGCATCGTTGGCAAGCGACTTCAAGGCTGCCGGCAGGACCACTCTGCTCAGTTGCTCACAACTGAACAGTGCCTGATGGCCAATCGTCTCCACGGTCGAGGGTAGGTCTACTTCGCCCATTTGTCCCAACATCATGCAATATTCAGGGATTTCACGCAGACCTTCTGGAGCTTGAAAGCAATCGGAGGCCTTGAACCTTTCGGCAGGAAATCCCTTCATCACCGTCAAATCCTTGGTGTAGAGTACCCCGTCAATGGCAGTAAGCCAGTCGTTGGACTCATCAATGCAGATTTCTTTCAACGGACAACTGGCAAAGGCTCTTATACCCACGTCTTGCAGCGTTTTGGGCAAGGCCACGTAGGTCAAGGAAAAACATCCTTCCAGTCCGCTTCGCCCGAGGACGTTGTCTTGCGTGTAGAAACTCTCGCCAGTTTCAGTATTTTTATAATAGCTTTTCCCACCTTTCACAATATCGGCATCGGTTAGGTCGAGTGAATCCAGTTTTCCCTGTGTAGTGTTGTGGTCAAAGTCCATACCGCACATCTCGTGGATTGTGCGCAGGTCAGAGCCGTTGACAGGCCCGGAGACTTTAAGCGAGGTGACTTGAGTGATGTCGCCAACCATTTGGGACAGTGTCCCGGCTTTGGACAGGACAATGTCTTTGCGCTGTGCCTGCAAGCGTCCTGGTAGGGCAAGGCAAATAGTTATAAAAAAGAGGAGTAAAGAACGGTAGTGTCTCATTGTCTTATTTTGATTTTGTGAACCATTGTGTCAGCTTTATGGTCATTCCGTTATCAGAAGAGAGAATGCCGGTAATATCGTAAGTAGAGTCAGCGTCGAGGCTGTCAAAGAGGTTGCCGTTGAGATAGAAGCCATTGCTGACAAACACGTCTGAGGAGCCTTCCGTTGTAGCCAGGCGGTAGTAGCCGGTTCCGCTATCAACAATCTTAACACCCTTCACCGTAATCAGCTCATCCACGTCATTGACGGTGATGTCGCCCAGTTTCTTTTCTATGGGCTGAGGCACCTCCCCGGCTGCAATGGTCAGGCTGTCGCCGTTGGTGGAATCTGTGGTTTCAATACAACGTTCAGAATATTTCGCAGCAAGTGTGCCATTGAGGGTCTTGCCCTCATCATCGAAGCCTAAATTGAAATTGCGAAAACATGCGGCTCCACTGGCATCCCGCACATAAGAGTAGGTTTCACCAAAAGGCCGGAACACATAGGTCACCCGTGCATCGGTGAGTTTGACTCTGGTGCTTGCTCCGTCGGGTATCTGCTTAAAGGCGGCAAGATTCTCAGCCTCATCGGGAATATAAGCGACGGTCTTCGTGGGGTATATCATGAAGGGATTGCCGCTGGCAAAGATTCCCTCTACAACATACTTGGCATTTGCATCTATGGTAGCGGGCATAGCATTCACACCGAAGCCATCAGCGATCATCACTTGTGTGTCACCGCTTTCTGTGTACACAATACCGTATTCATTCTCTACCAGAGTGATGCCGGTCAGTTGTATGAGGTCGCAGCGATGCTGGCTGTCCACAATCTCGCCGAGCGTGGCATCAGTTGGCCCGACCTCAGATCCGCCTGGGAAATGCATGAAATTGGTCAGTGAAGCCTCAGTACTATCGTTTCCAACCAGCACAGGCATTCCGTCAATCAATTTGAAGTCACCCTTGACGGTACCTATACAAACCTCACCTTTGCTGACAACATTCTCCAGCCCCGTCGAGGAGAGTCGGATGGCGGAATCTCCACAACGCATATAGACATCGTTATTATATATATAGGTAATGGTGGCCGGAACATCGTTTATCGTAAGGTTGACACAGGAGCGGTCGGATGTGAGAGCATTGAGATCGTCCACCGTCATATTGACATAGGTGTCTTGAGAAGTATCTGATTGTCCGTTCACTACCGGACGGATTGCACAGCGCAGGGAACGGAGCGTACGGCTCACCCCCACTTCATCGGCAGAGAAATCCAATTCATAAGCATCACGCCCGTTGGTTGTGCCTTCTATAGGAGTCGACGACCAGTAATAGCCTGAACGGCCGGCATGTGTGATGTTGTCATAATAGCCCAGTCCGGCGGCGGGAAGGAAGAGCCCCGTCTCCAACTCGGCAAGAGAAATCTCTCGTGGTTCCAGATTTTGCTCCACATCTCCGGCAGGATTGGTAAAGAGAAAACCGTAGACCTGATTGCCCTCTGGAGTTGTCACATAGCCATATTGCTGTGAGGCCTGAGCGACGAGTTGGTCAAATTCGTTCTTGGTGGGCATACGGTAGCTTCCACGTGTGGCCCATTTAGCCAAATCGCCACACTCAGCAGCATCGAAATCCTCGGTCTCCACAGTTGCCTCACCGTCAGAGTAGAACTTTGTCAAGTCTATCCCAGGCACGTTGCACCAGCTTCCCTCCACAGCATCCTTACCCACGATGCCCCAAGAGAAGTACTCCGAATTCTGATAGTCAGCCTTGAGCGTCTGATCTGTATTTCCACTGACATACTGGGTAGAAGCCCACTGGCAGTCGGCGACTGTCCACTCTCCGTGGACATAGCGCAAGTTTCCCTTGGCCCATTTGATTCCGGCCACTTCTACATATTCCACCGCAGCAGTGTCGGTAGACCCATTATCATCAAAAGTAACATCCTTCACCTCACTTGCCTGAAACACGGTGGTCGAACCGTCCTTCATTGTCACTTTCATGCGGTAGTTCTGGGCATTGGAGAGGACGGAAATTCCGATAGAAACCAATACAAATAGCAGCCTTTTCTTCATGTTGTTTAACTATTTAGATTTTAGTTGGATTTTAAAGCTCATGCGGGGTGTCTTCACAATGACCACACCCGGGCCTTGCACGTTGTCTACTATTGCGATACCGCCTGCATCGGCCTTTGTGGCGCTGATACATTTGCCATCGATGGTGAACACCGCCAAACAGTCATCGACCTGAAGTCCCTCAACACGTATGCGGCCATTGGCTACGGTTACAGTAGGCCTTAACAGTTGTACATCCTCAACACAAGAAGTACTGCCGTTCTCAAAATAATAGCTCTCCACATCAGACAATTGAAGACAAAGGCTTGCGTCGGATGATACCACTGTAAGTTGACCGTTGTCACAAGTGACGACAGGTGAACTGGCAAGGGCAAAAGCGGTAGTCTGGCCTACTCGGTTTTCCACAACCAGGGTATTCACCTGCGTCCATCCCAAAAGCGGACAAAATGCAAAAAGACAGAATAAAAGGAGAAATTTTCGTTTCTTCATAAGCTACTTTGTTAATAATAAAACCAATACAAAATAACAGAAAAAACGATAAACGAGCAATCAAAAAGCGTTCAAGTCCCATTTTGAGGGAATGAAGTCGAATAAAAAGGCATTGAATAGCTAATCGCTACTCTTACCTCCAAGCCAATTAAGGAACTCCTTACGGCGGGCTGCACTAACGAGGATATGCTCCTCAACACTGCCAGCCCGCAGCGTCACCTTTAGTCTCCCCGCAAAGAACTTGCTCACTTTCGCCACACTGTGGATAGAAGTCACGATGTTGCGAGCCAGATGAAAGAAGTCCTCACTGTTGAGCTGTTCTGTCACCTCTTGCAGATTGGCAAAGTCGGTCATGCGGTGGCGACCATCACGTTGTATTACCCCTACATATTTTCCCTCACTCACGAACCATGCTATCTGGTCTACCGCCAAGAAAGAATAATTGTCACCACTCGTGACCAAAATGCGGTTACGGGGACCCGTTTTGACGCTTTCAACCAAAGGCCGATAATCTCGTGGCAGATGGCTGCTGAGCGACTCCAGTTTGTTCAGAGCCTCCTCCACGCTTGACTGGGTGATGGGCTTGAGCAGATAGTCTACGCTGTTGAGCCGGAAAGCCTGCAACGCATACTGATTGTAAGCGGTAGTAAAGATGACTGGAATCTGTATCTCGACAGAACGGAGAATGTCGAAACAACTTCCATCAACCAATTCCACGTCCAGAAAAAGCAATTCAACATCGCTGTGCTCCTTGAGACAAGCTATACTCTCTTCTACAGATGCTGCCGTAAAAGCCAGTAGCCATGCAGGGCGCAGACGACTGACGATTTGCTGAAGGTTCTCGCGGGCGTACCGCTCATTTTCTATAATGGCGTATCTCATTTGCTTTCGGGTTTAATAAAAGGAACATGAACGCGAAAAGTCTCCCCCACTCTGCCGTAGTAGAGCTCACAGCCGTGATTGTGATAAAGTTTTTGAAGATAGCTGAGGCCAACCTGAGTAGAGGCCGGCTCGGAGATTCGCTTTCGAATGGGATTGGTCACGGTGAGTCCATCGGGCGCAATAGAGAGCACCGCTGTCATTGGGTTGCGGGAGGAAACAACGTTGTGCTTGACAACATTCTCCACAAGAAGCTGCAACGTGAAAGGAATAATTCTCTGGCTTCCCACCTTTTCTTCGCCCTCCACTAACAGTTGGAAACCATCATCATATCTGATCTTGAGGATTTCCACGAAAGTCCTGACAAATTTCATCTCATCCTCAAGGGCTATCATATCCTGCTCTTGATGGAAAAGAACATATTGATAGATTTTTGCGAGCATCTCCACAAACTGTTGTGCCTTGGGCCTTCCGTCGCCGATCAGGGCATAGAGGATGTTGAGCGAGTTGAAGAGAAAATGTGGGCTGAACTGTGAGCGCAAGGCTTCGTAGCGATACTCGATGGCCATCCGGCGTTGCTCTTCGGTGGCTCGAATCTGGCGCATATAGTTGACATGGTAGAAGTAAACCTCGACAGAGAGGAAGATAATCACCAGATTGAATACAGTCCCTGCCCAATCGATATGTCCGAATCCAGACCAGAAGATCTGCCGGACGATAAAAAGATAGAGATAATTGATGGCCACCAGCCCAACCAGGCAGAGCACAAGGTCCAGCAGCAACTTCTGCTTGGTTAATGGCCTCTTCGTCCGAACAACACAGATACAAAGAAGGAAGGTGAGCAGAACGGGAGGAAAATTAAGGGCAACCGACAATAGAAGCTCGCCCATGTCTTGAAAGGGCAGTATCTCATGATAGGCAATCATGTCGTAGAACGCCTGAAAGAAGACGTAGTAACCGAAGATTGCTAAAAGCGGAAATAATATGGTCTTGCTCTTCTGAGACATGAGCGATGTAAATCTCTGTTTATAGGAACATTCCCTGAACGATCCCCTACTCCTTGCGCTTCCAGATGTTGATGATCTTGCGACGGATGGCAAGCACGTTCAGACAGGAGACCAGCACGAAGAGGCAGAGGCCCAAAGTGAGGGCGGGCATCATCGAACCATCGTCGATCTCGGGGAAGAGCGTGATGATGAAATCCATGTAGTAGCCACGGATGAAGAACAAGGCTACAAGAGTGATCAACAGCACTAGCAGATTCAGGCCTATCGTCAGCAGTTCATAGGGACGGGCCACCCGGCCAGGCGAATAACCGATGAGCAGGAGCGTCTCCAGCTTGGACGAATTCTTCTGCACCAAGAGATAGATGCTCAGCATCAGGATATAGAAACTCAGAAGGGAGATGACAAGTCCCACAATCATCACCATTGTGACGGTCATACGCAGGAAGTAAGTGGTCTTCTCTGCGTTGAGTTTGTCATCCTCCACCTCATAGTTCTTGCTGTCGAGGTATTTCGTGATCTGTTGATTGGCGGGATTACCCACGTTCATGATCAGCCGCGTGGGCTCACTGTGCTGATTGGGCGCGAAGTAGCCGTTGCTCCAGTCCATGAAGCTTTGCGGCACGAGAATAGAGCTCAGCCGATTGGAGAAACCAACGACCTTGCCTTTAAACTCACCCTGACGGCCATTGCCATGGATGAAGATCTTCATATCGATCATGCCCATCAGACCGTCGCTGAGCTTGGGAAGCGAATGACTTTGGGCAAAGCCGAAGTTGTACATCGTGATATAGGTGCGCGGCAGAATCACCGGCACCACTGCATCGCCTTCCTTCCAGTGCCAGCTGTCACCCTTCGAATCGACAAACGTGTCGGGCACGCTCTCAAAAGAGATCTCTGAGTTGAGCACCTGCTGTCCATTCACGCCCATCGTAGCCTCAGCCTTATATTCTATAGAGGTGAACGGAGCCACAGTCTGCGCGAAAGACTGGCTCTTCAGGTCATCGATTTCAGCGGCACTGAAAGTGTTGCTGCGACCAGAAAGTGCCGTAGCCGTACCAATCTTCTTATTGATAATCAGGTAGTCACTCTTCATGAAGCTGTCTTCCGACGTGAAGACCGGCACCACATCACGATAGAACTGATAGCCCAAGAGGACGATCAGCATACCAAAAAGATTGGCAAAGAAAAAGCCAGCGAATTGTGGAACACTGATATGCTGGCGCAATAGTTTCCAAACCAGATTCATAACTTCAATGTCCTTTCATAGTTTAAGTTCATGTGTTTGCCTATGCTGGTCACGATCACGCCCGCCCCTTGCTTCTTGGCTTCCTCCATCATAATCTCGCCCATGATGCGGGAGTTGTTGGCGTCGAGGTGGCTGATGGGCTCATCAGCGAGAATAAAGTCGAACGGCTGCACGAGCGCCCGCATCATCGCCACACGCTGTTGCTGTCCGAACGACATCAGTCCTACTTTCTGGTCCACCTTGTCCGAAATGCCCAGCCGCTCAAACCAATCCAATATCTCCTCACGGGTCTTCATTCCCACGAGGTCGTTTTTGATCTTCACGTTCTCATAGGCCGTGAGCTCGGGAAAAAGGCGGAGTTCCTGAAAGAGAAAGGCGATGTGGCGAAGACGCATCTCCACCCACTCGCTCACCTTGAAGTTGCGGGTGAGTCGGTCGTCAAACTTCACCTCTCCGGTGTAGTCATGACGATAGCCGAGGATGTAGCTACAAAACGTGCTCTTGCCTTTACCTGAATCAGCTTCTATCAAATAGAGATGCCCCTTCTCGAAGGTGACATCAGTGTTCCATATCTCCGACTGCAAGTCGGGCTGATGCGAGAAGACTTGCGGCAGAACGGAATGAAACGTTATGCTATCCATTTTCTGAATACAATTAGTACCTTTATTATATTAGTCCAATCGATACATGATCCTGTTCACGTTGCCCAGAATCGGCTTTAAAGCCTGCACGATGCTGCCTTGCTTACCGCTGAGCAGATTGAGGTTGACCACCATCACGAGCCGCTGGCCTTTGATGTTCTTCTGCATCTCGTCGGACAGAGGCTCCACCGAAGGCTTGATAGAGTTGAGCGCCGTCTCCTGGCTGCCTCCACTATAATATTGCAAGTCGTCGGTGACGCCAAAGCAATAGGTCGTCTTGCCGTCGGTGTAGATATAGGCATTCTTGCTCCAATCGCCGATTGAGCTGCCCGATGGCGCGCTCTGCTTCCAATAGTCAACGTCAGCGAGCCACTTGCTATTGGCCAGTTCAGCCGCCATCGACAACTGCAAGCGGTCGGGAGAGTAGCTGGGGACGACGATTGCCATATCGCCATCTACGCTCTTGATGATGTTGTCCATATCAATGGCCCGGTTGATACCTGCGAGCATAGCCTGGAGTCCCTGATTGTCGTGCATGACGTTGATGAACTTTTTTCCGTCTACGTTGACGAAGAGTCCCAGCATGGCATCCTGAGGCATGCTGCCCACATAGCGTCCCTTTATGGGCCGGTATACTTTCTGCGCATTCTGAATGGCAGCGTCAATGTCTTTATTGAACGAGAAGGTGTGGCCTTGCATATCGAGCACGCCATTGCGGGCAGTCATGGTTGCGGCCACATAGACCTGTGAGGCATCTGCCGTCTTGGGAGCGCCCAACATGAACGGAGTGATGAATTGCTGAGGAAGCGCATCGACGCGGGCCACCATCCTGCGCGGAGCATCGAGCGAGTCGAGCACATCGTAGATCTTGCTATTCTTCACGCTCGCGTCGTCGTCCTGTTTGAGCAGTCGCGCCATGCGGTTTATCATCTCAGCCTTGTCGCTCTGCACTAGCGGCCCCATCAGCAACAGGGCGTTGTCGGAGAATCCAGCCAGGAAGCCATTGCCGAGGAGCGTGAAGCGGAAGCCTCGCTTCTCCTGCACCTTCTCGCAGACGCCTTTTGCCGACTGTTCATCGAAATATTTCTCCAGCGCATCTGCGTCGTTCAGACTGGCACATGCGCCAAGGTTGCCGTCGGCATCCTCAAAGAGATAGAGGTCTGAACCCAGGTCGACGCCCTTGTAATCAATAAAAGACTTTGGAGTGTTCACCGACATGATTGCTGTCACGTCGCTTGGAATGGCATTGATGTAGCTGTCGCCCGAACAAGACGAGAAAGCTATGCCAGCCATCAATAGTAGAATCAGTTGTGAAAAATGAAGTGATAGACTTCTCATATTTTTTATAGTTTTCGTTTAGTTAATTGTGCCATGGTCACCGCCATCAGTCCTGCCGTTTCCGTGCGCAGTCGGGCTCTACCCAGAGAGATGCTCTCTGCTCCCTGCTTGATGGCCGCGCGAACCTCGTCGATCGAGAAGTCGCCTTCCGGACCCACCATCACGGTTACGGCCTCGTCGGGCGGGAGCTGTTGAAGCTCTGTGAACAAATCCTTGCGTTCAACTTCCTCGTAGCAGTGGGCAATGAACAATCGGTCTTGTCTTGGTCGGTTGATGAAATCCTGAATCTTGGTCATTCCTTCCACTATAGGCTTGAAGGGCTTACGGCTCTGCTTCATCGCCGACACGACGATATTGTCGATGCGATCCGTGCGAATGGTCTTGCGCTCAGAGAATTTGCAGTCCAGGAAGGTCACGCTGTCCATACCGATCTCGGTGGCTTTCTCCACCATCCATTCCATCCGGTCCATCATCTTCGTGGGAGCAATGGCCAGATGAATCGTTCCCCGCCAGGCTTTCTCCTGGGGAAGGGTCTGCTTGATCTGATAAAAGCAATGCTTATTGTTGGTGATGGTAGCCTCGGCCTCAAAGAAGTTTCCCTGTCCGTCCATCAGCCAAAGCGGATCACCAGCCTTGACACGCAGAACACGCAAGGCATGTTTGGCCTCGTCTTCGGGCAATTCTGCCGCCTTTGCCGCGTCGGGCACGAAGAAGAAATGCTGTTCCTTCACGACTTGTCCTCCTCTTTATGGTTACGACGATTGATTTCATCCCGCAGTTGTGAGGCCAACTCATAATTTTCGTTGTCCACAGCATTCTGCAGGGCCGCCTCAAGCATCTTCATCGAGGCCACGTTGGCAGGCATGGCGATGCTCATCGAGCCCTTCTCGGGAACGGGTGTACTCTGGCGTTTGAAGAGTTCGGTGTCTATATATAAAGGTATACCCGAGACTACCGACAGCAGCACACCGTCGCTGGCACGCAGGGCAACGGTGTCGAGCGTGTCGCAATCGAAGAGCATACAGTCGTACTGACCTTCGTGAACGCCAAAGAAGAGCACCTCATAGCGGTCGTTGGACGCATAGCGGAGCATCTGAACAAGCGCCTCGGGCAGACAACGGTTCACCACAGGCTGAAGCGTAAGCCTCAACCCCAGCTCGTAGTTGACATGATGGTCGCACGTCATCGTCAGCTGGCGGGTGTTATTCTCATCGGCAAGGAAGATCAAGTAGAGATCTTCGCTGCCGTCAAGTTTCACTGTTCCTTTAAGTATGAGTCGGGTTTTATTCATTTTGTCTTAGCCTCCCTGGGTCTGAAGAGCATCCAGAAACTCAAGGCCACCACAAGGGCATAGCCCGCGAAGATGAACCAGCAAGTAGACCAGTCGCCCACGGTGAGAGTATTGTCGCCCACCTGCTGCGGATGGGTATAGGCATTGATGATAGCCTGAGCAGCCAACGTGCCCACTGTGGCACCGATGCCGTTGGTCATGAGCATGAACAAGCCCTGGGCCGACGAACGGATTTCGGGGGTTGTACTCTTATCGACGAACAGCGAACCCGAGATATTGAAGAAGTCGAAGGCTACACCATAGACGATCATCGACAGGATGAAGAGCAGCACACCGGGGAAGCCGGGATTGCCCAATCCGAAGAGTCCAAAACGCAGCACCCAGGCAAACATGGCGATGAGCATCACGTTCTTAATGCCATAGCGTTTCATGAAGAAGGGGATGAGAAGTATACAGCAGGTTTCGGAAATCTGCGAGAGACTGATCAGGATGTTGGCATGCTGAACGCCGAAGGAAGAGGCATACTCAGGCTGCGCGCTGAAACTGAAAATGAAAGGATTGGCAAAGCTGTTGGTGATCTGCAGACTCACGCCGAGCAACATGGAGAAAATGAAGAACAGCGCCATTTTCTTCTGTTTGAAAAGCGTAAAAGCCTTCAGGCCGAGAGCCTCCACAACGCTCTTTTTCTCATTGCTATCGCTCACCGGGCAATGAGGCAGGGTGAACGTATAGAGGAAGAGCACGACACTGCACACACCGGAGGTGACAAACTGATTCTGATTGCTCTGAAATCCCATCAGGTCGACAAACCACATGCAAAGGATGAAGCCGATGGTGCCGAAGACGCGGATGGGCGGAAAATCCTTCACGGTGTCCATTCCGTTGCTGGTCAAAGCATAGTAGGCAACAGAGTTGGACAAGGCCAAAGTTGGCATGTAGAAGGCTACCGACAGGGAATAGAGACCGAAGATAACGGAGAACTGAGCCTCACTGCCGGCCTGAATGCCATAGTAAGCCGTGGCGAACATAAACAGGCCTGCCAAGAGATGACACAGTCCCAGCAGCCGTTGCGCCGGCACCCATCGGTCGGCTACGATTCCCATCAGTGCGGGCATGAAGATAGAGACAATGCCCTGCATAGAATAGAACCATCCAATTTCAGGTCCCAACCCGATATTGCCGAGATAGCGACCCATAGATGTCAGATACGCACCCCATACAGCGAACTCCAAGAAGTTCATGAGTGCCAAGCGTATTTTCAGATTCATTCAGTTATAGTTTTAAATTGTTTTCTTCAAATCCAGTCTCTTCCCTTCTACTTTCAAAGCCATGGCCATTTAGGGATTGACAACGAACTTTTCACCGGTCCACGTCCACTGTGTTTCCTTGCAGAAATCTTTCAGGGCTTTCTGCTCATCGACTGTAGCGAAGATGACGGAGAACCCTGTAGTGAGAATATTATTTTCAGCATGAAGCGACATGTATTGCATCCGGCCGTCCATCGAACGGACGAGACGGTTATATTTGTTAATGTCCATCGTGTCGGGACGCGCCGGCAAAGACTGTTCGGGGAGAGGAATGTTGTCCAGTTCCTGCCAATCGGTGGTGTAGAACTTCATCTCACTTCGCTTGGCCGGTCCCAGATAGGTTTTCACCACACACACAAGACTGTCGCCCGCCGAACGGGGCAGCAATTTCATCTGCAACGTGCAAGCCTCGGAGAGTTCCACCTGCACGAAGTTGCCTGCGAGCGTGTCGAGTTTCGACTCGCCGCCAATGAGGTTGTTCACGGTTGGGTTAACGCCCGTCTGATTGAAGGTGACGAGTTTCTGCCGCAAGTCCTTGTTGAGATAGGGCGTAATCTGATTGGGCATAGAGATCCAAATGTCTTTCACGCCTCCAGCTACTGCACTCAAAGCCGACATCAGCAGAAACAACAATATATATAAGTTACGTCTCATGAGAACTCAGTTTTAAAGTAGTAACGAGAACTAAAGCGAATTTATTTCATTCCGAAACGATAAAATTGAAAGTAAAGGGGTATTTTGGTCAATTTATAGTTTCTCAAGAGGATGGGCGCTATATCTGTAGATTCAAGTATAAAGCCTAATGGTAGGAGGGGCGGCATTCCTGCCTCCCAAGAAAGAAAGACCGATTGCGCATCATAAGAGGAAATCATTCGGCGGCAGGAATGCCGCCGCTCCAACGACGCCGTCTGCATGGAGATCAGTTCTTATAATTGAAAGGACCGTATTGCAGAAGCGTTACCCAACGTCCATGGCGGGGTTGGACGCTGATGGTGAACAGGCGACCAATGCCTGTGGGAGCTATTCCGCCACAGAAGAACGCTGTGCCGTCGTCCTCATAATCTTCCGAGATTGTATACTGCCCTTCAAGCGCACGCTTCATCTCCATCATGTTCTTCACGGCGATTCTCTTGGTCTGGGCCGTCTTGTAAAATCTTTCCTCTACGAGCCGCTGATTCTTGAATTTGCATCTCACCTCATTGAAAGTGGTCCCATCGTGTTCGAAGAGTCTGTTTTTAAACACGCAGTGGTTCTCGTCAGCCACAGCAGGCTCTCCATAGAGGGCCGTGAGCCGACTCATCGCATCGTTGTAGTTGGCACCAAATCGAGTGCTGTCGCACTCCTCGGCAAAGGAGTGGAAAGAAAAAAGAAGAGAAATGATAAGAAGATATATACGCATTGTCAATCTAAATTTGGCCGCACCAAGTCAGCCATTTCCTTCCGTTTCGGCATCATAGGGAAACGGACTGCAAAGTTACAACATTTTTCAGACTTGGCAAAATCAAAAGACAGAAGATACGATTGAAGAAACAACATCGCTGTACCGCAGTATGATTTATGCATTTATAGAGGAATAAATGAGGATTAGCGGTTATCCATATCGCCCGACGTTCGTCAGACGTCATGTAGTCACGCCCTAAATATCTCGAACGCTGATATTCTCCCTTATTGTTGAGCCTTATTTACGATAGTTTTTGTAACTTTGCAAATATCGAAGCAAGCAATTTATCGATTGGCAAACTGAAAGCCGGAGGATACTACAAATAAAATGAATCAATAAAAACGAGCAATATGGAAAATTATGAATGGGCAAAAGGCATGAACTGTGCTGTAACAGTATGCGACGCTCAAGGTATCATCATCTATATGAACGACAAGGCGCGCGAGACGTACAAGAAACATGGCGACCTGATTGGCAAGAACCTCTACGATTGTCATTCAGAACGCTCACGCGAAATCATCCGCCACATCCTTGCCACTGGTGGCAGCAATGCCTACACCATCGAAAAGCATGGCGTGCATAAAGTCATCTACCAGACAGCATGGAAGAAAGACGGCAAGGTTGGCGGCATCGTCGAGATATCGATGGTGACTCCTGCTGAAATGCCCCATTACGTGAGGGGATGAAATCAAAGCCAGTGATATGACTTTGTGGCCTTCCGCCCCTGCATCAACCGATATTTCACGATGCTTATCAGGCGCGAAGTATTTTTTTCTATGGGAAGTTCTTGCTGTCTGACGTACGTCGGACGATCGGCTGACGAACGTCGGACGATCGGCTGACGTTCGTCGGACAATCGTCCGACGAACGTCGGACAACATCTATCAAAGTATTTATGATGATGAATCTCGCTGGATGAGATTGGTAGGACAAGATAAAAGAGTTTATTTTGTCCACATAGGAAAAAGCCTTAGTCCATTGAAACACAAGGAATTAAGGCTTGGCAAAAGGAAGGCGGAAACTGCATTCCTTATATCGGCTGCAGCCATAGGCCGTACGGCCTTTGATGATTTTGCCTTTTCCGCAGAGGGGGCAAGGCTGACCAATGAGGCTGTCGGAAGGAACAAGATGCAGTGCAGCCGATGACGGAGCCGTTGCCGGACTGGCTTTATCCTCTGTCTTCGGTTTTTTCTTCGCGCTTGTCTTCTTGGTTGTTTTCTTCTTGGCCTCCTTCAGGTCCTCATCGGTAGTGATGGTGATGGTTGAAGGCGAATTGTCTGACAGCACATCGTTGACAATCTTGCGGATTTGCTGCTTGAGCTCATCGATAAACTGGGCCGGATCGTACTTGCCATGCTCGATGTCACGCAGTTTCTTCTCCCAGATACCCGTCAGCTCGCAACTCGTAAGAAGTTTTTCCTTGATGGTATCAATGAGTTCAATGCCCGTCGGCGTAGCGATGAGGTTCTTGCGCTGGCGGCGGATATAGTGGCGTTTGAATAGCGTCTCGATGATTCCGGCACGGCTCGACGGACGGCCAATGCCGTTCTCCTTCAGCGCAGCCCGCAGTTCCTCATCCTCAACAAACTTACCCGCAGTCTCCATAGCCCGGAGCAGCGTAGCCTCGGTGTAATATTTTGGCGGAGTAGTTTGTTTCTCGGTGAGCGTGGGCTTGTGCGGTCCGCTCTCTCCCTTGACGAAGGTGGGCAGCGTACGTTCCTCGTCGCCTTTCTTGTCATCCTCGTCGTGAACATTGTTGCCATAGACAATGCGCCAGCCCGGTTTCAGGATTTCCTTGCCCGAAACCTTGAACTCCACATTCTCCACTTTTCCCAGGACAGTGGTTGTGGAAAACTCGCAGTCGGGATAGAAGGCGGCAATGAAACGGCGGCAGATGAGATCGTAGACGTTCTGCTCCATATCGGTCAGCCCCTGAGCGGGAACTCCGGTAGGGATGATGGCGTGGTGGTCGGTCACCTTCGACGAATCGAATACTCGCTTACTTTTGGGCAGTTTCTTGCTGATGGCCGCGAGTCCCTTCACCAGTTCGGCATAAGGGAAGCTACCGCCAATGCGCGACTTGAACACGCCGTTCAGTATCTCCGGACACTTGGGATAAATGTCGTCGCTCAGATAAGTGGTGTCGACACGCGGATAGGTGGTCAACTTCTTTTCATAAAGGCCCTGGATAAGATTGAGCGTCATCTCTGCCGAATAAGCATATTTTCGGTTGCAGTCCACCTGAAGCGAGGTGAGGTCGTAGAGTTGTTTGGGCTGCTCACGGCCTTTCTTCTTCTGCACGTCGGTCACAGTGAACGGTTTCCCCTCAATCGTGGAGAAAGCACGCTCTCCCTCCTCCTTGGAGTCGAAGCGACCTTTGGTGGCCGTGAACAGCGTATCACGGTATACAGTGGCCAAAACCCAGTAAGGCTCTGGTTTGAAATTGTCGATTTCCTTCTGGCGGTTGACGATAAGCGCCAGCGTGGGCGTTTGCACCCGACCGATACTCAACACCTGATGGCGTCCGCCCTGATTGCCATATTTAATGGTATAAAGGCGCGTGCAGTTCATGCCGAGAATCCAGTCGCCGATAGCACGGCTCAATCCGGCAAGATAGAGTTTGTCGTACTGTTGTTCGTCCTTCAGCTGACGGAATCCTTCCCTTATGGCCTCATCGGTCATCGACGAGATCCACAAGCGTTTCACCGGACACTTCACGCGGGCTTTCTGCATCACCCAGCGCTGGATGAGCTCACCTTCCTGTCCGGCATCACCGCAGTTGACGACGCTGTCGGCCTTGGCATAGAGCGACTGGATGATGTTGAACTGCTTCTTTATCCCCTCGTCGTCGATCAGTTTGATGGCAAAACGCTGAGGTATCATGGGCAGTTGCCCGAGACTCCAGTGCTTCCAAAGAGGCGTGTAGTCGTCGGGTTCCTTCAGCTCACACAGGTGACCGAATGTCCAAGTCACCTGATAGCCATTACCTTCCATGTATCCTTGATGTTGCGAGTTAGCCCCCAAAATACGGGCAATATCTCTTGCAACACTTGGTTTCTCAGCTATACAAACAATCATTTTCCTTTAGTTTCAGTCTGCAAAGTTACTGAGAATCGAAAGAAGAACAAAATAATGGGGATATTTTTTAATACGAGACGCAGCCTGACTTATATTAAGAGAGGACTATGCTTGGTAGTAAAGCATTGTTTTTCATCTACCTGTCTTCGACGGTATTTTCGAAGAAGATTTGAGTTTATTACACGAATGTCTCATAAATATTTTTATTGTATTATTCGATTTTTCCGCGAAGCGGAGCGTTAAATACAAACATTACGGCTCGTTGCCTCTTGCAACATTATTTATAGATGTGCTTTATTCAATCTTCCACTCTTTTATCGTCCTCAGCTCTGTCGAGAAGTTGATGGCGACCTTCACGACCTTGCGGCCATCGGACTTGTAAGGGATGGCGTAGTCCTTCTCATCGATTTGTCTCAGCGCCTTGTCCAGGTCACCGTCAAGTTTCAGCTCCATGACATAGATGGTCGTGTCAGTCTTGATGAGAATGTCGAGACGGCCTTTGGCATTGCGTACCTGCGAAAAGACATAGACGTTGAGGAGAGAGAACATCACGTAGAGCATTGCGGTGAAGTGACCTTCCGTTGTCGGCGCGTCCTTGAGCGTGTTCTCCTGGTAAGGAATCGTGGTGAAGAATTCCTGCATGGCCTTGAGGCTTCCGTCCATGTCGTCCTTGCGCAGAGCCAGATACATATTAGCCACAGCATTTCCCGCCTCCACAGTGTTCGTGTGGACATAGTAAGGGATAAGGATGCGCATCAACCCGACCTTCACCTCCTCGTTGGGATAGCCAAGCGTGTAGCGCTTTATGATAGGGTCATAGCCTTTTATGGTGAGATAGCCACTCTGATAGAACAGCGGCAAGACGGACTGCATATTCTCCGTGGGTGCATCAAAGTCTGCAGCCCATGCCTCACTGCCGTCGATCTTTGTGATGTCGGTGTGGAAATGCTTAAGCATGTTGACAAGAAACGTCGGCGTGCCGGTGGAGAACCAATAGTTGTCGAAATCCTTATTTGTCATCGATGCCAGCAGACTGAATGGATTATAAACCCCCGGCCCTTTGCGTGCAAAATGATATCCGTCATAGGTACGCTCCAACTGTGCCAAGACTTGTTCGGAAGTCATGTCGTTTTCTTCGCCCAGCGTCTGTATGCCTTCCTGAAAGTTGTCGATGAGTTCATCACGCGTTATGCCACATATTGCGGCATACTGCGGCAGCATTGAGATGTTATTCAGGTTATTGAGCTGCGAGAAGATACTGAGCTGCGAGAACTTCGTGATGCCCGTGATGAAGACAAAGCGGAGGTAAGGGTCGAGGTCCTTCAGCGGGGAGTAGAACGCCTGCAGTTCCGTGCGCATCTGTTCAAGGCGTTCCTTGTCGTGAAGCACCGTGAGCAACGGAGCGTCGTATTCGTCGATAAGGACAACAACCTGTGTGCCCGTCTTTTTATAAAGCGACGTGACCAAATTTTGGAAACGCTCAGAGATGTTGGTGATGTCTGTGTGAATACCATGACGATCCTCATTACGCTCAAGCTGAATGCGGAGTTGGACATGCAAGTCTTCTACCGTGCCGAGTTTTGCCGAAGCCAAAGAGAAGTGCAGCACTGGATAAACCTTCCATTCTTTCTCCAATTCTTCAATGGCAAGACCTTTGAATAAGTCCTTGCGCCCGGAGAAATAAGCATCAAAAGTGCTTGTAAGCAGCGATTTGCCGAAACGGCGGGGACGCGAGAGAAACACATACTGACCAGGATGCGTTATCTCATATATGTACTTTGTCTTGTCGATATACAAGTATCCGTCTTGACGAATCTTATCGAACGTCTGTATGCCAATAGGATAGTTTACCATAGTTGCACTATTTTTCCACAAACTTAATAAATTCTTTTGAGATAGCAAAGGAAATAGATAAAATTCAATGATGCGTGGGTTAAACTTGGGCAATGATAAGTTGTTTTTATTACTTCCCGATTTTCAATTACCCACTCAAATTCATGAAAAAATCCATCGTAGATTATGGATAAAACAATATTTTGACTAAATTTGCAGAGCAGAAAAGAAAGAAATACAATTGCAATAATGAGAATAGGACTTTTTATCCCTTGCTATGTCGATGCACTGTACCCACATGTCGGCAAGGCCACATACGCCCTGCTAAAGCACTACGGACTGGCGGTAGAATATCCAGAGCGGCAGACCTGCTGCGGACAGCCTATGGCCAACGGAGGCTTTGAGCGGATGTCGGTCGACCTGGCCAAAAAGTTTGACGAGATGTTCGCCCCCTACGACTACGTTGTGGCTCCGTCGGCCTCATGCGCAGCCTTCGTCCGCACTTACTATCCCTTTCTCTTGGGAAGAGATCACGAATGCCAAGCTGAGGGCAAGACCATGGACGTGGTGGAGTTTCTTCACGACGTGCTGCAAGTTGACGAGATTCCGGGCCGTTTTCCTCATGTGGTGAGTGTTCACAACAGCTGTCATGGCGTGCGCGAGCTCGGTCTGAGCACTCCGTCGGAATGCAACCTGCCAAGAGTGAACAAGATCGTCGACCTGTTGCAAATGGTGGAGGGCATCACCGTGCGTCAGCCCGAACGGCCCGACGAATGCTGCGGCTTCGGCGGAATGTTCTCTGTAGAGGAGACGGCTGTATCGATCAGGATGGGGGAGGACAAACTCGACCGCCACATCGCCACGGGCGCAGAATACATCACCGGTCCCGACAGCAGCTGTCTGATGCACATGGAAGGCATTGCAAGGAGAGAGAAAAGGAATATCAAATTCATTCACGTTGCAGAAATCTTAGCAGCAGGACTAATATGAGCACACTTCATAGCGAGAACGCCAAGGCATTCAACCAAGACAGAGAAAAAGTGACGTGGCACGACCAAACGTTCTGGTCGCTGCGTCAGAAGCGCGACTCCCTGGCACAGGAGCTGCCCGAATGGGAAGAACTGCGCCAGCTGGCTTCGGAGATAAAGCGCCACACGCTGACCCATCTGGCCGACTATCTCGAAGAGTTCACCAGCCAGCTCGAAAGTCGTGGGGTGAAAATTCATTGGGCCAAAGACGCCCAGCAGTTCAACGAAATCGTTTATGGCATACTGGAAACCCACAACGTGAGCAAGATGGTGAAGTCGAAGTCGATGCTCACGGAAGAGTGCGGCATGAACGCCTACCTGCAAGAGCGCGGCATCGACGTCGTTGAGACCGACTTGGGCGAACGCATCCTGCAGCTCCTGCATCAAAAGCCCAGCCATATCGTCGTGCCGGCCACCCACCTGAAGCGCGAGGAGATCGGACAGATGTTTGAACGCGAGGGCATCTCGAAAGAGCAAGGCAACTACGACCCAACCTATCTCACCTACTGCGCCCGCGAGAGCCTGCGCAACGAATTTCTCGAGGCAGGAGCGGGGATGACGGGTTGCAACTTCGGTGTGGCCAAGACGGGCGACGTGGTGGTGTGCACCAATGAGGGCAACGCCGACATGTCTACGTCGATGCCAAAGCTGCACATCGTCGCTATGGGCATTGAGAAGATTATCCCCGACTATGCCTCACTGGCTGTCTTCCACCGGCTACTGAGCCGCAGTGCCACCGGACAGCCCACAACGGGCTTCACCTCCCACTTCCGTCAGGCACGGCCCGGCGGCGAGATGCACGTGGTGCTCGTCGACAATGGGCGCAGCGACATCCTCGGCAATCCAGGACATTGGGAGACGCTGAAATGCATCCGTTGCGGTGCCTGCATGAACACGTGCCCCGTCTACCGTCGCAGCGGCGGCTACAGCTATACCTACTTCATTCCTGGTCCCATCGGCATCAACCTCGGAATGCTGAAAGACCCCGTGCGCTACAGCGACAATGTCTCTGCGTGCAGCCTGTGCCTGAGTTGCAACTTCGTTTGTCCGGCCAAGGTGAATCCCGGCAGTCAGGTATATCTCTGGCGACAGAACCTTGAAGCCCTGGGCAAAGCCGACAAGATAAAGAAAGTGATGTCGGAAGGCATGCAGTTGGTCTACACCCATCCTTCGCTCTATATCGGTGCGCTGAAGGTTGCACCCCTGCTGAATCTCGTTCCTGAAAGCCTCACCCACTTCAGCAACCTCAATCCTTGGGGGATCGGCCATGCCGCTCCACGTTTTGCCAAACCAACCTTCCACACATGGTGGAAACAAACCCACATGAAGAAATGAAGAAAGAAGAGCTTTTCGAGAAACTGCGCTCCAACACCCTGCGCCAATATGACATGCCTCAAATCAACGTGAAGGGCATCCAATACGAAGACACCTACAACCAATTCAAGAGCATGTGCCAGCAGATGGGCGCCAACGTCGTTGAGTCGAGCAAGACCGACGATTTGGATCAGCTGGTCCACAACCTCTATCCCCATGCTCAGACGTTTGCCTCCAATCTGCCTTTCATCCATCTGGCCACGAAGAATCCCGACACGGTGAAGGACGCCGCCGAGCTCAACGGCACCGATGTGGGCATCGTGATGGGACAGATTGGCGTGGCCGAGAACGGCTGCATCTGGATTCCGCAAACCATGAAGGAGAAGGCCGTGATGTTCATCTCTGAATATCTGGTCATCTTCATCGACCGGCAAGCCATCGTCGACAACATGCATCAGGCCTATGGCCTTATCACCATGGACCCGCGCTACAACTTCGGCACGTTTATCAGCGGTCCTTCCAAAACTGCCGACATCGAACAGGCACTCGTCATGGGCGCTCAGGCAGCGCGCGGAGTGACCGTCGTGATTCTGGAATAGGCGAAGCAATGCGAAAGGAAAGTTGTTAATACAGACTCTTAGACAATAATAAGACCCAATATGAAAAAGAATTTCAAACTATTCAGCGGAATGGAGTTGCCATCCATTGGCTTCGGCACGTGGCGCGCCACCGGTGAGGATGCCCAGCAGGCTGTGAGCACTGCTATTGAGAGCGGCTACCGCCTCATCAGTACAGCAACTGGCGCGAAATCAATGCCGACACCTGGCGCGCGTTGGAGACGCTCTACAAGGACGGACTGGTGAAGAGCATCGGCCTCAGCAACTTCTATATCCATCACCTCGACCCGCTCATGCAGACTGCCACCGTACAGCCAATGGTCGACCAGCTGGAGATACATCCCGGACACGCACAGAAGGAGAACGTTGAATGGTGCCACAAGAATGGCATTGTGGTCGAAGCCTGGCGCCCGCTGGGCAAGGGAGCGCTTCTCTCCCACCCCATTGTCACAGAAGTTACGGCCCATCATCCCGGCCACACTGCCGCACAGGTTCTGCTGCGCTGGGCTTTGCAACAGGACATTCTTCCGCTGCCCAAGTCGATTACGCCAGAGAGAATCCGCCAGAACCTCGACTGCTTCGACTTCGAACTGACACCAGAAGAGATGAAGGCCATCTCACAAGTGGAGCCTAACGGCGGAGTGGA
Source organism: uncultured Prevotella sp. (assembly GCA_900322095.1). Classification (GTDB taxonomy): domain Bacteria; phylum Bacteroidota; class Bacteroidia; order Bacteroidales; family Bacteroidaceae; genus Prevotella. Next base: position 21,737 of record ONYS01000007.1, read on the forward strand.
ACAGCCGGATGAGGTTGACTTCTAGGTCTTGTTGAGCAAAATATACAAAGAGACGATATCGAAGAATCTCCCCACCCACCTTCCTTCACAGGAAGGTGGGTTTGTTGTTTCTAGGGAAGATATCAATCATGGTGTTCGTCAACGATATTAGATACGATTATCAGAATATGATTTTTGAGATATGCTTTTGCATTTAGCAAATTGACGTATATAATAATAGTATGAGATCAAAAAGTAAACCACCACCTGCGCCCATAACGCTATATAGTCGCTCTTGATGTCGCTGAGCGAACCACCCATACCCATAATGTTCACGTAGTCGATCATTCCCAAAGACGATGGGAAGAGATAGGACAGCCAATGAATCACCGGAGGCATGGAAGGCGTAGGCCAGGATATGCCCGAGAAGAACAAGAGCGGAACTGACGAGAAAACGAATATCAGGATGCAGTCCTCCCGCCGATAGACAAACGTGGACAGCGTGAAGGAACAGAAGATGCACGACAGCAGATAAGGAACAATGAAGGCCAGGAGCGTGAAGTAGTTGCCATTTGAGGGCAGCTCGAAAGAATTCGTGGCGAAGGTGAAGGCATAGATGGCCATCACCAGATAGAGCATGAGGTAGAAAGCCGTACGCGCCATCAATACCGTGAACGGTCCACGATAGCGCTTGTCAGGAGGAAAAATGTTACGGTGGCGCTCACGCATCACGCCCATGTGCATTCCGATGCCAAGAAACAGCGTCTGCTGAAGGATGAGCATGAACACTGGAGGCACAAGAAACGCAGCAAAGCCACTCTTCGGATTGAAAAACGACACACGATCGTACTCCACGGGCATCCGTGTGATTTTCTCGTCCTTCGTCGTCATCGACGAGGATGCCAGGTGTTCCTCCACCTTGATCTCCTTGCTCACATCGAGATAGACCTCAGTGAGTCCCACGATGAGCGCCTTGTAGTAGAGCATACTGCTCATGTCGGAATAGAGTCCAACCGTGGTATGTCCGCCTCGCATGAGGTCCTTGCTGAACGACTCGGGAATATGCACGATGCCATAAGCCTCGTGTTTCATGATACCCAGCTTGGCCTCCTCCATATTGTTGCAGCGTTTGAGGTACTTCACTTCCTCCGTAGCATCCATACGTCTCAAGAAATCACGGCTCAGATGGGAGTTGTCATCGTCGACTACCATCACCGGAACATCCCGCACCACCTCGTTGCCATACACATAGGCATAAAGCAACGGGTAGGCAAGCGGCACGAAGAGTATGAAAATCATGATTCCACGGTCGTGGAAGAGGAAGTTCATCTCCTTATAGAATATATACAACAGATTGCTCATGACAAATATACAAATTCGTTGAAAGCCTTGCGATAGCGGCCCATCATCAGCATGGGAAGGAGACAGAACACGACAAGTGCCACCACCGACGACCACACATAACGAATGGGGAAGCCATACAGGGCCTGATTGATATAGATGAGATAATAATGGCGCAAAGGAAACAACACCGCCAGCGCCTGCAGCACAGTGGGCATGGCCGTGACGGGATAAGTGAAGCCTGCCAAGGAGAACGAGAGGATTCCCCAAAGCGCGCAGATGCACATCGCCAGTCGCAACAGACCTGCCAACAAGCCAAACAGAAACACGCCAAAGCCCTGCGAGGCCAGCACGGTGAGCACGCCCAAGCCTATCATGTGCCAGATGCCGCAATGACAAGGAAAGCCCAGATAGACAAAGAAGTAAACATCCATGAAGATGATCTCAAGGCAGAAGATAATGGTTTGGGGCAGGAGCTTACCAAGTAGTGCAATGGCTGGATTGTAACCTGCCACGCGAAACCATATCTTCTGCGTTTTTTGTTTCCACTCTAAGCCAATGGTGTAGGTAGTGGAGAGAAGAATAAGCAAAATGATGATGCCTGGCACAAGCATGTTGCTCAGATAGACCGAGTAGTTGAGCTGGGGATTGTTGATGGGATGCGTCTCCAGCGCTATGGGTTGCAGCACGTCCATCGCATCGTCGTTGGAGTAGCCATGCCCAAAGAGCGACTCTCGCTCGAGAGCCAAAGGAATCAACTCGCTGGCGGTCTTCATATCCTTGAAGAGCAGATTGCCAGGCACGTAGTAGCAGTCGTTGGTGTAAAACGAGAGGCGCGGTTGTCCGTTGCTCTCGGCGTCGCGAGTTGTGTGTGGCGGCAAGTAGTAGAAACCGTAGATCTCGCGCCGCTGCATGGCACGCCGCGCCTCATGAAAGTTACTGTATTTGTATTTGACGTTCGTTTCCTCAAAACTGTTGAGCACCTGAGCCACCAATCGGGTCACGCTGGTGTTGTCCTCATCCACGATTCCTGCGGGCAGGTCGGTAGGCAGACCCGCTCCCATGAGATAGGTGAAGAAGAAGATCACCGCAAGCGGGGCGATAATCATGCAGAATAGGAAGATAGGACGCTTGGCAAAGATGCGCAGCTCATGGCGAAATATGCATCCCAGTCTTCTCCTTAATATATATAGTCTCGTCATGGTCTAATCTTTTATCAGCAGTGCAGACATTTCTTTTCGGATACCAGAGGACTTTGCCAAGGGCTTGGCCTGCACTTCAAACACTTTCAAGTCGTACTGTCCCATGGTGCGGGTAGCCTTCCATGCGGCGAAGTTGCCTAGATTCTTGAGCACCGACACCCGGCAGTCGAGGGTTTTGTCCACAGCCGGCACGTAGATTTTCACCCGCTGTCCCAAGGCCACGCCGGGAAGCTGGTCCTCCTTGAGGAAGAAAGTGAATTTCACGTTATCCGTGTCGATATTCATGATGGGAGCACCCGTACTCACGAGTTCACCTACTTCAGGCATAATCTCTGTCACGACGCCATCGGCTGAGGCGATGCACACGGTTTCGTGTTTCAGAGCCTCAACTTGATTGATATTGCTTCGGCTTCTCTCAGTCACGGCTTTGGCTGCGCGCTTCTCCTCCTCGCGAGCTCCGTCGCGCAACATCTTATAGGTCTCCATGGCAGCCTTCTCGCCAGCCACAGCCGACTCGTAGGCAGACTTAGTCTCATCGTAGCGCTGCTTGGCCACAACTCCCTCTTCATACAAGGCCTTAAACCTGCGGTAGGTGGATTCTGCCAGCTCTCGTGAAGAACGCGCCTGGTTCACTATTTGGGACTGCCGGCCTATCTGCTCCTGGCGGTTGCCATTGTCGACCAGATCCTGGCGGGCGCGTTGAGCCTCATACGATGAGACGGCTTCAGAAAGCGTTGCGTCAAGCTCGGGCGACTCCAAGATGGCAAGCGTGTCACCCTTGTGTACCCGCTGTCCCTCTTTGACGCAGATACGCACAACGCGCGACGGCACCTTGCTTGAGACGCGATAATCTTCCATATCTGCCTCTCCCTGCAAGGGTTCCGCCTTAGGCTTGAGACATAATCCAACAAGAATCGAGACCGCAAGCAGCAACAGAATCACTGAACCTATGATGATTGTGCGTGACTTATATATCTTTCGCATCGTTTTTTCTGCAAAGAAAATAAATCTTTGTGGCTTTCCTTTGTTCAAAAAGGGAACTATACTATATCAGATAAAGATTTGTTCCCAAAATGAACATCAATTAGTACGAAAACAAAAAACACATTATTATAAATTTGCTACCTTTGTCAACAAAAAACAGATATGGTTTCAGCAAACGGTATAACAACAGTAGGCCTTACGCGCTTAGGACAGGTCAATGACAGCGGAGTGGTGTACGTAGATGATGAAGTAGCCATTTTGGAAACTATCCGTTACTTTCTGAAGATGGAGACCTTCAAAACACTCAACAATTTCATCATTGTATGTATGGAAGGAGAACTGAAAATGGACATCAACGGGCGAACCATAAACCTCAGACGACACCAACTGTATTTCTCCCGCGCACGTGTCATCATCGACAACTATTCGGTAAGCAAAGACGTTAAATGCAAGGTATTCTGCATCTCCGACAATATGCTCCACATCATGCTGCGCACGAAAATCAACGTTTGGATGGAGGCCGCCTATATGGGGACGAGCAATATTTTTCAGTTGTCGCCCAACGATGTGCAACTGCTCGAAGCCTACGTGACACTCATCAAAGAGAAATTGCGTCTGAAGGTGAACAACATGTTCCAGGGTGAGACGATGCATTCGCTCCTACAGGCCTTACTTTTGGAATTTTGCGACATTCTCTGTCGCCTCAATGCCGACCAGCAGGGCGGAATGCCACAGGGACGCCAACTCTTCAACAGGTTTCTCTCCATGCTTTCCAATATGGATGCCAAGCGCCACAAAGTGAAGTTCTATGCCGACCAACTGGCGGTCACACCAAAATATCTGAATGTAGTTTGCAAACAATACAGCAATCAGACGGCTCTGAAATGGATTGAGCATTATCTGCTGGAGGACATCCGTTACTACCTGCGCAACACAGACCTCACCATCAAGGAGGTTTCAAATCTTCTGGGATTCCCCAACGTTTCCTTCTTCGGCAGCTATGTGAAGAAGCACTTTGGCGTCTCACCCAGCAATGTCAGAAAGAACGAGGAAAAAGACATTCAATTGGACATAAAATAGCATGAATGTCCATCCGTACAAATAAGACAAATGCCGCAATCGATATTCATCAATTGCGGCATTTTTTGGCGGAAAGAACGGGATTCGAACCCGTGAAACGCTTTGGACGTTTACACGCTTTCCAGGCGTGCCTCTTCAACCACTCGAGCATCTTTCCATGCTTTGGTTTTCAAAAGCAAGTGCAAAAGTATCTCTTTTTTGTCAGAAACGTGCATCTTCATATAGGGTTTAATATATTTTAACGTCAAGATTACGTAAAACCGCAGACGTTTGGCTGCGATTATCGAGATTTCCACGTTGCATGAACCTATATTAAAACAGGATCATACATTAACTTTTCTCTAAAAAATATCTCTATTGCGGAAATCTTGATGTAATTTTGCAGCTATAAAAACGAACGTTGATATGAAGAATTTGAAAGATAAGTCACAAACCAAGCAACTCATACTCTGGCTCAGTGCATTAGTCATGGGTACGCTGTTGGGACTCGTGCCCGGCACCCTGCTCCACCAAATCATCGACTTCGTAGCCACGGTCTACATTCGTCTGTTCCAATTGTTGGCCGTGCCTACCATCTGCCTGGCCATCATCAACACGATGATCAACTTTGGCCTGCAGAAGGACACGGGACGCATCTTCCGCCACGCCATCACTTACACGCTGCTCACCACCTTTGCTGCAGCAATGGTGGGACTCATCCTGTACAACATCATCCAGCCCGACAACCTTCCGCTCACGATGATCAGTCAGGGCAACGATGCCATACCAGAGTCGGTGGGCAAGGAAACCTACTACGACCACATCATCGGCGTGATACCCAACAATATCGTCAAGCCCTTCCTCGACGGCAATGTGCTGTCAATCCTGCTGTTGGCCTTCGCCACCGGCATTGGCATTGCCAAACTGCCCCACAAGGAATCCACGACGACCCTTATCCGACTGATGGAGGGTCTGCAGGATTTGCTGTTCCTTCTCATTAACGCACTAATCTGGACGTTGCCCGTGGGTATACTGGCTTTTGCCGCACAACTCTCCTCACAAGTGAGCGCAGGCATTGCGGCCCAGTCGCTAGGCAAATACATCGCCGTCATTCTCGGAGGCAACCTCATACAATTCTTCATCATCCTGCCATTGTTTCTTCTCGCCCGCAGACTGAACCCGCTCCACGTACTGGGCAAAATGATGCCGGCCGTACTGATGGCCCTCTTCACGAAAAGTTCCGCCGCCACGCTGCCCGTCACCATGGAGTCGGCGGAGAAGCGACTCGGCGTTAATCCGAAGGTGGCACGTTTCGTACTGCCCATCTGCACCACCATCAATATGAACGGCTGCGCAGCGTTCATATTCGTCACTTCGATCTTTCTCATGCAGAATGGCGGAGTGACGTTGAACATCTGGCAGATGATTGGTTGGGTGTTCATAGCCGTCATCGCAGCCATCGGCAACGCAGGCGTTCCCATGGGATGCTTCTTCCTCACGCTTTCGCTCATGTCCGGCACCGGAGCGCCCATCGGTCTGATGGGTATCATCCTTCCGGTCTACACCATCATAGACATGATTGAGACCGCTGAGAATGTCTGGTCCGACAGCTGTGTCTGCGCCATGACCGATCATGACTTGCGCGATACTGACAAATAGGCTCCTGAGGAAACAAGAAAAAATATTGATATTTCGTCGGCCGAAATCAATCAATCGTCGCAGACAAACAGCTTCATTTTCTATTCATTTTCAAATAGATGAGAGCAAAGATGAAAATATTTTGTTAAAAATTTGTTTTTATCAAAATTTTTTATTTCCTTTGCAAATGTAAGCATCAATCCCCAGCGATGGAAGGAGGATAGCACATTCGATGATGGACTGCCGCTGGGTAGACAGCAAAGAAATGTTCAGCGATGTATGAAGTACAGAACTGATGGGGACGGATGCTTTTTTACTACCTTTCCCCCTTGAATATTGATAGCCATTGCCTGCAGCAGACTAGAGAGTTGTGGCAGGCTTCTTTATAGCCTATGAACCATATATTGAAAAAAGGGAGCTGCTCTCGTAATGAGGGCAACTCCCTAATCTTTTATCAGAATATACTTTTATAGTCTGCGCAGCTTAACGGTGAAGTGGCGCATCAAAGGTGCCTCCCACTCGATGGCAACACCATGCTTGATGGTCTCGCGACGATCGAAGACATTCTTCAGGGCAGCAGCCACCACCTTCATGTGGTTGTCGGTATAGACGCGACGTGGAATACAGAGGCGCACCAAGTCCAATCCGCCAAAGCGGTTCTCACGCGTCACGGGATCGCGGTCGGCCAGCATGTATCCAATCTCGCACGCACGGATACCGGCCTCGAGATAGAGCTCGCACGTAAGCGTCTGGGCGGGGAATTCCTCCTTGGGCACTTGGTCGAGCACCTTGTCTCCATCGACGAAGATGGCATGACCGCCAGCAGGACGCTGATAAGGAATGCCATACTCATCGAGCAGACTTGCAAGATACTGCACCTGATGGATTCGCGTCTGCAGCATGTCAAACTCCGTGTTCTCGTCCAGTCCCTGAGCGATGGCGTTGAGGTCGCGGCCATTCAGTCCGCCATAAGTGATATAGCCCTCGAAGGGGATGCAGTAGAGTTTAGCGCCCTCATACCAGTCGTCGCGGTTGGTAGCGATGAAGCCACCCATATTGACGATGGCGTCCTTCTTGCACGACATCGTAGCGGCGTCGACATCCTCGTACATCTCGCGAACGATCTCCTTGATGGTCTTGTCGGCATAGCCCTTCTCACGCGTCTTGATGAAGTAGGCATTCTCGGCAAAGCGGGCAGAATCCATCACCACGGGCACTCCATACTGATGGCAGAGTTTGCAGGTGGCCTTGATGTTCTCCATGCTCACCGGCTGACCGCCTACGGTGTTGTTGGTTATCGTGAGAACCATGAAGGGCACGTTGCCCTTGTTCTCCTTGAGCACCTTCTCCAGTTTCTCGAGCGACACATTGCCTTTGAAGGGTATCTCGAGCTGAGTGTCGTGGGCCTCGTCGATAGTGACGTCGATAGCCTGGGCCTTGCGGCTCTCGATATGTCCCTTTGTGGTGTCGAAGTGGGCATTGCCGGGCACAACCATTCCGGGCTTTACCAGATAAGAGAAGAGCACGTTCTCGGCGGCACGTCCCTGGTGGGTCGGGATGACATGCTTGAAGCCGAAGATACGCTGCACCATGGCCTCAAACTTGTAGAAAGAGGAGGCACCGGCATAGCTCTCGTCGCCGAGCATGAGCTCAGACCACTGGCGGTCGCTCATGGCTCCCGTACCAGAGTCGGTGAGCAGATCGATATACACCTGATCTGCACGGAGTTGAAACACGTTATAGTGAGCTTCCTTCAGCCACTGCTCGCGCTGCTCACGCGTGCTCTTGTGGATGGGCTCAATCATTTTAATTTTCCATGATTCTGCAAAAGGCAATTCCATAGATTTTCGTTTTTGTAATGTTATTAGTGATTTAGTTATTGGTCACGGGATGGTTTTCGGCAAATATCGCCATGCGCTCGTCCAACTCTTCATACTGATTGTCGCGGATAAACGAGGTGCATACGCGGATGCCCTGCTGGTCGCTGCCCGTATTGGTGAGGCAGATAGCACTCACACCATAGTAGAGCAGCTCACTCACGAGCTGACCGCTGTTGAGTCCGGGATAGCCCACCGTGAAGTAGAATCCGTCGGCAATGGGCTGGTCGAGATCCTTGTCGTAGACGATATAGAAGTTGTGGCGCAGGAAAATCTCCTTCAGCTTGTGGGCACGGCGCCCGTATTCGCTCGTCACGGCACGGAAGTCGTAGGTTCCGTCGCTCGCAGCCTTCATCACGGCAGCCAGAGCGTACTGGGCACTGTGGGAAGTGCCCGACGACAGAGCGTAGAGGATGCGGGTGGAATAGACGAGACCAAAGGGCAGGGCCGAATAGCGCTCGTCGAGAGCGGGATAATGGCGGTGGAACAGCTTGTTGCTGATGCAGGCCACCGAGATGCGCTCGCCTGCATAGCTGAAAGCCTTACTGCCGCTGATGAGCAACATATAGTTGTCGGTGTAGCGGCCCACCGAAGGCTGATAAGGCGGCTCAAAAGGCGTGCTCAGGTTCTTGCGGAAGTCCATGGCAAAATAGGCCAGGTCTTCTACGACGACGGTGTCGTAGCGTGTGGCCAGTTCACCAATGGCCTTCAGTTCGTCCTCGTTGAGGCACACCCAGGAAGGATTGTTGGGATTGCTGTAGATGATGCAGCAGATGTTACCCTTCTTCAAGTAGCTCTCCACCTTCGGACCGAGTTTCTCGCCACGGTAATGGTACATATCGAAAGTCTCATACTTAACACCCATCACCTGCAGCTGCTGTTTCTGCACGGGGAAACCGGGATCGATGAAGAGCACAGTGTCTTTCTTCGGGTCATACTGCGAGCAGAGCGTGAAGGCAGCATAGCTGCCCTGCATGCTTCCCACGACGGGTACGCAGCCCTCAGCGTTCACATCCAGACCGATGAAGGCCTTGATGAAGCGCGAAGCCTCATGCTTCAAGGCGGGCAGACCCTGGATGTCGGGATATTGACTGGCAACGCCATTACGCAGGGCATTGATCTGAGCCTCAACGCCAATCTGGGCAGCCGGCAGACCGGGGATGCCCATCTCCATCTTGATAAACTCCACGCCGGACTTGCGCTCGGCATACTCTGCTACGCGCTTCACCTCGCGAATGGTGGCAGCGCCAATATCCTGGATGTCATTGGCTTTAATGGCATCCAGGATAATATCTTTTGAAATAGGTGTGGGCTTCATTATTTCTGCGCGTCCTTTCCTATTTTAAGAGCCTTGAGGTTGGCCTCAACGATAGCCTCTCCCTTGCGGGAGAACACGTCGCGCACGGCATCCTCCAATTTGTCGAAATCTATACCTATAGCTTTCTGGGCCGCACCCAGAAGGATGACATTGGCCGAGCGGGGCACGCCATTGTCCTTGGCAAGCTGTTCGATGTCTAAGGAGATGACGTTGTTCACTTTCGACAAGTCGCCATTGATCTTCTCCATATCGGGATAATCGGGGATGTTGACAAAGGGGGTATTGGCCGTGATGATCCATCCGTCTTTCTTCAGATAGGGCAGATAGCGCAGGGCCTCCATGGGCTCCATAGAGATGATTACGTCGCAACGGCCCTCGGCAATCAAGTCGCTGTCGATGGGGTCAGACGACAGACGCAGGTTGCTCTGCACGTCGCCGCCGCGCTGCGACATTCCGTGTACCTCGGCCTGCTTGATATAGAGATTCTCGTTCATTGCGGCCTGGCCTATGATGGTTGCGATGGTGAGGATTCCCTGTCCTCCCACACCGCAGAGGATAATATCTGTTTTCATGTTTATTTAGCCTCCTTTGCTTTTGCTTTTTGTTGTTGTTTAAGATGACGGCGAAGGGTCTGGATGCACTCACGGCGGGCAATCACCACACTGATTCCCTTGTATTCCACCTCCTCATGAATGGCCTTCGTGATCTCAGGCATATTCTTGGGCAGAGGAACAACCACGCGCAGATGCTCCTCGGGAACACCGAGTCCGCGGCAGATATCCTCTATCTTACCCGTACCGGCAGAGTCCTGACCACCCGTCATACCGGTCGTAAGGTTGTCGCTGATCACCACCACCATGTTGGAGTTGGCATTCACGGCATCCAGCAGATTGGTCATGCCGGAATGGGTGAACGTAGAGTCGCCGATGACGGCCACTGAAGGCCACTGGCCTGCGTCGGCAGCACCCTTGGCCATACCCACGCTGGCGCCCATGTCCACACAAGAGTGGATAGCACGGAAGGGAGGCATGAAACCTAGCGTATAGCAACCAATGTCGCCAAAAACGCGGGCATTGGGATAATTCTTCAGTACCTCATTGAGAGCCGTGTACATGTCGCGGTGGCCACAACCCTTGCAAAGCTGAGGCGGACGCGCAGCCACATCCTCACAAACGGGATACTGTTCGGCCGAAGGCAGACCGAGAGCTTTGGCCACGATGTCGGGATTCAGTTCGCCCGTACGCGGCAGATCGCCAGTGAGGCGGCCTTTCACCACGGTCTCATGTTTGAGAACGCCCGATACCATATCCTCGATGAAGGGCTGGCCTTCCTCGACGATGAGCAGCGTGGGGCAATCCTTTGCCATACGGCGCACGAGGTCTTTAGGCAACGGATACTGGCTTACCTTTAATATAGGATAAGGACAGCCGTCGGGGAAGCACTCGTTGACATAGTTGAAAGCAATACCACTGGCGACGATACCCATCGAGTGGTCCTTGCCGTCGATATACTGATTGAAACGGCTCTCTACGGCCAGCTGTTCCAGAATGGGCTGCTGGGCCGTGACATGGTCGTTGCGCTTGCGGGCAACGGCGGGCAGCAGCACCCAGTTGGAAGCCTTGGCCTCATAGTTGAGCTCGTTCTCCTTGCGCGGCTCGTCCTTGATGGTCACTGCGGCACGGCTGTGGGCCATACGGGTGGTGACGCGCATCAGCACGGGCAGATTCTCTTTCTCCGACAAGTCGAAAGCCTCGCTCATCATGTCGTAGGCTTCCTGCTGCGAGCTGGGCTCGAAAGTCGGAATCAGGGCAAACTTGCCATAGAAGCGGCTGTCCTGCTCGTCCTGCGAGGAGTGCATCGACGGGTCGTCGGCCACCAGCACCACTACGCCACCATTCACGCCGGTCATGCCGGAGTTGACGAACGGGTCGGCACAGACGTTCAGGCCCACGTGCTTCATGCAGACCAAAGCTCGCTTGCCCATATACGACATGCCGAGAGCTTGCTCCATGGCTGTTTTCTCATTCGTGCACCAGCGGCGATGGACATTGCGCTGCTTGGCCAAAGGAGACATTTGGATGTACTCAGTGATCTCTGTGGAAGGGGTTCCGGGGTAGGCATAGACGCCACTCAAGCCTGCATCGAGCGCGCCTTGAGCGACAGCCTCATCCCCAAGTAGTAATTTCTTCATTAGTTATGTTTGTTTAAGATTAAACTTTTTAGGCTTTTGCAAAGATAGCTTATTTTTTTATATCATCCAAAATGTTTCTGAAAAAAATACCGCAAAAAATGTATGTGGGTCGAAATAATTTTGCTATTTTTGCATAAGACTACCGAAAACAATAAAATTATCTCTTAAATCCATATCAGCTATGATTAATCAACAGCTATTAAATCCTAAGAGTATCGTTGTGGTGGGTGGCTCCAATAACGTCCACAAACCCGGCGGTGCCATTGTTCGTAATCTGCTTCAAGGCAACTATCAAGGCACGCTGCGCATCATCAATCCCAAGGAAGACGAGGTGCAAGGTATCAAAGTATACCATCGCGCTGAGGAAATTCCAGAGACCGACCTGGCCATCCTCGTCGTGGCAGCAAAGTTCTGCCCCGGCTACGTGGATTATCTTGCGGCCAACAAAGGCGTCCGCGCCTTCATCATCATCTCGGCAGGCTTCAGCGAGGAGACCAAAGAGGGTGCGGCCATGGAACAGCACATCCTCGACACCTGCGAGAAGTATGATTGCGCGCTGATAGGCCCCAACTGCATAGGACTGCTCAACAATGTGCATCACAGTGTATTCACCAAACCCATCCCCAAGCTCAATCCCCAGGGAGTCGACTTCATCAGTGGCTCTGGCGCAACGGCCGTGTTCATTCTTGAGTCGGCTGTCATCAAGGGTCTGCAGTTCAATTCGGTGTGGTCGATAGGCAACGGAAAGCAAATTGGCATCGAGGACGTACTGCAATATATGGATGAGCACTTCGATCCGGAAAAGGATTCGAAGGTGAAACTGCTTTATATAGAGAACATCAGCGACCCCGACAAGCTGTTGCTGCATGCCAGCTCGCTGATTCGCAAGGGTTGCCGCATCGCCGCCATCAAGGCCGGCTCGAGCGAGAGCGGAAGCCGTGCAGCCTCATCTCATACGGGTGCCATCGCATCGAGCGACTCTGCCGTCGACGCCCTCTTCCGCAAGGCAGGCATCGTGCGCTGCTTCTCGCGCGACGAACTCACCACCGTGGGCTGTATCTTCACGCTGCCTCGCTTCAGTGGCAGGAATATCGCCATCGTGACGCATGCCGGTGGTCCTGGCGTGATGCTCACCGACGCTCTCTCGAAGGGTGGATTCAACGTACCAAAGCTGGAAGGTCCCGTAGCCGACGAACTCAAGGCCCAGCTCTTCCAGGGCTCTTCCGTCTCCAATCCTATCGACATTCTCGCCACTGGCACTCCCGAGCAGTTGGGCATTGCCATCGACTACTGCGAGAACAAGTTCGAGAACATCGATGCCATCATGGTCATCTTTGGCACACCGGGACTCGTCCAGCTCTACGAGGCCTACGATGTGCTGCACAAGAAGATACTGGAATGCAAGAAACCTATCTTCCCCATCCTGCCGAGCGTTGTCACTGCCGGACCTGAGGTACAGGAGTTCCTCGGCCGCGGCCACGTGAACTTCTCCGACGAGGTGACTCTGGCTACAGCTCTCACCCACGTATTGAGAACACCGGCTCCTGCACCAGCCGATATAGAAATAGGTGATGTTGACGTGCCACGCATCTGGAAGATTATCGACAGCATCCATGAAGACGGATTCATTGCCCCGCAAATCGTACGTCAGTTGCTGGAATGCGCAAAGATTCCTATGGTGCCCGAGAAGGTATCGTCAGACAAGGCTGAGCTCGTAGCCTTCGCTGAGGAGATTGGCTATCCCGTCGTGGCCAAGGTCGTAGGCCCCGTTCACAAGAGCGACGTGGGCGGTGTATCGCTCAACATACGTACAGCCCGCCATCTCGAGGAAGAGTTTGACAGAATGATGCAGATCAAAGACGCAAAGGGAGTGATGGTACAGAAGATGCTGAAGGGCACCGAGCTCTTCATCGGCGCCAAATATGAGCCTCGCTTCGGCCATGTCGTGCTTTGCGGACTGGGCGGCATCTTCGTAGAGGTGCTCAAGGATGTATCGAGCGGACTTGCTCCTCTGTCTGAGGGAGAATGCCGTTCGATGATCCACTCGCTGCGTGGCTACAAGATCATCCAGGGCACGCGCGGACAGAAGGGCGTGAACGAAGAGGCCTTCATCAAGATCATCCAGCGCCTCTCCATCCTTCTTCGCTTCGCCACCCAAATCAAGGAGATCGACATCAATCCGCTTTTGGCCGACGGCGACGACGTAGTGGCGGTAGACGCCCGAATCCTCTTTAAGAAATAATCCACCCTTTTCCTGACTCAAGAGTTTCGGAAGCAGATCGGAGCTAAAGAAGTCAAAGGAGTTAAAGACAATAGTTTGCGTATCCGGTTTCGAAATCGGCGAGACAAATGTCTTTAACTCCTTTACTATTCTCCAAGAATCTGATGAAAAACAGGAACCATCTGCGCTCATAATATACAAAGTAACTGTTCAGCGAATGAACGTTTCCGACCGGTACGGATAAAAAAAAGATGTTTTTTCCACACGCAGATTTCGCAAATCACGCAGATTTTCCGCTTCTATTCAACTTATGATCACGCGGACCTTGCTTTGCAAGGATAGATTTTGCAGATTTCCATGCCCCCCGCCGCACAAAAAATTATGAATTATGAATTATGAATCATGAATTATCTGTGTGGCTTAATCTGCGAAATCAGCAAAATCTGCGTGAGAACAACTAATAGAATGCATTTAGGCTGGTTCTAAAAATTAGGTTTGAGGAATTTGCGGATACAGTATCTATGACGTTTCGGTCGTCTCCTGCATCTATCGGTCTCAAAACGTCAAGTCTCATCGATCGTATGGCCCGCCACACTCCCTCTTCAACTTACGTTTTGAGCCACGATAGCTTGCAGGATACGACTCGACCTAATTTTTAGAACCGACCTTACAACATCACCACACAGAAAAAACGATTTTTGAACGGAGCCTTTTTATTCGCAGAAAAGTCACTATACAAAGAATCTTTATAAATTTTTGTTAAATTATCGACTTTTATAAAAAAATACGCAATAAAAACTTTGAATTTTATTGTTTTTTTTCAATATTTGGAGCGGTTTACATTCTGATAAATGAACCCACAGAAGCATTTATCAAAGTGCGATCCAGTACATTGTTTAATTTAAATTATTACAGCTATGGAGACCTACCTTTTTTATATGCTACTAAGCAAATTGTTATCAACAAAGGGTGCAGCTTCTGCCCATGCGCAAAAAGCTGTCACAACAGAAAATGTTACCCATGCAACGCTCCCTCTAAAGAGCGTTTCAGAAACCACAGACGGTATGTTCAATTTCAAGAACTTTGAAGTTGGGATATGTCGGACTGTGGGGAATGGTAATATTTTCACTTCCTCTGCTTCTGCTCTGAACTTGACACAACCAGGATTATACATCATCAATGTGGAAACCACAAAGGATGTATATTCCAATAAAGTTGTTTTAGAGTAATTATCCAACATGGGAACAAGCTACCTTGTTCCCATATAAAACCTTTACTATTATGAAAAGATACCTTCTTATAATTATAATGTGCATACCTGTCTTTGCAGTGTTCGCTCAGAACCCACCGGCACCAAGTGACCCTGATGGGCAGGTCAACGGCTATGACTATGTCGACCTTGGGCTGCCAAGCGGAACATTATGGGCGATGCAAAACATAGGATCAGAAAATCCTACGGAATATGGGGATTATTTCGCCTGGGGTGAACTGGAACCCAAGGATGAGTATACGTGGGAAAGCTACGAGTATGTTGGAGAGTACTACGACCTACCAGGGGTTGGAAGTTTTTTTTCAACGGAATACCTTGGCGATGATATTGCTGGCACCGAATTCGACGCGGCTACTTTCAATTGGGGGAAACCATGGAGGTTGCCAAGGGCTGAAGAAATCGTCGAGCTAAGGCGTTTATGTTGGTGGAAATGGACAACAGAGAATGGAATTAAGGGTATGCGCATTTATGGTCCTAACACCCATTCCATTTTTTTCCGGCGAATGGCTTCGCATGGACTTCAGCTTACTTCCCTGGACAGCTTTATCACGACCAAGGATTCAATGGAGCTTATTGGGGAAGCCAGCAGACAAAATCAGAAATCAATCCTGAGGTAAATAACAATAAGGCTGATGCACTTGGCTTTGACTCTGGTGGTATTAATCATTATGATAATGCAGATAAGGCTACCGGGTTTGGAGTAAGGCCTGTTGCGACAAGAAGAGAAGTGACTAAAATTGTATGTATTGATACAGAAAAGAAACATCCATCTGTACTTTATTCCAATGGGAGGATCGTGGTTGATAACCTGAATGCAGGAAGTTTGTTGACCGTTCGTACTTTGTCTGGGACTGTAGTTTGTATGAAATCAGCCCAGGGCAATACGTGTTCTATAGATGGAATCCAGAAAGGAGTCTATATTATCTCCATAAGGGATAATGGTGATATTGTAAGTAATGTAAAGATAATCGCTAAATAACATGAGTTATGATAAAGTTAATCTGTATATTCATATTGGCTTTTCGACCTTGTACATAAGAGATTTTTCACACCAGTCCTTCGCCATTTTTGTCTTGAGGACTAAAATATAAAACAGTTATGAAAAGAAGAATACTAATCAGCATGATGACAATGGTGGCGCTCCTCCTATCGATGAGCGCACGCGCCTCTGGCCTTGTACCAGAGGATTGTACCATTGGCGAGCATCCCGTGTACTATCCTATCGGGTATATCGGATTCTCCTTCGACGGGGCAATCAGCGTGGCTGAGGGCACGCTCGCTTCTATTTACTGCGACGAGGAGGTGATGGCTACGGCTCTTATAACGGCCAACAACGAGGTTGGCAGTAAGCGAACTCAGGGTAAGGCGGAGATATCCTTTGAGACGCCACTCATCCTCCCCAAAGGCAAGACCTACAAATTGGTCATTCCTGCCAACACCATCTACAAGTCAGATGCCCCAACAATCTCCAACGACCAACTAACCGTAGAGTTCAGCGTTCCTGCCACATTGGGCGACGCTGACCCCTCTATCGAGGACGACACGACACTGGAAAAGGAGCAATTCATCGGCTTCTATTTCAAGACGGAGATAGCGCCGATTGACAGTAGCGAAGCCATTCTGCTACGCAATGGAATCCCCGTCAGGATATGCCCTCTTACTGTTAGCTGGGACTGGGACTTGGGTTATGCCGGCGTAGACTTTGGCGAACAAATCAGTTTTGAAGATGGAGTTGGCTACACGCTTCGCCTACCACAAGGCGCTGTAAGTGCATTGCATCGCCCCGACATTACAAACAACGAAGCAGAGGTATCGTTTGTCGGCAGCAGCAAGAAGGCCGAGAAGTCACTGGACTACGTATGGTGCAGCCTCTACGACCATCATCCCACGGATGTCATTGACAGCGTGCTCTTCTATTATGACCAGCCCATCATACTCTCAGGAAAGCCAGCAATACAACTCGTCATGGACGACAGCATAGTCGTCAAGGAAGTTGCCCCTACCCTGACATCGCAGAACGGCATGTGGATTTTAGCAGCCGACTTCGAATCTACTCCCCTCAGCCCTGCAAGAAGCTACTCCGTTGTCATCCAGGAAGGTACGGTTGTCACACCAGACGGTGATGTAGTAGTAAATTCCTCCAACGCCACCAAAGTTGACACCAGCACAGGGTTGCAGAGAGCCGACACCACCCCCATCCACATGACAACAAGAGGAAGAAGCATCGAACTGTCAGGTCTCAGCCTTGGGACAGCCGTCGGTCTGTTTAAGGCTGATGGAAGCATCGTCGCATCCAGAAAGGCAAAAACTGGCCCTCTTCTCATCCACGCTCCCGAACCCGGCGTATATATAATAAAGGTAGGAAGCACCGCCCAAAAGATTCTCGTCAGGTAGCAGAAATCCTACAGCCAATTCTCGCAATCCCTTTCATCCCAATATAAGGATGATTGCCCCTTGAGTTTATTCACCAGTGCTAACAAAGGCTCCGCCGTTGGGCGGAGCCTTTGTGGGTTTTACCTTTCAGAAAGGTGGGTTAAGAGTAAAGAAAAGATAGCTGAGCAGTAGGAGATAATTACGGCATCAACTTCCTTGCCCCAAGCTTAAAGGTTAAACCGCATTCCGTGGCATTAGAAATTTCTGTTCCACTTACTTGTCGTTACAATCTGATTCTAATTTTAAGCTTTTCCCCATATTAGTTGATCATAATAGACAAATAATAATAAAATTACTTGCTATTCAAAACCAAAAGATTACCTTTGCATGAAAAATCAAAGCAGTGCTTATGAAGCATCAGATGAGGAATTCCCTATTCAAAGCCGAAAGAAAGTGAAACTGTTAGAGAAAATCAAGAAGAGCTTATGCTGAACGATAGTCAGAAACACCCCTACATAGAAATCATGGACTGCACCCTGCGGGACGGCGAACAAACCAGCGGCGTCAGTTTTCTACCCCACGAGAAACTGATGATCGCCCGTCAGTTGCTCAAGAAAGTCAATGTCGATCGACTTGAGGTAGCGTCGGCACGTGTGTCGGAAGGTGAAAAGGAAGCAGTGAGCAAGATTTGCCGCATAGCCGAAGCCGAAGGGATGTTAGGGCGCATCGAAGTTCTCGGATTCGTCGATGGAAAGCAATCGGTCGACTGGATCAGGGACTGTGGCGGAAGAGTGATCAATCTTTTAGCCAAAGGATCCTACAGACACTGCATGCAGCAACTTCACAAGCAGCCTCAGGAACATCTCGACGAGGTAATGCATGTTATCGACTATGCCTACAACCGCCAAATGACCGTCAATCTATACCTCGAAGACTGGAGCGGCGGCATGAGGGATTCGCCCGACTATGTGTTTTGGATGATGGATGCTCTGAAGGATATGCCCGTGAGACGCTTTTTATTGCCCGACACATTAGGAATCATCAATCCGCTCCAAGTGGTGGAATATATACGCAAGATGCTCCGACGCTATCCCGGCAAGCATTTCGACTTCCACGCCCACAACGACTACGACCTTGCCGTGTCCAACACCTTGGCTGCCGTGCTGAGCGGATGCCGTGGTGTTCACGTCACTGTCAACGGCCTCGGAGAGCGTTGTGGCAACGCTCCCCTTGCCAGTGTGCAGGCCATTCTGAAAGATCAATTCCACGCCCGCACCTCTATCGACGAAAGCCAGCTCAATGCCGTCAGCCGATTGGTAGAGGGCTATAGTGGCATAGCCGTGGCACCCAACATGCCCATTGTTGGCGAGAACGTCTTCACCCAGGTGGCAGGCGTGCATGCCGACGGCGACAACAAGAACAATCTCTACTGCAACGAACTCATCCCGGAACGCTTCGGACGCAAGCGCGAATACGCTCTCGGAAAAAATTCCGGCAAGGCCAACATCATCCAAAATTTGAAGGAACTCGGGCTGGAACTTACTCCAGAACAGACACGCAAGGTAACAAAACGCATTTGACCCAGGAAGACCTCCCCTTCATCGTGGCCGATGTGCTGAAACACGATATTCCAGACGACAAAGTGAAATTGCTAAGCTATATGGTCTCCACTTCTTATGGCCTAAAACCCATTGCCAGTATCAAGGTGGAGATCGACGGGGAGATCTATGAGGCCGATTCGACAGGTGATGGACAATACGATGCCTTCGTGAAGGCTTTGCGCAAGATCTACAAAGAGAAACTCAATGCGACTTTCCCCCGACTGGCTAACTACGTCGTGTCGATCCCGCCCGGCGGTCACACCGATGCTCTTGTTCAAACCGTCATCACATGGAATGTTGCCGATGGCAAGCTCATGCGCACCCATGGCCTTGATGTAGACCAGACAGAAGCGGCCATCAAGGCAACCTTCAAAATGCTCAACATCATTCATCAGCAATCATAGCCTCCAACAACCACAGTAGACAGTAGGGACAAAAAAAGAGGTTGGCGCAGGATGCTGCCAACCTCGAGGGAAATTTCGCCAACAAGCGAAATTTGAAAAACTTTATCGCAAATATAGCATAATCATCTGAAAGTTCCAAATATTTTAATAGAAATCTTCGATAATTAACACTACACCCGCGTCAGATCATTTCTCAGACTTAGCTGCTACAGCCTTTGCCGGAGCCTTCTTCGGAGCTGCCTTGCGCGGTGCACGCTTGGGCTTTTCAGCCGTATCCAACTCAGCTCTGAGTTTCGACTCACTGGCTTCGAGTTTCTCAATCTTGGCCTGCAAACGCTCCACTTCCTTCTCCTTAGCCGACAGATCGTCGCCCTGGTTCTTGATGGTGGTGAGCAGACTCTCCAGCTCATCGTTGTCGATATCCTCAGGATAGAGGTTATTGACGCGGGTGATGAAGTCGCCAAGAATATTCATGTAGTTGGTGAAAGCATCAAACGGGCCGTTGTAGATGCCGCGGTCAATGCCAACGCCACTATTCTTCGTACTCATGAAGCGGAAGTTGTTGCTGGCCTGCAGATAGTCCCAGTCCTGATTGATACGCGGATCATCAGCAATGCGCACGCGGTCGGCCACGCTATAGAGCTTGTTGAAGGCCTCGCGCTGCATGGGATTACCGAGCCATGCGCTGACATCGCGCTCCTCGTCGACCCAAGACAGCGTATCGGGAACATCCAGTTCACCCACGCTGTTGAACGTATCACAGATCTCACTCGGCGTAGCGAAGACGATGCCACGCTTCTCGGCCTCAGCAGGCAGCGACTTGAAGAAGTCGAGAATGTTGCTCGACAGCGGCTGTGCGATGCCAAGGGCAGAAAGTTCCATGAAGATACCGAACACCTGTTCCTCCTTAGGCGTCTGTGCAATGCGCTCCATGTAGTTGTCGGCAAAGAGTGGATAGCCGTCCCACTCGGTATTGCTGAAGCGCAGGGAGATATCGTCGCTCATTGTCACGTCGCGCAGAATCAGTTTCAACCGCGGATCCATGGCGCAATGGTAGACGTAGTGGGGACTCTTCCATCCCAACACGTGCTTGGCACCCTCGGTCAGCATTCCCTTGAAGCCGAACTGAGCCACCTGCATGCCGATGTCGTCGCTATAGATGAGCGAGGAATTGCGCAGCACCTTAGGTTTCTGGCCGAAATACTCCTCAATCTTCTTCATCTGTTTCTTCACGTCAGCAGCGAAGCTCTCCTCGTTGACCAGCGATGACAGACCGTGGGAATAAGGCTCAGCCAAGAATTCCACGCATCCGGTCTTGTTCAGTTCCTGCAGTTTCTCCAGCACCTGAGGAGCATGGATTTCCAACTGCTCGATGCCCACTCCAGAGAGTGAGAAAGCAACCTTGAACTTATGGTCGCTGTCGTTGATCATCTGCAGCAGCGTGTTGAGTGCAGGCATATAGGAGCGCTCGGCAATGTCGTTGATGGAGCGCTCGTTCTCATAGTCGTCGTAATAATAATGGTCGGTACCGATATCAAAGAAGCGGTAGCGTTTCAGATGGATGATCTGATGTATTTCAAAATATAAGCAAATTGTTTTCATTGTTCCTTAATATAATAAGTTTGAGGTATATTGTTTCCGACTGCTCGCCCACGGACTATTTCCATCCGCAAGTACGCATGTAGAGTTCGCGAATCCAGGCTCCGACTTTCTCCCACGTGATTTGGGCAACTTCCTTCTTGCCTTCTTCCGAGAGATAATCGAAGAGCGACTCGTTGTGGCAGATGCTGTAGATGGCATCAGCCAGAGCATGAATGTCCCAGTAGTCCACCTTGATGCAATTGTGGAGAATCTCTGCACAACCACTCTGCTTGGAGATGATTGTGGGCGTTCCGCACTGCATGGCCTCAAGAGGTGATATACCGAAAGGCTCACTCACAGACGGCATCACGTAGACATCAGAATCCTTCAGGCACTCGTAGACCTGCTTGCCGCGCATAAAGCCCGGGAAGTGGAAGCGGTCGGCAATACCGCGCTCTGCTGCGAGATAGATCATCTGGTTCATCATGTCGCCCGAACCGGCCATGCAGAAACGCACATTGCGCGTGCGGTGGAGCACCATGTTGGCAGCCTCAACGAAATACTCAGGTCCCTTCTGCATAGTGATACGGCCCAGGAAGGTGACAATCTTCTCCTTGCCGCGATGGTCGGGACGAGGAATGGCCTCATTCTCGGGACTCAATGGATAAACCGCATTGTGAACGGTGAATACCTTCCGCGGATCCTGATGATATTGGTTGATGACGGTGTTGCGCGTCAGGTCGCTCACGCACATGATGCAGTCGGCATTGTCCATACCGTCTTTCTCGATTCCATAGACCGTAGGATTCACCTTACCGCGTGAACGGTCGTAGTCAGTGGCATGCACATGGATGCACAAGGGCTTACCGCTTACCTGCTTGGCATGAATGCCTGCGGGATAGGTGAGCCAGTCGTGAGCATGAATGATGTCGAACTGCTCCGTGCGGGCAACCACACCTGCTATGATAGAGTAGTTGTTGATTTCCTCATGAAGGTTAGAAGGATAGCCACCGGCAAACTCCATACAGCCCAAATCGTTCACATTCATATAGTTGAAGTCAGCGTAGATATGGTCGCGGAGCTTGTAGTAATAGTCAGGATCCATCAGATTACCGATACGGCCCTTCACATAGTCGTAGTTGACGTCGCGCCAGGCGATAGGCACGCAGTTCATAGCTACGATACGGGCAAAGCTGTGGTCCTCGTCGCCCCATGGCTTGGGAAGGCACAAAGTGATGTCAACGTCGCCCTGAGCATGAAGACCCTCTGAAATACCAAAATTGGCTGTGGCAAGACCCCCATATACATGTGGAGGGTACTCCCACCCAAACATTAAAACTTTCATATACGCGAGTCTGTTTATTTATCTTTATAATTAGCCAGCATTTCTGTAGCCCGCAATATCTCGGCTACGTTCATGGCAAACGAGATAGCGCCACGTCCATGGAAAGGCGGGTTGCCGTCGAACACCTCGGGCAGCGTGCCCAGGCAGTGATAGAACATCTCATCCTCATAGCCAACCATCTGACGATCGAGGAAGCTGAGGCGTGAGCGCTTGTAGATCTTCAGACAAGCCTCCATGTAGAAGCCGGCGAGCCAAGGCCATGCCGTGCCCTGATGGTAGGCATAATCGCGCTGAGCCTGCGGACCAACATACATCGGGTTGTAGCCGTCGCTCTTTGGCGACAAAGTGCGCAGACCTTTAGGCGTGAGCAGCTCACGGGTGCACATATCGAGAATCTTCTTCTTCTGATCCTGCGACAGCGGTGAATACTCAAAGGCAACGGGAAAGATCATATTGGGACGAACGCTCCAATCCTTATGATCACCATCTACATAATCGAAGAGATAATCATACTGGTTGAGGAAGGTCGAGACGAAACTCTGACCCGACAACTGAGCCAGGTCATTAAGATGGTCGGCCTCTTTCGACTTCTTCAATTCTGTCGCGATGGATGCTCCGAAACGAAGCCCGTTATACCAAAGGGCATTAAACTCGACGATGTATCCCGTGCGGGGAACAACGGGATGGCCGTTGGCTGTGGAGTTCATCCATGTGACGGCTTTCTCCTTGCCTTCGGTGCGCAGAAGTCCATTCTCGTCCAACAGCAGATTGGGATGCTTCTGCTCCTCAATGAAATTAAGGATGTCGAGCACCAGCTGACCATACTTCTTGGCGCAAGCCTCAAGACTCACGTGCAGGGCATATTGCTGGATACACCAGACGGCCCACAACAATACATCGGGCTGCTCAATCTCCGTGATCTTCACGCTCAGAGGCTTTCCTTCCATAAACTCGTAAAGTCCGCGCTGCGCGGTCTTCATCACGAGCTCGAAATAATCCTCTTCCTGAATAGACAGCGTCAGGCCAGGCAGAGAAATGAACTCATCGCGGGCGCGGCACTTGAACCAAGGCCAACCGGCGAGGATATAGCGGTCGTCGTTTTTCTCATGAACGTGGAACTGGTGGGCAGCATTCACCAAGCAATGGAAGAAGTTGTCGCGCGGCGTACGCTCGTCGCATTCCTTCTGGAACAACTTAGCAAGCGACTTCGTATTGCTTTCTGATGTTGAGGCAGCAAAAACGATGCTCTCGCCTTTCTTGATTGGCATCTCAAAATAGCCGGGCACGTAGAGGTCCTCGTTGGAGGCGTATCCACGCTCCTGCTCCTTGGGATATTCAATGCCCCGATACCAGTAAGGTTCGAAATGGAAGGTGTTGGGTGCGGAGAACTGCATGTAGAGGTAGGGATAGCCAGCATACATACGGGTCATGATACCATTTTCCACCTCCTGATACTCGCGGCTCGCGGTGGAGTTCTCATGTGTGAACTGGCGCACGCTCCTGAAGGCCAAGAACGGACGGAAGCGCAGCAGCGTGTCGGAATGGGCGTCGACCAAGGTGTAGCGGATGAGGATGCGCTCTTCGTAGTGCTGGAACACGACCTCCTTCTTCAGAATCACACCGCCGACACGATAGAGGGTGGTGGGGACTTTGTCGCAATTAAACTCACGAATGTACTTGTGGCCCTTCGGACTGAAGTTGTTGCCTTGATATTTATGCAAACCAAGGTTGAACGATGCACCATGC
>ONYS01000024.1 GCA_900322095.1 uncultured Prevotella sp.
AGCGTGGGACACCCAAATTTGCAAATTTTCAGAGGCTTATTTGCTGATTTCTAGGCAATTAACTTTTTGCCCCCAAAAAAGTGACGAAAACAGGAAAAGTTCCGTCATCTCTTGGCATATATAGCGTTTTCCCCGAAGGGCGAAGTCAAGAGCCTGCTCTATCTCTTCTTGCAGACAAGTCTTGAGGAGAACGCCTACGCGAGAAGAGCTGGCCGTTATCATGCGTACAAAGTCGGTACTCAACTCCTCACTGAACAATAGCCAATTTGATCGAGCAAATCGGTCCACGATGATCTGAAGATCCTCTGGGCCTGAAAAGTCGAATTGCGTATAGTCGCAAATCACCACGCTTTCCGGTGCTTGCTGCAAAGCCTTAATAAGTTGCTCTTTATTCCCCACATACTCAACGGAAGAGGCCGATGTACGCTCTATGACGTACATCAGCCCCAAACGTGTTATGTCTTGATTATCCGCTAATATAAACATATAATCTTATTTTTTACAGTTCCTCACGGAGACTTCTGAGATTAGAAAGTCAGCCTCATCATGAACCTGATGCCTTGCTTATTGGCTGAAGGCAATTCGTTGTAGTTGAGTCTCCGGACATACTCCACATGCAACAGTTTGAAGATGTTATGTACACCGGCCACAATCTCGAAGTAGGGCTTGTGGGGATCCATCACATTGCAACCTTCGGGGAACTCCATCAGCACATTGCTGTTGCGGTTTTGCTCCAGGAAAGGATTATTCTTATCGGTAAGTTTTCCCCAAAGCATCTTCACGCCAAGATACTCTCTCCATTTCAGCTTCTTCAGCAAAGGAATACGGTTGAAGATTTTACCGTTGAGGTCCCAACTCACATCTGCACTGAGATAGCGGTCGTTGAGGAATTCCATATTGTTCACCAAGTTGAACGTCTGGTCCTCTATGATATAACTCAAATTGGCGGCAGGCATGCAAAGCAATGGATAAGGTACAGTGTTCCACTCTGCTCCAACCTTGGCAAAAGCGTCTATCTTGCCCCACGAACCGAGCCAGAAGCGCTTATAGACGCTCACTTCCGTAAGATTGTATCTATAATCTCCACCGAGCAATCCTTTGAAGCCCATCGTATGACCAACCGTAAACACCGGCGCATCCAGGTTGATGGGCAGTCGACGCTGCTTTGTATTGATATAGGTACGTCCAGGAGCCAGCTGGAATTGCATTCCCAACTCTGTTGTACGAATCTTTCCGTTGTGCAGGTAGTCGCCGGCAGCGTCAGAACTCAAAGCGCTCAGCTGGCTAGTGAGCGACGGAGCACCTGCAGCAATGTCCGACAGATGCTGAAAGCCCATGCGTCCGGCAGCCTCGTTGCCTTCGGTCTTCAGCAACAACATATAGGACATGCCCCACTCGTCTTCCCACTCAAACTTGAGTTGCTGGCGGTTGTAGAACATCATCTTGTCAACAGTGGTCCACTTGAGAGCTGTAAAGACATTATCCTTATCGGTATTCACAAACTTGTCGGAAGGCGAGACGACATCATAGGAAGATGTGAACGTAAGCGTGCGCTTGGGGAATTCGCGCGGCAAATAGTCTTTCTTATTGAAGGAATAGGTCACCTCTCCTTTATAATAATGCTTCTTGGGGCTCCATCCATAAGCGTAGTAGCCACCAAAAAACCAGTGTTTGCTCAGGTTGGCTGTCGTCTGCAGGCTCAGTCGGGTGCGGAAACCATCGATGAAGTTATGCGTGAGCATGGTGTTGATAGGGCCAATGTCCACCTTGCTGGGGTGACGATAGCCGCCGGTCTCCACAAAATTCTCGATGAGAGCCTTGGCACCGAAAATGACATACTTGAATCCCTTGAGCTGCTCTATGCGATGGATGAACGCATCCATACCGCTCTCGCCCTTGGTCAGCTCCACGGTTCGATATTGGTTCCAGAACGCCTCGTCGCGCATCATTGAATTGGCTTCACGCTTGGTCTTGGCTTTGCCTTTCAACAAACGTGGCTGTATTGGATCGAACGAATAGTCGCTCAACCGCGTAACGCGAGTGACAAGTACTTTTGACAGAAACTTTGCCACAGACATCTCTACAATCATATCGTCGCTTGAGAGCGCCCACTCACCGTTGGGAAGGCGGGTGTAGGACTGCGAAATCTGCAGATTCTCAACAAAGTTTACATCACTGCGCTTGGGTATTGTCAGGTCGCACCGCTTCACATGCAAGGAAGAGTCGGCCAGAACATAGATTTCACCACGGAAACCAAAATCCTGAATGTTGGCCGGAATGAACTGCAAGTGATAGCAAAGGTCGTTGTCGACATAGACCGTATCCTGGATGTAAAAATGATAGAAGCTGATGGCGGTTTTGCCTATCGGGCTTGGAAAGGGATATTGCAACAATCTCACATAGTCCTCATAGATGTCTACATCGGTGAAGACATCTTTCATGGCCACGTTGAGTATGTCGCCCGTCTGTATCATCTGGTTCACACCCGTTGAGTTCTGACCCAGAATGATGTTCTTGTCCTCTTTCGGATCTTTCCGGTAGAGATACTTCGTAACGGTCTCATCTACCGATAGGGGCAAGGTGAGTTTGTTGTTATAGGGACTGCGCTCAATCTGCTCTTTCAGCCATGGCTTCTTAGCGAAGAATCCCGTATCCATCTGTTCTGGCTTGATATCGTTGAGCGCAAGGGTCAGCTTCTGATATTTGTCGTATTGCAGGAAATCATGATTGCGCAAGTCTGTTTTCTTCTTTGCCGCAATAACTCTCTTCATCAGCTCAACAGCAGGATTGTCCTTGCGGGAGTATTTTCCCTTATGGGCCACAATCTTCACCTCGTTAAGCTGTTGGCTCACGGGCTTGAGTTTTACGTCAAGACGCGTGGGGGTATTCTTTTTGATCAGAATGCGCCGCGACTCATATCCGACAGCCGAAAAGGTAAGATACCAGCCTTCATGGCGAGCTATGGAATAATGACCAAGCGCATTGCCGCTGACAGCCACATGATTTCCTTTGTAGGAGGCACTGGGAAACATCAGCGTGTCCTTGGTCTGGGCGTCAATCACATAGCCTTCAATCGTCTGTGCACCTGCATGGACGGAAAGCGTGAGGAAGAATAATAAGATTCCTATCGTCCGAAAAAATTTATCTCTCATAACAATTCTGACAAATCAGTAATTACTCGGTCGGGAACGCTCTCGTCGAAAGTCTCATCTGTCCATCCCTCGCCTTTGAACCAAACCGTATGGCATCCGGCCTCTTGGGCTGGAAGGATGTCCTTGCGATAGCTGTCGCCTACCACCAGGGTGTCTTCAGGCGCCAAATGAAGAGCCTCAACACCGAGAGTAAAGATGGCCGGATTGGGCTTACGCACGCCAACCACTGCCGACTCGATGATGCTTTCGAAGATGCCATCCAGATGGAACTCCTCAAGCACATGACTGATATTGCCATAGAAATTGCTCACCAGCACCATCGGAGCACGCTGTTTCAGCACCATCAGCACCTCGCGGCTGTGGGCTGTAGTGGCCTTAACGCCATTATAAAGGTCGTCCAATACCTGCGTGAGCGCATGTTCGAACTCAAACTCATTGGCGTCCCACAGACCTTTGGTCAGAAGATACTGCATTTCCAGTCTCAACTTCGTAGCCAAGGTCTTGCGAAACGTAAAATCAGGTTGTATGATTGGTTCACGTCCCAGTTTCCGCTCAGCATAAACGTAAGCCTCACGGAAATCATCTTCTGTCACAGGAATCTCGTGGCGCTGATAGCCGTGCCATAACACCTTGCCCCAATGGTCCCCATTGGTGTCGAGCGTACCGCCGTAATCAAAAATATAGCCCTTGGGCTGCAGAGAGAATCCTTGATGTTTCTGCTCTGCGGGATTCAATGTTGCTTGCATTATTGTTCAAATTGTTGAGTAAGCCGTGCGCACATCGTCTCGTGGGTCTTGTGCATATAGAGGTACAACCCTGTCATCACTACGATTTCAAACACAGGATAGACCCACACTACGCCCAACAGAGCACTGATATACAACACAATGGCTCGGGTGTTGAAAGTAAGAATATTCGTATAGGGCATCAGAGGCCGACTACTGCGCAGAAGCTCTTCTCTGATCTTTGTCCGCTGTTCAGAAGTTCCCTTGCCAGCAGTCCAGAGCTTGAAGAAGCGTTGGAAATCTGGCGTCCGGCGCTCCTGACTCTTGCAATACCGGGCATAATTGCCATAAAAAAGCCTGCCGAACCAATCACTTTTCGGCAAGGAATCGTGAGTAGCCTGCTGGACTGCTGAATTGTCGAGTTCACTCCCTTCCTTGCCTTTAAGGAAGTAGAGATGAATCTGTCGGTAATAGTCGGCAAGAGAGCTCTGTGGCGAATGACACAGTACGCCAGCAACCAGACAAAGCACCCATGAGAACCATCCCCAATGAATATCAAGACCGGGGATGTCCTGGTTCATCATGCGTATAGACAAAGCTACATAGATGGCAAAGAACCATACATCGCCCGAAAAGCCATCGAGAGCACGACCAAGAAGTGTACGCTTGTTGGCCAAGCGAGCCATCTGTCCGTCGGTTGAGTCACAAAAATTTGCAAACATCAGCAGCACGATGGCCATCAGATTATGCTGCAAGTCGGTATAGTGGAAAAACCATCCAGCTGCCGCTCCCAGGAAAATGGAAACTATCGTAATCACATTGGGATGGATTCCAAGCCGATTCCATAATAAGGCGAATACAAGTCCGATGGGGCGCGTGAAATGTACGTCGAGCCATTCCTCGGTATCACTGGATTTAAAAGATTCTCTTAAGAGTTGTGTGAAATTATTATTGCTCATTGTTACTTAGCCAATTTGGCAATGGCCTTGGCAGCCTCTGCCCTGCAACGGGAGAAACTGGGCCAATCATTAAAATCTATTATAAAATATTCTCCTTCAGCATTGATAATAGCATCACCGCCATAAACGGCAACACCCACCAGTTGGGCCAGCCTTTCGACATCGGATTGAAGACTCTCTTGATCGAATTCGTAATGATGCGCCTTGCCATTTATCGCTTCATCACCGAACTTCGAGTCACCGACGTCTGTGGGATAGAAGAAACGGAAAAAGCCATTAGCTACGCCATAAAACTTTACCAGGTCGCCTTTCACATGACTACTGACCACAAAATTGTCTATGCCCCTTTGCAGGAACCTCTCTTTGGCTTGTCTCAAGGCTTCTTCGTCAGGACAAAAGACAATATCCTCCTTACTTTGAGCTGCTGCATCGCCTCGCTTAAGCCACCAGCCATCGTAGCCGGACTCGGGAGGCATGGGGACATTGTTTTGTCTCATCAACGCGTCCAACTTGCTGCGCTGGCAATTGGCGATGCCGCGAGGACTATTGATCACCTTGCAGCCGCTATTTTCCAATGAGCTCAAGACTTTGAGAGCTCCTGCGCCACGAGCCATGGAAAAACAGATGTCAGCCCTATCATCCGTACGCAATCGGTTCTCGTCGACGAGTCGCGTTTGCCACCCCTCATCTGCGAGATTGTCGAGGACTTCCTTCAGTATGGCGAGATCTTTCTCAACGCTGTTAGGCGAGAAAACATCATCGCGTCTGACGCCTACTGCTATCATTTTAAGAATTCCTCCGCTTTCTGAATGTCACTCTTATGATCGATATCGAGCACTTTCGAGAAATTAAAGGCCTTCAAGCGCACTCCGTCCCTGATAAGGGCACGCTGGAAATTACGCATTCTGCTCTCCCCACGCTCCATACATCCCTGAAGCGTAAGAAAAGCTTTGGCGGTCAGGCCGTATATTCCTCCTGAAATATAGGTGCATGGAGGATCATTGGTGTCATAGAAACCCGTGACATTCATTTCTTTATCAGTTCCTACGTATAGTGGTTTCTCGTCATCGATGTAATCCGTGACGCCCATCAGTCCGTCATATCCATTTTCTAAAGCACTGTTGAATGCAGCCACATAATCCGTAAACTCGTTCTCGCGGAAGATAGTGTCGACAGTTGTCAACACGAAAGGTCCGTCGCCCATGATACTGCTGAGTTCGAAAAAGCTATGCATTGAACTGGGAGTTGTTTTCTGAATCCAGCGCAAGGGCACCTCTTTGCCATTGAGGCCGTTAAGCTGAATATTTCTCAGATGGTCGGCAACAAGATTTGTAAGACGATTGCAAATCACGTCAACCTCCTCACCTCCATTGCTGATAAAGATACGAATAAGTCTGTCAATGAGCGTTTCTTCCTTAATTTTCACTAAAGGCTTGGGCACGGCAATACCCTCTTGGGTCAGCCTGCTTCCTTCGCCTGCTGCAATGATGGCATATCTCATATCGTTATTACATTTTTACGACTACAAAGTTACACATTATTTATGTATCATAAAAACTAAACCTTTATTTTTAGTTTTTTTTCATAAAGCCATTGACTTACATCATATAGGATGGCAAAAAATGCGCAGACTTTCGCTATAACCGATAAATTTTACACAAAATACGACTCATCTGAATTTTAATGATTACCTTTGCACCAACAAAAAATATCATCAACGATGCCGAAAATATCAGATCGCGGCTTGGAGATGCCAGAGTCGCCTATCAGAAAACTCGCACCTTTAGCCGTTGCTGCGAAGAAACGTGGTATTAAAGTTTATCACTTGAATATCGGTCAACCCGACCTACCCACACCACAATGTGGACTTGACGCATTGAAACACATCGATCGCAAAGTGCTGGAATACTCTCCTTCGCAGGGATTCCTAAGTTATAGAGAGAAGCTGTGCAAGTTCTATGCAAAGTACAACATCAACGTCGAGCCGGACGACATCATCATCACCTCCGGTGGATCAGAAGCCGTGCTCTTTGCCTTCATGAGTTGTCTCAATCCTGGCGATGAGATTATCATCCCAGAGCCTGCCTACGCCAACTACATGTCGTTTGCCATCTCGGCTGGAGCCAAGATTCGCACCATCTCTACATCCATCGAAGAAGGTTTCGCGCTGCCAAAGGTGGAGAAGTTTGAAGAACTGATCAACGACCGCACACGTGCAGTGATGATCTGTAATCCCAACAACCCCACAGGCTATCTCTACACACGTCGGGAAATGAATCAAATTCGTGATATGGTGAAGAAACACGACTTGTACCTCTTCTCCGATGAAGTCTATCGCGAATACATCTACACCGGCTCGCCCTATATCTCAGCCATGCATCTGGAAGGAATAGAGCAGAACACGATTCTCTTCGACTCTGTCTCGAAACGCTACAGCGAATGCGGTATCCGTATCGGATGTCTGATCACAAAGAATGCAGAAGTGAGAAAGACGGTGATGAAGTTCTGCCAAGCCCGCCTGTCTCCACCCCTGCTCGGACAAATCGTTGCCGAGGCCTCGCTTGACGCTCCTGAAGAATACTATCGCGACGTCTACGATGAATATTGTCAGCGCCGCAAGTGCCTAATCGACGGACTGAACCGTATCAAGGGAGTCTACTCCCCCATTCCCATGGGAGCATTCTACACCGTGGCTAAACTGCCAGTGGATGACAGTGAGAAGTTCTGCCGGTGGTGCCTGGAAGAATTCAACTATGAAGGCGAGACTGTGATGATGGCACCCGCAGCAGGTTTCTACACTACGCCAGGAGCAGGCCGCAACCAGGTGAGAATAGCCTACGTCTTGAAAGAAGAAGACTTGAAACGTGCGCTCATCGTGCTGAGCAAAGCTCTTGAAGCCTACCCTGGCAGAGTAGATGAGGATTAAGAATACTGACATTGAAGAATTATGAATTTACCTCTTTTCTTGGCTAAACGCTTATTTTCGACCGAAAATGACGACAAGCATCACGTCTCACAACCTGCCATACGCATAGCAACCGCCGGCGTGGCCATTGGCCTGGCTGTGATGATCATCAGTGTGTGCGTGGTGATGGGATTTAAACATACCATTCAGAACAAGGTTTCGGGATTCGGATGCGACATTCAGGTGGCCGAATTCACCACACTGCAGAGCCCAGAGCAGTATCCCATCGTTATCAACGATTCTGTGCTCAACGTGCTCGGTCACCTGCAGGGCATCGCTCATGCCCAACGTTTCGCTTTGAAAGAAGGTATTCTGAAAACAGATAATGACTTCCTCGGCATACAATTCAAGGGTATTGCCGAAGAATACGATACTACATTCATCCACAACAACATGGTGAGCGGACGGATACCTGTCTTCTCTGGCAACAAGGACAGCAACCAACTCTTGATTTCCAAGACAATGGCCGATAAGCTCCAACTGAAATCTGGCGATCGCGTTTTTGCCTACTTCATCAACCAGAACGGAGTACGCACCCGACGGTTCACCATCAGCGGCATCTACCAGACCAATCTCTCGCTCTACGACAATGTGATCGCATTTACCGACCTGCACACAGTAGTGAAACTGAATGGATGGGAACCGGATCAGGCTACTGGAGCTGAACTAACTGTCATCAACAAGCAAAGCGAAGCACTGGCCGAGTCGCAGGTGATAGATAAAGTGAACCGGAACGTTGACCGATACGGCGCCACTTACTCTTCCAAGACCATCCGAGAGATAAATCCTCAGATTTTTGCTTGGCTCGACCTTCTCGACATGAATGTATGGATTATTCTCGCACTGATGATAGCTGTTTCGGGTGTCACAATCATTTCGGGACTACTCATTATTATATTAGAGCGTACCAGCATGATCGGCATTCTGAAAGCGCTCGGAGCGCGAAACCGTCTTATCCGTCACACCTTCCTATGGTTTGCCACCTTCATTATTGGGCGTGGCCTGCTCATCGGCAACATCATTGGCATTGGACTGATAGTGATTCAGAAGTTTACAGGACTTGTAAAACTCAATCCTACAACTTATTATGTGAACACTGTTCCTGTTGAAATCAACTGGTTGTGGATCATTGCCCTCAACATCGCAACGCTCTTTATCTGCGTCTTTGTACTGATTGCTCCAAGTTATCTCATCTCCCACATCCATCCAGCCAAGAGCATGAAATACGAATAGCTTGACAACATCCATGCAAACTCTTGACATGACAACAGAAATCGCGAGCAGAAGCATGCTGACAATTGAGAGCAGAACTGCTGACAACTGAGAGCAGAACTGCTGACAGCTGTCAGCAGAACTGTCGATAGCTGTCAGCATTCTTCAATCCACGGCAATCAATATAGACCTAGCGGTATCTGAGTTGCAATGTATCACAAGCCGTTTACTAAATATAAATATTTCCGTTGTTGGTTATTCATCAACAAAAACAACAAACTTACGGAATAAATTCTATATCCAAGTCTTGCAAAACAGAAAAATAGAACGATAATACCGCAGAAAAGAATAACAAGTGAAGCCGAAATTGTAGAGTAATCACAAAAAAACATGCCTTTAGATAAAATATTGCACATATTTTTTTGAATTGAGCAAAAATGATATTACCTTTGCACAAAATTATCAGGTTTGTGCAATGGGGCCTACAAAGAATTTTAATTCATACATAAAGGATAGTATCGTCAGAAATTGGGATAACGATGCCCTCACTGACTACAAAGGAATCACGCTTCAATATCATGATGTGGCTCGTAAGATTGAGAAGGTCCACATCATGTTTGAGAGCATTGGGCTTAAACATGGTGACAAGATAGCCCTCTGTGGACGCAACAGCGCCAACTGGGCTGTCGTGTTTTTGGCAACGCTTACTTACGGCGCCGTAGCCATCCCCATCCAACACGAATTCAAGCCCGAACAGGTCTACAACATCATCAATCACTCTGAGGCTAAATTGCTCTTCATGGGAGACATCGTAGCCACAAGTCTCGACAAAGACAAAATGCCAGGCTTATTGGCTTTGGTCTATCTCCCTGACTTGTCTATCACGTTCTCGCGTTCTTTAGACCTTGACAACGCCCGCGAGCATCTGAATGAGATGTTCGGAGCCAAGTTTCCCAAATTTTTCCGTAAGGAACACGTCAACTACTATGAGGACAAGCCCGACGATTTGGCGATGATTAATTATACCAGCGGAACAACTGGCTTCTCGAAAGGTGTCATGCTCACTTATAGGTCATTGACCAACAACCTGCAATGGGCTCTCGACACATTAGGAAAATTTACAGAGCCGGGCGACAATATGCTCTCCTTCCTTCCCATGGCCCACATGTACGGCCTCATGATCGATTTCCTATTTGGATTCTGCCGTGGAGTACACATCAACTTTTTGACACGACTCCCTAGTCCTACGCTCGTATCCGATACACTACAAGATCTGAAGCCAAAGCTCGTTTCCAGCGTACCCTTGGTTGTAGAGAAGATTATCCGTAAAAAGATATTCCCAACGATTGAAACCAATCGCATGAGACTTCTAATGAACATGCCTCTCATCAGCCACAAAGTGAAAGAACGTGTAAGAGACTTTGTCATGCAAGCCTTTGGTGGCAATATCAAGGAACTGATCATAGGTGGAGCCGGTTTGAACAAGGAAATAGAACAGTTCCTAATCGATATCAATTTTCCCATCACTGTTGGTTACGGAGCCACTGAGACCGGACCTATGATCACCTATTGCGACTATACCGACTTCAAGGCCGGAACGTGCGGCAGAGCTGTGGCCAATATGGAAGTAAAGATTCTCAGCGATGACCCTGCACATAAGCCTGGCGAGATTGTCACACGTGGCTACGATGTCATGGCGGGTTACTACAAGAATGCAGAAGCCACGAAGCAGGCCATTGATGATGACAATTGGTTCCACACAGGTGACCTTGGAGTCATGGACGAGGATGGACTAGTGTATATCCGCGGACGCATCAAGAATATGCTTCTCGGAGCAGACGGACAGAATGTGTATCCAGAAGAAATAGAGAATGAGCTCAACAGCATGGCCATGGTGAATGAATGCATCATCATCCAGAAAGGCAACCAGCTCATCGGACTTGTACATCCAGACATGGAAGCAGCAAACTCTCTGGGCATCACAAAGGAGGACTTGATGAAAATCATGGAGCAAAACAGAAAGAATCTTAATGCTCAGCTACCACAATACTGTAAACTGGCTGCCATCGTCCTCCACGATCAGGAGTTCGAGAAAACGCCCAAGAAGAGCATTAAACGATATTTGTACCAGAACGCTATATAACAATTCACACAGATATGGAGAAGATACCTTGCTTCAACCAGTACATACAGAAAAGCATCATTGACAACTGGGACAGGGATGCATTTACCGACTTCAAGGGGCAGACCCTTCAATATCACGATGTAGCCCGGAAAATTGAGAAGCTGCACATTCTTTTTGAAAGCAGCGGTATGCAAAAAGGCGACAAAGTGGCTCTTTGCGGCCGCAACAGTGCCAACTGGGCCGTTGCCTTTCTGGCTACACTTACTTATGGAGCCATTGCGGTACCCATACTCCATGAGTTTACAGCCGACCAGATCCACAACATTGTCAATCACTCTGAGGCCAAACTGCTCTTTGTTGGAGATGTTGTGGCTACGGAGATTGACCCAACGAAGATGCCTATGCTTGAGGGTATCGTTTATATACCCGACTACTCTCTCGTGATTTCACGCACAGACAAACTCACATACGCCCGAGAGCATCTGAACGAGATGTTCGGAAAGAAATTCCCCAAATACTTCCGTAAGGAGCACGTGAATTATTACATGGACAAGAATCCTGATGATTTGGCGCTCATCAACTACACCAGCGGCACAACAGGATTCTCAAAGGGTGTTATGGTTCCGTATAGGGCATTATGGAGCAACTTCGACTTTGCCATGAATGTTGTCGGACCTCATCTTCACGCGGGCGAATCTGTCATCAGCATCCTCCCCATGGCCCACATGTACGGTATGGCTTTCGAATTCATGTTCGAATTCCTTAGAGGATGCCATGTCTACTATCTGACCCGTGTTCCTTCACCCGCCATCATCGCCCAGTCCTTCTCCGAGATTAAGCCGAAGATTATTATCTCCGTGCCGCTCATCATTGAGAAGATTATCAAGAAGAAGGTCTTCCCGAAGATTCAAAACAACAGAATGCGACTGCTGCTCAACATGCCAATCATCAAAGACAAAATCGACGAGAAGATATGCGACCAGGTGTCGCAAGCCTTTGGTGGAGCCTTCTACGAAATTATCATTGGTGGAGCAGCCTTCAACCAGGAGGTAGAGAAATTCCTCCACCGGATAAAGTTCCGCTATACCGTTGGCTATGGCTCAACAGAGTGCGCTCCCATCATAGCTTATGCCGACTATAAGACTTTTGTTCCGGGTTCTAGCGGTCGTGCAGCCTTGCACATGCAGGTGAAAATCGACAGCCCAGATCCAGCCAACACTCCGGGAGAAATTCTTTGCAAAGGACCAAATGTGATGTTGGGCTACTACAAGAATGAAGAAGCCACAAAAGCCGTGCTCGACAGCGACGGATGGTTCCACACAGGAGACCTTGGCACTATGGATGCCGGAGGCAACATCTTCATCAAGGGTCGGTCGAAGAATATGCTCTTGGGTTCCAATGGACAGAATATCTACCCCGAGGAGATTGAAGATGCACTCAACTCGCTGCCCATGGTAGTGGAAAGCGTCGTTGTTCAGCGCAACGAAAAACTCTACGCATTGGTTTATCCCGACTTCGACATGATGAAGAATATGGGCTTCAACAAAGACGATTTGAAGACTGTGATGGAGCAGAATCGCCAAAATCTCAACGCTACCCTACCCGTCTACAGCAAGATCGCGGGCATTGAGATCCACGATGAGGAGTTTGCCAAAACTCCTAAACGCTCTATCAAACGTTATCTGTACAGTTAATTCGGTAAAGCTTATACATATATAAAATGAAGGAGCACTGGTATGATCACCAGTGCTCCTTCATTTTATGTCAGTATGTAAAACCCAGAATAAGTTGACATCAATATTCCTGATCTTGGTTTCCTATAGTGAGTTTCTTCAAATCGTAGAAACTTCCATTGTAGATATTGAAGTCCACATAGCCCTTGATGCCCGGCAATCGTCCGGCATCGGTATGCTGCCAGAATTTCCAAGGCCCTTTGTATTCAACCTTGTCCACATAATAGTGGGCTATCCAATAAGGGTAATCGTCAAACACAGGTGCGGACAAATAGCTCTGTTTGAATTTATAGTAGGTGTAAATAATAGGTTTGACGTGATAACGGTCTTCTACTATATGAAGCCATGTGAGCACATCGCGCTGGAAATCCTCCACACTGCGTTCTGCCGGCTTGTGTTCGATGTCGAGTACGGGCGGTAAGTCGCCATTCTCCAGATGAACCTTGCTCAGAAAGAAATAGGCCTGATCGCGTGGTGTCGACTTGTTGTTCCAAAAATGATAAGCTCCACGAATGAAACCGTAGTCACGTGCAGATTGAAAATTGTCGTAGAAATTCTCATCAACGCGATTGTCACCTTCGGTAGATTTGATGATTACAAATCGCAAAGGACAACCGCTTATCATGCCGTTGCGCAGTTCGTCCCAATCGATTTGACCTTGATAATGAGAGATATCTATCCCATGAATCTCATAACCTTCGGGATATTTGGCCTCACCGTAAAGAGCCCGCCAGCGAAAGCCTGTCGGACTAACAAAAAAATAATAAAAGAGCCAAACGTAGAGAAAAACAATGACCAGTCCACCCGACCACCAGACCCATCCAGGAAAGCGTGAATGCAACTCACGCCAACGAAACCCCGTTGTCTCGTCTGGATGATTCTTTTCAGGAGGATTAGGTGAACTGGTCATTAAAGAAATTAGAAAATTCTATATTTACTCGTGCTCAAGCTGCAAAGTCTTTGTGCACTGATCACAAACGTCAGCAGGTCCCCAATACTGAACTGGGCCAGGATAAATATAAGAAGTTGTCTTAGCCCATTCATCGCGGTGAGCAGCGAATGTCTTGAAAGGTTTGCCATTGAGGTCTACAAGAGCCTTGCGGATAACAGGTTTCATCTCACCATTACGACGCTCCATGTTCATCATCATAGTGATAGGCACACCGCCTGCTTTCCAATCCTCAGGTCTAGCTGTCGTATTCTTTACGATAGCCATGTAGCCAGTCTTACCGTTGGCAATAAGGTGAGCGGCTGATGTTCCCAGAGCGTAGCAGTAGTCAGCATCGAAGTTAGAGGGAGCTGCGCAACGTCCTTCGTAGCCGAGGAAATGGTGCTGTGTAGCGAACTTTCCGTTGTACTTGCCCTCTTTAGCCCACTCTGCAAGCAGGTCGCCTACCATCTCGGCGATGAGCTCTTCAGTCTCGATGAGCGAAACCTGAACGTTTCCGTGAGGATCGCGGTCAAGAGAAAGCTGACGTGCAACACCTGTAGGAAGAGTCTTGAACGTATCAGCATTCTCCTTGCTCAGGTGCTCAAGGATATAGGCACGCTGCTCCGTCACATTGAGATCCTTATAGTCTGCGCCATGAGCGGCAAGCAGATCATTGAGTTCTTCAATCAGACGGCCGATTGCGGGAATGAACTCGATGAGACCTTCCGGAACCAGAACAACACCGAAGTTGTCGCCTTGCTCTGCACGATGAGCAACAGCTGTAGCGATCTGCTCAACAATCTGGTTGAGGGTCATATCCTTCTGCTGAATTTCCTCAGAAATCAGACAGATGTTAGGATGAGTCTGCAGTGCGCACTCCAAAGCGATATGCGAAGCTGAGCGGCCCATCAGTTTAATGAAATGCCAGTATTTGCGTGCGGAGTTGCAGTCGCGCTCGATATTGCCAATAATCTCAGAGTATGTCTTAGTTGCAGTGTCAAATCCGAAAGACGTCTCAATCTGATCGTTCTTCAGGTCACCATCAATCGTCTTGGGGCATCCAATGACCTGCACGCCATACTTCTTTGCAGCGTAGTACTCTGCGAGCACACAAGCATTGGTGTTGGAATCATCACCACCGATAATCACAATGGCTTTGATACCAAGCTCACGAATAATCTCCAAGCCCTTCTCGAACTGGTCTACTTTCTCCAGCTTTGTACGGCCTGAGCCAATCATATCAAAACCACCGGTGTTACGATATTGATCAACCAAGTCAGAAGTGATCTCGATGTAGTTGTGATCAACAAGTCCACCGGGACCCATAAGGAATCCATAGAGCTTATTCTCAGGATTCATTTTCTTGATGGCGTCAAAAAGGCCACAGATAACATTGTGACCACCAGGAGCCTGACCACCGGAGAGGATCACGCCGATGTTCATCTTCTGTGTGTTTTCCTCGTTACCCTTGACAAATTCAACGAGAGGCATACCATAGGTGTTGGGGAAAAGTTTCTTGATTTCTTCCTGATCGCCAACACTCTGAGTAGGCTCTCCTTCTACAACCTTAACAGCACCCTGAAGGCCCTTGGGAAGTTTCGGCTGATAAGCAGCACGCTCCTTCTGCAAAAGACTGATTTCCATTTTTGCGAATTGATTTTTAATTAGAACTAAAATTCAATGCAAATTTACGAATTTCCCATGGAAAAATAAAACAAAAGGGTGATAAATCATTGTTTCAAAATAAAAAAGATTCTAAAATTATTTGTTTCTTCCTTTTTTTTATCTATCTTTGGAAATTGAAAAAGCATTTGTTCTACAAAAATTCACGCTATGGCTAATAAAAGAGATTTAAAACGTTCCATCAACTACGTTTGCAGTGATTTGTTCGCAGAAGGCATCGCCCACTCGCTCTACGACGAGAAGCCCGTTGAAGAGAACGTTGAGGCAATACTGACCAGCATTCTGAAAATTCATTCTGATTTTGTGAGCCGTATTTCCCATCCGGAACCTGGAATGAAGTGCAAGACTTTCTACAAGAAACTTGTTGAGGATTTCAACAAAAACGTCAACGAAATCATAGATCAACTGAATGGACTCAACTTATAATTTATATAGTTGGCTGTTGTATAAGAAACTGGGGTGGAAGAAGAACATTACGCAAACCATGCCCGAGAAGTGTATTATCTGCCTGGCACCACATACAAGCAACTGGGACTTTGTCTTAGGACAACTTTATATGAGGGCTGAGGGATTGCACATCAACTTTCTCATGAAGAAGGAATGGTTCAAATGGCCATTGGGTGTATGGTTCCGACACATTGGCGGTATTCCGGTCTGGCGCTCCAAGCACACCAGTATGACCGACACTCTGGCCAATGTGGCAAAGAAGAGGGATTCCTTCAGGCTCTGTATTACACCAGAAGGAACGCGTTCTGCAAACCCAGACTGGAAATACGGCTTCTACTATATCGCCCTTAAAGCCCAGATTCCAGTAATGCTCTACGGAATCGATTATGAGAAAAAACTCATTCAATGCACGAAAATGTTTATCCCCTCTGGAGATGCTGAAAAAGAAATGAGAGATATTAAACTCTATTTCAAAGACTTCAAGGGAAAGTCGCCGGAGAAATTCGTTACTGGTCTCTGAGAAAGAGATTGTGAAGAAAATGCAACCGACAATGATAATTCGAAGAAATAGATATAAAAACATTAGTAAAGCAGTAATTATGTTGGCCGCCATGATGATGACGGCTAAAACTGTTTATTCTCAAAATAACGCTCTTCAACAAAAAGCAGAGAGGAAACTCGAAGCGTATTTTTATTCGTATAAGCCGCAAAACGGGGATTTATTACAACCGGCAAGAATAAAGAAATTATCCATCGACGAAAAGAAGTCTCATATTAATATTGTAATGGACGGGAATTTCGCCCAGCAAGAGTTCACAAAGTCGTCTGTGGATAAAATCTATAAGAAAGTAAGAAAGGCGCTGCCGAATGCCTACGACGATTATCAAATTGAGATCTATACCAATGGATCTCTAATCGAGGACTTGGTTTCTGGTGCCACAACGAAAGACAGCAAGAATGTTTGGGGCAGCATTGACTACAATGGAGAGCCGTGGGTGACTAACATTTCGAGCCCTTCCCACCCCACTCACGGGCTTTTCGACCGACACTTGGTAGTCTGGGCTTCCCATGGACGCTACTACGACAACAAGAAAGGAGTATGGAAATGGCAAAGGCCTAATCTCTTTTGTACAACTGAGGACTTGTTCACGCAGACTATTGTTGTGCCTTTTCTCATCCCTATGCTTGAGAACGCTGGAGCCAATGTCTTCACACCGCGTGAACGGGATTGGCAAACCGAAGAGATTATTGTCGACAACGACGGCAGCTCGCGTAATTCCTATTATCACGAGATTGATGGCAAAAACAGTTGGGTCAACGCTCCTTCGAAAGGCTTCGCATGGCGCAGCGGCCCATTGCTGAAGGGCGACAATCC
Organism: uncultured Prevotella sp.; assembly: GCA_900322095.1. Classification (GTDB taxonomy): domain Bacteria; phylum Bacteroidota; class Bacteroidia; order Bacteroidales; family Bacteroidaceae; genus Prevotella. The sequence continues at coordinate 17,308 of ONYS01000024.1, forward strand.
GTTTGAGCGAGGAAGTGTTAGGATGAACTTAACACAGAAGAAAGTCAAGAACTTGGCTCAGACCGTCTATAGGCCCAATTTCCAAAAATCTGGCCGCTATGCGGTATACGTCAGTTATTCGACTGTTGAGGGAAGTGTACCCGATGCCGAATATATCGTCTATCACAAGGGTCAAGAGACCCGTTTCCATGTCAACCAGCAAATAGGTGGCGGCACATGGGTCTACCTTGGAACGTTTGATTTCGACAAAGGATGCAACGGCTACAATCAAGTGGTGGTCACCAATCAGTCGAAGTCGAAAGGGCTCGTCACGACCGATGCTGTAAGATTTGGTGGCGGAATGGGCAATGTTGAACGCGGTGGTACTGTGAGTGGTCTTCCCCGCTGCATAGAAGGTGCTCGGTATTACGCCCAATGGGCTGGAACTCCTTATAAATACTATAGCACCAAAAACGGTGCCGACGATTATGGCGACGATATCAACGTGCGCTCACTCATGAGCAATTGGTTAGGAGGAGGCAGCATTTATATGCCCCTTTCTCAAGGCAAGAACGTCCCGCTCGAACTTTCTTTGGCCGTACACAGCGACGCCGGATTCGCTCCCAATGGGAAAGACATCATCGGCTCTTTGGCTATCTGTACTACAGACTTCAACGACGGGCGCTTGAACTCTGGCATATCCCGCCAAACAAGCAAGGACTTTGCAGCAGCCCTGCTTAACGGTATCATGCGGGACATCCCTGCAAAATATAAGAAATGGAACCGGCGGTATCTTTGGGATCGCAACTATTCAGAGACAAGACTGCCGGAAGTACCGTCAGCGATTATTGAAACCATGTCGCACCAGAATTTCCCCGACATGATTCTAGGCCAGGATCCTAACTTCAAGTTCGATATGGCCCGCTCTATCTATAAGACGATACTACGTTATGTCAATGGTATGCACGGTCGTTCTTGTGTAGTTCAGCCTCTGCCACCAATCAATTTCTCTGCGACTATCGTGAATGGAAAAGCCTCTTTGCGGTGGAGCGCACAAGAGGATCCATTGGAATCGACTGCTCAACCCACATCCTACAACGTCTATACGGCAACAGCCTCATCCGGATTCGATAATGGAATCAGCGTCAAGCGCCCTTCTTGCGAGTTGGCTTTAACCCCTGGAGTCGTTTACAGCTTTAAGGTTACAGCCGTAAACCGGGGCGGAGAAAGCTTTCCAACGCAAGTACTGTCAGTGTGCTACGAGCCTAAAGCTAAGAAGAACATCCTTATCGTCGACGGCTTCCAAAGACTTTCGGCTCCTGCAGTCATCAACAACGACAGTCAACAAGGATTCGATCTTGAAGCAGATGAGGGCGTCAGCTATGGACTCACGGCAGGATGGAGCGGGAAACAAATCTCCTTTAATCGGGCAAATATGGGTTCTGAGTCGGAAACCGGACTGGGATATTGCGGCAACGAACTGGCCGGACATTTCATTATGGGCAACAGTTTCGACTATGTGCGTTCACATGCGGATGACATTGCAGCTTCCCATTCCTATAACATAATGAGCTGCTCAAGGTCGAGCGTTGAAGCAAGGAGCATCAAACTATCGAATTTTCAAGGGTTGGACCTCATCCTTGGCCTTCAGAAAAACAGTCCACAGTCAACCGTCTACTACAAGACCTTCACCCCAAGCCTGCAGCGACAACTTGAGGCATTCTCCGCCAATGGTGGCTCTATGTTGGTCAGTGGGGCCTACGTGGGCAGCGACATGCAGCAGCCTGCAGAATCCGCTTGGCTCAACAGAGTACTTCACTGTTCTTTCCAGCAGCAAGTGCACAGCGACTCTCTATCGTCAATGAGCGGCATGAATACCACATTCGATATCATCAACAAGCCTAATCCCGATCACTACGCAGCCACACACAGCGATGTGATTGCACCCACAGGTTCAGCTTTCTGCTCATTGAAATACAGCAACGGCATGAGTGCAGCCGTAGCCTTCGACGCATCTTCGGCTCGCACGTTCACGATGGGATTCCCCTTTGAGACTATAAACGACATTTCCGTCAGACGCCAATTAATGAAGGGCATCTGGCAATTTCTATTGAAATAATTTCTAAAGCAATTGATTATGAAAATACAAGCCAACGCATCTGGCACCCGCAGCATAGAGGTGTCTGAAAAACATCTTCAGACTATTGAGAAGTATCAACTTCTTCGCAATCTTGTCGACAGCAATGGAATTATCGATGAGACCGTACTCGACAAACTTAAATTCAACGTTCGCTCACTACTTGAAAGTGGCACCGGTACCGACAACGACCTGCTTGATCTGTGCCTTGACGTGATCTACAACAGCAATATGAAGGCTTTTGGACTTCATCAGTTGGTGCTGCTGTATCTTAAATGGAAGAAAGAACAGGACGAGCAACCCGAAAACAATAGCGACCAACTGTGAGCCAACAGGACTATCAAGGCTATCGGCTAACCGACTTTCTGCCTACTACAAAGAAAGAATGCGAGCTAAGAGGATGGGACGAACTAGACATCATCTATTTCTCAGGTGATGCCTATGTGGATCATCCCTCATTTGCTGCTGCTGTTATCGGACGCACACTAGAGGCTGCCGGCTATCGTGTTGCGATCGTACCTCAACCCGACTGGCACGGAGACTTCCGTGACTTCAAGAAGCTGGGGCGGCCAAGACTGTTTTTTGCCGTTTCGGCCGGTGCGATGGACTCAATGGTGAACCGCTACACGGCCAATAAGCGGCTACGCTCAAGCGATGACTACAGTCCTGACGGCCGACACGACATGCGTCCCGACTATCCTTCAATCGTGTATACGCAGATTCTTAAGCGGCTGTTTCCCGACGTACCCGTCGTCTTGGGCGGCATTGAGGCTTCCATGAGGCGGCTCACTCATTATGACTATTGGCAAGACCGTGTGAGACCATGTATCCTGTGCGATTCGGGAGCCGACATGATCGTCTACGGTATGGGCGAGAAGCCCATCGTGAAGTTGGCTGAAGAACTCTCAGAAGGAATGTCCATCAAACAGATTGTAGACATTCCCCAGACAGTCTTTCTTCGCCACAAAGAGGATATTCCAGGAGGCATCAAAGATGATGACATCATACTTCATTCTCATGAGGAATGCCTTCATGATAAGAAAGCAGAAGCTGCCAACTTCCGTCATATCGAAGAGGAAGCCAACAAAATGCACGCCCAAAGGATTTTGCAAGCCGTCGGTAATAAGTATGTGGTAGTAAACCCGCCCTACCCTCCAATGACAACGGCCGAGATAGATGCATCCTTTGATCTGCCATATACGCGATTGCCCCACCCCAAGTATCGCGGGAAGACGATTCCAGCCTACGAGATGATCAAATTCTCAGTCAACATCCATCGAGGCTGTTTTGGAGGCTGTGCATTCTGTACAATTTCGGCCCATCAAGGAAAATTCATATCCTGCCGATCCAAGGAGAGCATTCTGCGCGAGGTAAAGCAAGTCATCGCCATGCCGGGCTTCAAAGGCTATCTGAGCGACTTGGGGGGGCCGTCTGCCAATATGTATGGCATGCACGGGCGAAATCTCAAAGCCTGTGAGCACTGCAAGCGTCCCTCATGCATCAATCCGCAGATATGCCCTAATCTAGATGCCGACCACAGCAAACTGCTCGACATTTATCATGCCGTCGATGCGCTCCCAGGCATAAAGAAAAGTTTCATCGGCAGTGGAGTACGCTATGATTTGCTTTTATACAGGAGTAAAGACGAGAAAGCCAATGCGGCGGCACGACAATATACGCGTGAGCTCATCACACGCCACGTGAGCGGACGTCTCAAAGTTGCTCCAGAACATACGAGCGACCGTGTGCTCGCGCTCATGCGCAAACCGAGTTTCAATCTTTTCTACGAATTCAAACGCACCTTTGAGCGCATTAATCGCGAGGAAGGACTCAACCAGCAAATCATCCCCTACTTCATCAGTTCACATCCCGGATGCCACGAAGAGGACATGGCGGAGCTGGCTGTGATCACCAAAGACCTAGACTTCCATTTGGAGCAAGTTCAGGATTTTACACCAACGCCCATGACGGTCAGCACCGAGATGTGGTACACAGGTTACGACCCATATACACTGGAGCCAGTTTTCTCGGCCAAGACACAGAGGGAAAAACTTGCCCAACGGCAGTTCTTCTTCTGGTACAAGCCTGAAGAGAGGGCCAGCATCGAGCGCGAACTGATCAAGTTAGGACGGCGTGACTTGCTCTCACGGCTGTTTAACGGTCGTCCTGGCAAAGGCCACCATGTAACATTTGACAATCGCCCCATAGGATCAACGCCCCAGCAACCAAAATCAGGCCGCAGCAATCCGAAGGAAAAGAACAAGAAGAGTTTTAATCCAAATTTCACACATGGAAATCATAGAAAGCCTGGTAAAAGGCAAAATAGACAATGACCACTGTGAGGACGGCCTAGTCATTACCAATGATTTCGTGGCTGTCATTGACGGAAGCACGAGCAAGACTGATTCCAGACTGGTTGAAGGAATGACCAACGGCCGATTAGCCATGCTCTTGATAAAAGAAGAAATCAACAATCTTCCGACAGACACCTCACTACTGACATTCTCGCGTCGGGTGACCCGGAAAATCTCCACTTTCTGCCAGAAGACAGCACAAAACTGGCAGGAAATGACCCGCCATCCCGAAAAGCGTCTCTGTGCCAGCGTCATCGTCTATTCACGTTATCGCGATGAAATCTGGATGATTGGTGATTGCCAATGCCTCATCAACGGGATATACTTTGATAATCCCAAGCCCTACGAAGCTCAACTAGCAGCAAAGCGGGCGAAGATTCTCCAAGCAGCACTGCTAAGCGGAGCCACTGTAGAAGGATTGATGGCGGACGACATTGGGCGCAAGGCCATTCTTCACCAACTGGTGAACGTTATGAAAGGCGAGAATATCACCTACAGCGTCGTAGATGGTTTCCCTATTCCCATGGAGCATACAAAGAAGATATCCGTACACACTTTAGCTCCCGGACATAGGAAGCCCATAGAAGTCGTGATGGCCTCAGACGGCTATCCATTTCTCCGCTCCACGCTCAGGGAGAGCGAGGCACTGTTAGAGAAACAGTTGACGGAAGACCCTCTTTTCATGAAGAAGTTCAAAGCCACGAAAGGAAAACGTCCCGGACAAGTATCTTTCGACGACAGAGCCTACGTCAGGTTTGTCACGAACAGCTAGGCGGATAGAAACTGGAGCTGAGAAGAACAAGCTCCATTTTAGTCCCCCAACAATAATAGCCTCTATTTCACCAAAACAATGGAGAAATAGAGGCTGTTTTTTCTCATAAATCATGGCATGTTTCCCGCTTTCTTCAGTTCAATTATGGGAAAAATGTCTTGCGTTTTATTAATCGTTGGACTGCATTTTCTTACAGTGCACACGCTTTTCTGTGTGGCTTTTTACGTTGTCGTAGATGATGGGCTCGCGGTATTCGTTTCCGCTAAAATCACATTTCACGTTGCGCATGTCCACACGATCGACGTTGCGGAAGTAAAGAGCATAACTGGGAAAGACAGGCCACTTGCTGGTGGGTTGGTCTTTAAACCATGCGGGGAGTTGCGGGTCGTCAATACCTCGGAAATTCATGGTTACATTCTTCAGCGTCACTTTTTCTGAGCGTGCGCTGCCCCAACTCTTCACTGATAGAGCCATGCGGGTAATGTCACGAGCATTAACGTCACTTATCTTTAGACGTCCCAATCTATTGTCGTCGCTCAGCGTGACCGACAAAGGTGTGTTGACCTGGTCGATATCAAGATGCCGTAGGGTGATCTTGTCGAGCCTACCAGGGGCTGGTCCCCATCCGCCCGGCTCCAGGCTGATGGCCGCCAAACTGTTCTTATTGCCTGACGTGCGGTGGGCATAGAGTCCCGGACCGTAGAAGCGGCAGTGCTCCACCAGCAGGTTTGTTGAGGGTTGTATCATACGGATGCCATTGCAGGAAGAGTTTATCTGGCAATTTCTTATTTTCATGTGGTCCCAATAGCCACCAGCAATACCATCGTCGCCTGTATGAAGTTCGCAGTCGTCAATCTCCACATTTCTGCCACCGCGAATATGTATACCGTCCCATCCCTCATCGATACGCAGTTTCGAGAAGCTTGCATATTCAATATTATAGGCTAAGATGGCATAGTTAGAAGATCTTTTAATATGAATACCATTGAGAGTCACGAATTTGCTGTCGGCTATGAGTATTGTGTGGGGTCCTCGCTGGTGCTCCTCTCCATTGGGATTGAACACGTGAGAGCCGTCGATTGTTCCTTGACCCGTGATATGGGCATCACCGACACCCACCATTTGGATAAGCGATTGTGACCACACAGGGTCGTAGGCGCTGTTGGCATTCACCGTGCCACGTCCGCTCTCGTATCGCGACAAATCGGAGATGGGCTTCAGAGGCTCATAGGCTTTCAGGTCGTCGGTGCCCTTCAGCACGGCCCCAGAATGTAATCTGAGGGTAACATGGCTCTTCATATGGATGGTTCCGGTGATGTAAGTGCCTGCCGGTACCTCCACAATAGCATGATGTTTGGACGAAGCTGCCTTTTCGATAGCTTGATTGATAGCCACCGTATTGTCTGTTTTCCCGTCTCCCACAGCTCCAAAATTCAGAATGCTGAAAAGAGCCCATACGTCTAAAAGTAATTCTAATATCATAATCTGCTTTGATTTTACTCATCACGGTCTGCTGATAGGGGTTAAATATCTCAGAATAAGTCTAATGCTAGAATCCTCCCTACCCGCTCTGTCCTTGCAACTTAAAAGGATTATATGCAAAGGTAGCGTGTCTCCAGTAAATGACCAAACTTTCAGCTCTTTTTTTCCGTTCATGTTTTGCTAGGCCCTTTACTCATTTGCTTGTCGAGCCCTTACTGGAAGCAATATCGTATGGTTTGGTTCTTCTACTCATCCGAGTCAGAAAATAGACCGAGAGTTCATAATAAAGGCCGGCATACAATGAAGTATACCGGCCTTTAATTTTATTGTTTCGACAATCAAATTAGTGATTGCCCTGAGGATTCATAGAAATAAGAAATTCTTCGTTGTTGTGCGTCCGCTCCATATTCTTCTTGATATAGTCCATTGCTTCCATGGAGTTCATCTCACTGATCATGTTGCGGAGAATCCACATTCTATCAAGAGTTTCCTTCGGCAACAGCAAGTCATCACGACGAGTACTAGAAGCGACAAGATTAACAGCAGGGAAGATACGCTTGTTGCTCAGTGAGCGATCAAGCTGCAATTCCATATTACCAGTACCCTTGAACTCCTCGAAGATCACCTCATCCATCTTCGAGCCGGTATCAATAAGAGCTGTAGCGATGATGGTCAGCGAACCGCCACCTTCAATATTACGGGCTGCACCAAAGAAGCGTTTCGGCTTCTGCAAGGCATTGGCATCAACACCACCGGTCAAGACCTTACCACTGGCAGGACTCACCGTGTTATATGCACGGGCCAAACGCGTGATAGAATCAAGGAAGATGACGACATCGTGACCGCACTCAACCATTCGCTTTGCCTTCTCCAATACAATTCCGGCAATCTTTACATGACGCTCGGCTGGCTCATCAAAGGTTGAAGCGATAACCTCAGCGTTCACCGTGCGGGCCATATCCGTGACCTCCTCGGGACGCTCATCGATAAGCAGCATCATCAGATAAGCTTCGGGATGATTGGCAGCGATGGCATTGGCAATGTCCTTCATCAAGATTGTCTTACCTGTTTTCGGCTGAGCCACGATAAGAGCGCGCTGGCCTTTTCCAATAGGAGCAAAGAGATCTACGATGCGGGTAGAAAGATTGGTCGTTGCAGGATCATTACAAAGAGAGAATTTCTCCTCAGGGAAGAGCGGCGTCAAGTGCTCAAAAGGAATACGGTCGCGTACTTCCTCAGGCTGTCGGCCATTGATCTTATCGATACTCGTCAGAGGGAAATACTTCTCACCCTCGTGAGGGGGACGAACGTGGCACTGAACAACGTCACCGGTCTTCAGTCCATAATGACGGATTTGTGGATTAGCGACAAAGACATCGTCGGGAGAAGAAAGATAATTGTAGTCGCTAGAACGAAGGAATCCGTAACCATCGGGCATAACTTCGAGCACGCCATTCGCAGTTACCAGATCATCAAAATTGAATTGCTCTGTCTCAGGCTCTTCGGCTGGCTGTTCGAAATTCTCAGTCTGCTCCTGATATGTTGGTCCAGGGTTGTCAAACATGTCGTATGTAGGCATGGCTCCCTGATCCTCGATAGGAATATCAACTACGGTGATGAAGTCCGTTCCATCTCCTGGATCACCTTCCCAAATTTGATCTTCTACAGGTTGGTCCATGCGAGCGTCATTATTATTCTCGTTGTGGTTTTTCACTTTTTCCTGAAGTCTGGCCAATTGGTCAGCGCTGGGCTGGTCTTGCTCGTTGCCTCCTTCGACATAATCTTGCTCGGGAATAGCGGAATCAGTATTGCTATCGATATTAGTGAAAGTATCTTCTGAAGTTTCAGGCATCTTCTCTTGCTGAGTAATATCATCGGGCTGGATGTTCATCGCAGCACCTGGTCCCTTTGCGGTCTCTATGATCTTGATGAGTTCACGTTCTCTTTTTGTTTTTGGCCCCCTATGTTTTGGAATAGCGGCAAGTTCTTTCTCAGCCTGAGCAACCGCATCGCCATCTATGCTCTGCTTGCGGTCATTGCGACGATTGCCTTCATTGGCTTTCATGCTACTGCCGTTCTCAGCTTGTTTGTCGAGTATCTGATAGACCAAATCGTCGAGCGACTTGGTGTCGCGGACATTGATGTCTAATTTCTGTGCAATATCACCCAATTCGGCAATATCCTTATTTAACAGTTCTTCTTTGCTGTACATGATTAATTAAAATGGTGAGCACGTTTCAGATGAGAAACGTATGGGTGTTTAAAATCAGTGCAAAGATAACAATATTTTTTGAAAAAGCAAAAAAAATGCCCGCATTTTGCAATGCGGGCATTAAAATATCTCGGGAAATTAATTATTCACCTTTCTGCATTTTAGCCTTCAAGTTAGCCAACACATCGAGATCACCAAGTGAGGTACCAGCAGCGACGTTGTTCACCTGAGGTGTGTCCTGCTTCTTGGTATTGTGACGACGATTGCCGCGCTTCACGTCATCGTCCTTACCCTCCTCGAATGTGCGAGAATGAGAAAGAATGATACGACGAGTTTCCTTAGCAAACTCAATCACCTTGAAGGGAAGTTCCTCACCCAGCTGAGCCTGTGAGCCATCCTCTTTAACGAGGTGCTTAGGAGTAGCGAAGCCTTCACCACCCTCGTCGAGAGTGATCACAGCACCCTTGTCCATCATCTCAGTGATCTTGCCCTGATGAATTGAACCGGGAGTATAGATCTTCTCGTAGTTGTCCCAAGGATTCTCCTCAAGCTGCTTGTGGCCGAGAGAAAGACGACGGTTCTCCTTGTCAATCTCGAGAACAACAACATCGATGTCTGCGCCTACAGAAGTGAACTCTGAAGGATGCTTAACCTTCTTGGTCCAAGAGAGGTCGCTGATATGGATCAGACCATCAACACCTTCCTCAAGTTCAACGAAGATACCGAAGTTGGTGAAGTTGCGAACCTTAGCGGTGTGCTTGCTGCCAACGGGATACTTCACTTCGATGGTCTCCCAAGGATCTTCCTTGAGCTGCTTGATACCAAGGCTCATCTTGCGTTCCTCGCGGTCGAGGGTCAGGATGACAGCCTCTACCTCGTCGCCCACGTGCATGAACTCCTGAGCAGAACGGAGGTGCTGGCTCCAAGACATCTCGCTGACGTGGATAAGACCCTCTACGCCCGGCTGAATCTCTACGAATGCACCGTAGTCGGCCATCACGACAACCTTACCCTTCACGTGATCACCAACCTTGAGGTTAGGATCGAGAGCATCCCAAGGATGCGGTGTGAGCTGCTTCAGGCCGAGAGCGATACGCTTCTTCTCCTCATCGAAGTCGAGGATAACGACCTTAATCTTCTGGTCGAGCTGAACAACCTCGTGAGGATCGCTTACGCGGCCCCAAGAAAGGTCTGTGATGTGTACGAGTCCGTCAACACCACCGAGGTCAACAAACACACCGTAAGAGGTGATGTTCTTGACAGTACCCTCGAGTACCTGGCCCTTCTCCAAGTGAGAGATAATTTCTTTCTTCTGTGCTTCCAACTCAGCCTCAATGAGAGCCTTGTGAGAAACAACAACATTGCGGTATTCCTGGTTGATTTTCACAACACGGAATTCCATGGTCTTGCCTACGAACACATCGTAGTCGCGTATAGGATGAACGTCGATCTGACTTCCAGGAAGGAAAGCCTCGATACCGAAAACGTCAACAATCATACCGCCCTTAGTGCGGCTCTTGATGTAACCCTGGATAACTTCCTCTTTCTCAAGGGCTTCGTTAACGCGCTCCCAGCTCTTGGTGAGGCGTGCCTTCTTATGAGAAAGAACCAGCTGGCCTTTCTTATCTTCCTGATCCTCAACGTAGACTTCCACCTTGTCGCCTACCTTGAGGTCGGGGTTGTAACGGAACTCAGAAGCGGGAATGATACCATCGCTCTTGTAGCCGATGTTGACCACTACTTCCTTCTTATCAATAGAAGTAACGGTTCCCTCTACCACCTCGTGGTCCTGGATTTTGTTAAGAGTCTCGTCATAGGCCTTCTCGAGGTCCTCTTTGCTGACGTTTGTGCTAGAGCCGTTCTCAAATGAATCCCAGTTGAAATCCTCCAACGGCTGCACGTTCTTGTAATCTGACATAAAAAATTAAATAAAAAATTTGAATTAATAAAGTTAGACTTTATGTTTGAGACGGGCACACTAAGCCCAAATCGGGCGCAAAGTTACTTAAATATTTTGAAAAGAGCAATTTAACGTGATTTTAAAACTCTTATATTATATTTTATTAACCATTCCACGTTGCTTCAGTAACTACTCAGTCTTTTTTGTCGGCGCAGCTAAGTTCTAAAGTTAAAGTCTTTTAAAGTTGTTCGTCACAGAAATCAAGTTTTGTTGTATTCCGCCG